>JAYTUE010000162.1:0-22222 GCA_043744715.1 Verrucomicrobiota bacterium | reverse complement strand
AGCGCCGAAGACGACCGCCAGCACGCCGAAGATCGCGGCGAACGGCGAATGGCCGAACGGCGCGAAGAGTTCCGCGAACACGCCGTGGCTACCGTGGGCTTCGATGCCGAACTGGTGGTCGAGCAGGTGGTTGATCCCGAAGACGCCGGCGAGCACCGACGGGATCGCGAGGGCGATGAGCGGGAAGCTCATGATGCCCGGAGATTCGTGGGCATGCTCGGCGGACTCGGAGCGGGGCTTGCCGAGGAACGCGATGATGAACAAACGCCCCATGTAGAACGTGGTCAGCAGCGCGACCAACGCGGCGATGACGAACCAGCCCTTGTTGGCCTCCAACGCGACGGCGAGGATGGCGTCCTTGCTGTAGAAGCCGCTGAAGGGCGGCACTCCGGCCAGCGCCAGCGTGCCGATGAGGAAGGTCCAGAAGGTCACGGGCATCTTCTTCTTCAGCCCGCCCATCTGCCAGATGTCCTGCTCGTGATGGCAGGCGTGGATGACCGAGCCGGCTCCGAGGAAGAGCATGGCCTTGAAGAACGCGTGGGTCGTCAGGTGATACATCGCGGCCGAGGGCCCCTGGCCCAGGACAACCCCGCCCGTGCCCACGGCCATGACCATGTAGCCGAGCTGGGACAAGGTGGAGTAGGCGAGGATGCGTTTGATGTCGTTCTGTTGAACGGCCATCAACGCGGCGATCAAGGCGGTGATCGCTCCGATCCAACCGATGACGGTCAAGGCATCCGGCGTGAAGACCACAAACACGCGGCAAAGCAGGAAAACGCCGGCGGCCACCATCGTCGCGGCATGGATCAGCGCGGAGACGGGCGTCGGGCCTTCCATCGCGTCGGGCAACCAGACGTGCAGCGGGAACTGGGCGGACTTGCCCATCGCACCGCAGAAGATCAACAGGCCGGCGATCGTCCCCATCGTGCCGAGCGCGACGGGATTCTTGGCCAGGGCGGCGGCGATGCCGTCGAAGCTCATCGTGCCGAGGATTCCCCAGACCATGAGGATGCCGAGCATGAAGCCGAAGTCGCCGATGCGGTTCGTGAGGAAGGCCTTCTTCGCGGCGGCGGCGGCGGAGGGCTTCTCAAACCAGAAGCCGATCAGCAGATAGGACGACACGCCGACGAGCTCCCAGAAGATGAACATCATCATCAGGTTGTTCGCGAGGACGATGCCGAGCATCGAGAAGCAGAAGAGGCTCAGGCTGGCAAAGTAGCGCGGGACCGAACGGTCTTCGTGCATGTAGCCCCACGAGAAGATGTGGATGGCGGTGCCGACGCCGGTGACGATCAGCAGCATGAGCTGGCTGAGGGCGTCGATCTTGAAACCGAAGTTGATGATGATGTCCTGGACGGAGCTGGCTTCACCGGTGAGGCCGGGGACTTGGAGGTTGATCCATTCCAAATTCAGCAAAGGACCAAGCAGCACGCCGCCGCCGGTCTGGGCGAAGAGGATGATGCTCGCGACGAAGGCCGTGGCGATGGCGCCGATGGAGATGCCGGCGCTGAGGCACTTCGATCCGCGCGTGAAAAGGGTGATGACCACCGCCGAGGCCAGCGGCAGCAGGAGAATGATCCAGGGTAGAAGCTCGGGGTTCATCGCGTCGGGCTACAGCTTCATCGTGGTGAGGTCTTCGACGTGGGCGGTCTGCCGTTTGCGGTAGAGGGCCACGATGAGGGCAAGGCCCACCGCCACTTCGGCGGCGGCCACTGTGATGATGAAGAACACCATCACCTGTCCGTTCAGGTTGTTGTTGAACCGGGAAAAGGCGACCAGCGCGAGGTTCGACGCGTTGAGCATCAGTTCGAGCGACATATACATCACGAGGATGTTCCGGCGGATGAGCACGCCGAGCACGCCCAGGCAGAACAGCAGGGCGCTGACGGTGAGGTAGTGCTGGAGGCCGACGGGCGGGAGCGAGGGTAGGTCGACGGTGGCGGCGAGCAGGTTCATTTCAGCTCCTTTCGGCTGAGGAGGATGACGCCGATCATGGCGACGAGCAGAAGCACGGAGACGATTTCAAAGGGCAGGAGGAACTTGTCGAAGAGCAGTTTTCCAAGCGCGACGGTCGTTCCTTCGATCATTGGAACGGGACCTTTCCATTGGGTCGTGCCGATGCTCTTCAGGAATATCGCGGCTGTGCCGAAAACGGCGAGCGATCCGATGCCGGTGCTGATGACCTTAAACTTCCGGCGTTCTTCTTCCTTGATGTCGAGGAGCATGATCACGAAGAGGAAAAGCACCATGACCGCGCCCGCGTAGACGAGGATCTGGACGGCCGCGAGGAAGAAGGCGTGCAGCAGAACGAAGAGGCCGGACATGGAGACGATCGTGAGCACCAAGAAGATGGCGCTCGTGACCGGGTTCCGGCTCAAGGGATTCGCCACCACCATCAGCCCGCAGAAGAGCGTCAGGGCGGCGAACAGGTAGAAGAAGATGTCGGACAGTGCCATGTCAGGTTGCGTGGAAAGATCGGCCGATCATTTGGTCTCCACCGGGAACACTTCCTGTTCCTTGGCCTCGGCCAGCTTGTGTTTCCATTTCTGGATGCCGCCGCTCGTGCCGCCGAGGCTGAGGAGCTTTTCCTTGTTGAAGATCATCTCGCCGCGCGCGAGGCCGGTGAGGGAGTAGTCCTTCTGGAGGAAGATCGCATCCTCCGGGCACACTTCCTGGCAGAAGCCGCAGAAGATGCACCGGAGCATGTCGATCTCAAATTCCTTCGGCATCTTCTCCGCGTTCTTGCGGTCGGCCGTCTGGCCGTCGGGACCGGGAGGCGTGATCTTGATGGCCTTGGGCGGGCAGACGAATTCGCAGAGCTGGCAGCTGACGCACTTGGTCGCGCCGTCCTGGTCCTTCACGAGATAGGGAGCGCCGCGGTAGTTGTCGGCCACCTCCCACTTCGTCTCCGGATAGTAGCCCTTGGATAGGGTGTTGCCGCCCGTCTTGCCCCTGAAGACGGTGTTGTAGAAATGCTTCGAGGTGACCTTGAAGCCGCCCCATATCGACGGGAGATACGTCCTCTCCCAGAAGCTCAGTGGTTTGCGATCGACAATCATTTTGGCGTCAAGGATTGGGCTCAGCGGCAGAAAAACATGACCACGGCGGTCACCACGATGTTGGCCAGGGCCAGTGGGATGAACCGGCGCCATCCCAGGTCCATCAACTGGTCGTAGCGGAACCGCGGCAACATCCAGCGGACCCAGATGAACACGACCATGAAGAACAGGATCTTGGCCACGAAGATGGCGATGTGGGCCAGGCCTCCGATGATGGAGGTCGCAGGCTGGTCGAGCCCGAAGAACGGCAGGCTCCAGCCGCCGAAGAACAGCACCACCATCATGCACGAGGCGGTGATCATGCTGGCGTATTCGCCCATGAAGAAGAGGGCGAACTTCATGGAGCTGTATTCCGTGTTGTATCCGGCGACGAGCTCGGTCTCCGACTCGGGCAAGTCGAACGGCAGTCGGTTCGTTTCGGCGAAGGCCGACACGAGGAAGATCGAGAATGAGACGATCATGCAGGGCCAGAGCAGATAGGAGGTGAGAGTCTGCTGCGTGGCCATGAACGGCAGCGCCATCCAGCCGTGCTGCGCCTGATGCGTGATGATGTCGGACAGATTCAGTTTCCCGATGATCATGAAAACCGGGATGACCGACATGCCCATGGCCAGCTCGTAGGAGATCATCTGCGCCGTGGCACGGATGCCGCCGAGGAAGGGATACTTCGAGTTCGACGCGTAACCCGCCAGCACGATGCCGTAGACGCCGAGCGAGACGATGCCGAATGTGTAAAGGATGCCGATATTGAGATCGGCGATGACCATCTTCTGCGAACCTAGGTTGGAGCCGAACGGAATCACCGCGACGGTCATGAACGCCGGGATCATCGTGATCGCGGGGGCCATCCAGAAGTAGGCCTTCCGGACGTAGGACGGGGTGAAGTCCTCCTTGAAGATGGATTTGACGCCGTCGGCCAGCGGCTGCCAGACCCCGAGCTTCGTGAGGAACGGCCCAAGGATCGGAATGCTTCCCAGCAGCGGAAATGAGGCCCGGTTCGGCCCTTGGCGGTCCTGGATGAAGGCCGAGATCTTGCGCTCGGCCAGCACGGAGTAGGCGACCATCGGCAACAGCGCGAGGAAGAGGACGCCGAAAACTTTCAGCGTGGTGAAGAGGATGAAGTTCCAGTCCATTGCTCGATGTCAGATTTGAACGTTCACACCCTGGTCGCCGACCTGGGCCCATTCGATGCCGGCGAATCCGGGCACTTCCTTCGCCATCTGGTTGAAGAGGCCATCGATGCTCATGAAACCGTTCTGGCCGGTGACGTTGTGGACGAGTTCATGGAGGAACTCCCACTCCGGCCGCGCGTCGCCCTTGGGCTCGACGGCCTTCATGAACTTCTGCAAGCGACCCTTCACGTTGACGAACGTGCCGCGTTTCTCGGCGTGGGCGCAGCCGGGCAATACGTAGTGCGCGGCCATGGTCGTGGCGTTGGGGAGAATGTCGGAGACGACCAGCGTCTCCAGCTTGCCGAGCAGTTCGGCGGAGATGCCGGCCTTGGTCACGTCTTCCCCGAAGACCACCAGCGTCTTGATCGCGCCGGAGCGGATGCCGTCGGCGATTTTGGAAATGGTGGAACCAAGCTCGGCTCCGGCGATGCCGGTCAGGCGGGCGCCATTGCTGTTGGGATTCTTGTCGGCTGCGACGAGAAGCGTGTCGGCTTCACCGAAGCGGGCGACCGAGTCGGTCAACGCGCCCAGCTTGGTCGCCAGCTTCTTGAGGAGATACAGCTCCTCGGTGGTTTGCCGGGCGCTGGCGATCACCGCGACGCTTTCGTTGGCGGCTTTCGACAGCTTCTCGGAAATCTCTTTCAGCGCCGTGGACCAAGTGGATTTCTGTCCCCGGATAAGAACGCTCTGCAACCGGTCTTCGCGGCCGATCCACTTGTAGTTCAGACGGCCTGAATCGCACATCCAGGTCGAGTTGACCGCATCGTTCTGGCGCGGCTCGTAGCGGTAGACCTTGCCTTCGCGGGAACCGACGACGGTGTTGCAGCCGGTGCCGCAGCTCGTGCAGACGCTCTTCGTTTCCTTGAGGAACCAGACGCGCATCTGGAAACGAAAATCTTTCGACGTGAGAGCGCCGACTGGACAGAGGTCCACGGTGTTGAGCGTGTAGTTGTTGTCGAACTTCGCGCCGGGGAAAGCCGCGATCGTGTTGTAGGAACCACGATTCACGATCCCGAGCGCGTCGTCGCCGGCGATGTCCTTGGTGAAACGGATGCAGCGGGTGCAGAGGATGCAGCGTTCGTCGTCGAGGACGATGCGGGGTCCGAGATCGACGGCCTTGGGCTTGTGGACCTTGGCTTCGACGAAGTTGCTGCCGGCCTGGCCGTGTTGGACGGAGTATTCCTGCAGCTTGCATTCGCCGGCCTGGTCGCAGATCGGGCAGTCGAGCGGGTGGTTGATGAGCAGCGATTCCAACACCGCCTCGCGCATCTGTTTCGTCGCGGGCGAATTCGGATAGATCTCCATCCCGGGCGAAATCGGCGTGGCGCAGGCGATGGCGCCGCGCGGCGTTGAAGGCTCGTAGGGGAGAACCGACTTGGCGATCTTGGGCGTGCCGTCCTCGTTGAAGACGGGCTTGCGATCCGGCCCCATCATCGGCGTGCCGAACTCGACGAGGCACATGCGGCAGTTGCCGGCCACGGGCAGCTTCGGATGGTAGCAGTAATGCGGCACCTCGCCGCCCGCGATCTGGACGGCTTGGAGCATGGTGGTGGCCTCCAGCTTGCCCTGCCAGTTGGGCAGCATCTTCGGCACCTCGATCTCACGGCCGTCGACCTTGATCTTGATCTTCTCGACCGGAGGCGGCGTCGCGGGAGCGGCGGGCTTGGTTTCAGTTGTCGCGGCGGTGGACATCTTAGCTAAGTCGTTTCTTCCAGTAGTTCGGGTCGCGGCTGTCGTGCATCAAAGTGAGCACATGAATGCAATCGGGCAGTTCCTCATAGACAAGCCGGTAAGGAAATCTGGTGATCCGACGGGCGCGAACCGGGTTCGACAGGAGAGGAAATCGTTCAGGAGCCTGCTGGACGGCAAGCTGGGCCGAGCGCATCGCCGCGAGAAAATCACGCGCCAATTCGTTGCTCTGGCATTGGTAATATTTCGCTGTGGCTGTGAGTTCGACATTCGCTTCGCAGTGGAATACCAGCGGTTTCATTTCCCGATGGCAGCGTAGGCCTGCCTCATTGCTTCTTCTGCAGGGACCGTTTTCGCCGTTCCGTTCAACAACTCTTCACGGCGCCGCTGGATTTCAATCTGCCAAGCCTCGGAAACATCATCTGAAAAATCCTCGTCTTCGAGGCTCGCAAGCAGGCGATGCGCGATCTCCGCCCGGACCTGTCGCGGGAGGCTCAACGCTTCAATGCAGACCTTGTCGGCTACTGTGCTCATGGCTCGATTCAATCAATGTTTCGGACTCGCGGCCATCTTCATCAGGGCTCCACCCGGGGCGTGCTTCGCTTCGTCGGCGGCTCCACGGGCTTCAAATTCATCGCGGAACTTCTTCACGAAGCTCAACACCGGCCAGGCTGCGGCTTCCCCGAAGGCGCAGATGGTGCGGCCCTGGATGTTCTGGGCGATGTGCAGGAGGTAATCGGCGTCCTGCTTGCGGCCTTCCCCGTGGGTCAGGCGATGCAGGCCCTTGGCCATCCAGAGAGCGCCTTCACGGCAGGGCGTGCATTGGCCGCAGCTTTCGTGGGCGTAGAACTCGGAGAGGTTCGCGAGTGTGTCCACCATGTTGCGCGAATCGTCCATGACGATGATGGCGCTGGAACCGGACATCGTGCCGGCCTGCTGGAGCGAATCGAAATCGTAGGGCAGGTCGAGCAACGGCACGTCGACCTTGGTCATCTGGCCGTCGGCGCCCTTGCGGTTCAGTTTGAAGACTTCGCCGGCCTTCAAAACCTTGGAGGAAGAGCCGCCGGGAATGATCGCCTTGAGCGAACGGCCGTCCTTCAAACCCTGGCCGAAATTTTCGTGGTTGATCAGCTCGCCGAGCGTGACCTTGCCGACCTCGATCTCGTAGTAGCCGGGACGCTTCACGTCGCCGCTGAGGCTGACGATGCGGGTGCCGGTGTTGTTGGGCGTGCCGAGCTTGGCGTATTCGCCGCTGCCCATCGTGACGATGTGCTTCACATGGCAGAGCGTCTCCACGTTGTTCACGATGGTCGGGCACATGTAGAGGCCGAGCACGGCGGGGAAATAGGGCGGCTTGATGCGCGGGTAGGCGCGCTTGCCTTCGAGCGACTCGATCAGGCCGGTCTCCTCGCCGCAGATGTAGGCGCCCGCGCCGCGATGGACGTGGATTTCGCAGTCGAAGCCGGATCCGAGGATGTTCTTTCCGAGGAACCCTTTTTCGCGGGCTTCCTTGAGCGCGGCATTCAGAAGCTTGGCCGCTTTCGGCATCTCACCGCGGATGTAGATGTAGGCCAGTTTGACGTCGTTGGCCCAGCAGGAGATGACCATGCCCTCGATCAGCTGGTGCGGATCCTTGTGGAGGATCTGGCGATCCTTGAACGTGCCGGGCTCCGACTCGTCGGCGTTGCAGATGAGGTAAATCGGCTTGCCGCTGCGGCGGTCGACGAAGCTCCACTTCAACCCGGCCGAGAAACCGGCGCCGCCGCGGCCGCGCAGGCCGGACTTGAGGACTTCGTCGCGGATGACTTCCTGGGAGGTCTGCTTCTTGCCGTCCAGAAGTTCGCGGGGTGCCGTGGCCAGAGCCTTCTTCAAGGCCTCGTAGCCGCCATGGCGCAGGTAGCACTCCAAGTCGGGGGTGTAGCCCGGCAGGTCGGCGTTTTTGAGGATGAGTCGAAATTCTTGCGGCATAATCAGTCTGTCGCCTTGACTCCTAAGGCAGATTTTTTACCGTCCGCCTCCCGTCGGTGCCAGATAGTGTAACGGTAGCACAAGAGATTCTGAATCTCTTTGTCATGGTTCGAATCCATGTCTGGCAACCACTTCATCGCTTTCCCTTCTCCAGAATCGCGTCGGCTTCCGTCATTCCCGCCTTGGCCACGAGCTCTTCGTTGACCATCACGACGGGGGCATTGCCGCAGTCGGCCAGGCATTCCACGAACTCCACGGTGAACTTCCCGTCTGGCGTGGTCTGCGGAACGTGCGCGTGGGAATCGAGGCCGAGCTTCTCGCAGAAATGGGTCCGCAGTTCACCCGATCCGGCCAGCGCGCAGCTCAGCGTGCGGCACACCTTCACGTGCGTCTTGCCGAGCGGTTCCTGACGGAACATCGGGTAGAAGGTGAGGATCTCCTGAACGTTGATCGGTTGCAGGCCGAGCTTCGAGGCGGTCCACAGGACGGCGTCTTTCGAGACGTGGCCGAAATGCTCCTGCAAGGCGTGCAGGAACATGAGGGACGCGCTCCGTTTGACCGGGTAGTGCGTCGCCAGCTCGTCGAGCTCGGCTTCTAGGTTGGCTGGAAGGGAAAAGCTCATCGTTTCAGGTCGTTGGTCATCGGTCGCATTCGCCCATGACGAAGTCGAGCGAGCCAAGGATGGCGACGGTGTCGCTCATCATGTGGCCGGGCAGGAGCTTCGCGAGGATGCTGAGGTTCACGAACGACGGGGCGCGGATCTTGAGGCGATACGGAGTGCCGCCGCCCCGGCTGTTGATGTAGAAGCCGAGTTCGCCCTTGGGATTCTCGGCTCCGAAATAGACTTCACCCTTCGGCGCGTTCACGCCCTGGGTCACGAGCATGAACTGGTGGATCAACTCCTCCATGCCGGTGAGGACCTTGTCCTTGGGGGGAAGCACGGTCTTGCCGTCGGGGATGTTGATCGGACCGCCCGGCAGCTTGTCGATGGCCTGACGGATGATCCGCAGGCTCTGACGCATTTCCTCCTGACGGACGAGATAGCGGTCGTAGCAGTCGCCGACGGAGCCAATGGGGATCTCGAAGTCGAAATCCTTGTAGCAAAGATACGGATGGGCCTTGCGGACATCGAAGTCCACGCCGCTGCCGCGCAGGTTGGGTCCGCTCAGACCGAAGTCGATGGCGTCCGCCTTGGAGATGATTCCGACGTCCTTGGTGCGGTCGACCCAGATGCGGTTCCGGGTGAGAAGCTTGTCGGACTCGTCGATGGCCACCGCGCATTCGTCGAGGAACTTGCGCACGGCCTCGATCCATCCGGCGGGAATGTCCCGGGAAAGTCCGCCGATGCGCGTGTAGCTCGTGGTGAAGCGCGCACCGGTCAGGGCTTCGGCGAGGTTATAGACCGTTTCACGCTGCGCGAACGTATGGAGGAAAACAGTGAGCGCGCCGACATCCATCGCGAAGGCGCCGAGGCCGAGAAGGTGGGCGGAAACACGGGCGAGCTCGCAGCAGATGACGCGGATGTATTGGCAGCGCGGCGTCAGTTGGCCGTCGATGCCCATGAGCTTCTCGACGGCGAGGGCGTAGGCGACGTTGTTGGCCAGAGGCGCGAGGTAGTCCAGCCGATCCGTGTAGGGGATGAACTGGGTGTAGGTCATGTTCTCCGCGATCTTCTCGTCGCCGCGGTGGAGGTAGCCGATGTCCGGATCGGCCTTGGTGATGATCTCGCCGTCCATCTCGAGGATGATGCGCAGAACGCCATGGGTCGCCGGATGCGACGGTCCCATGTTGAGGACCATCTTCTCGCCCTGCATTTCGGGAAGCTCGTCGGTGGCTCCGAACGCGGCCTGGCGCTCCGCGACGCGGGCGGCGGGTTCCTTGAAGGCAATTTCCTGGGTGGTGGCCATGGCTTATTCCTCGGGAGTGCGGACGCGCGGCTCGCGTTCCATGCTGTCCTTGCCACCGGCCAGGGTGACGAACGGGCCGCCTTCGAGCGGCGCGCGGCGGGTGAAGGCCACGTCGGGCATTTCGCTGGGTTTACCGGCGAGCGGGAAATCCTTCCGAAGCGGGAAATACGGGTAGCCTTCCCACATCAGGATGCGACGGAGATCGGGATGGCCGGCGAAGCGGATGCCCATCATGTCGTAGGCCTCGCGCTCATGCCAATTGGCGGTGGCCCAAACGCCGGAGATCGAGGGCAATTCCGACTTCTCCTCGCTCACGTCGGTCTTGATCCGGAGATAGCTCCGGTGAGTCAACATGCCGTAGAGCTCGTAGACCACGGTCCAACGCGGGTCTTCGCCGTAGTTGTCGATGCTGGTGAGGTCGACGAGGTAGTCGAAGCCGAGATCCTTCTTCGCGAAGGCGCAGACGTCGGCGATCTTCGCCGCATCCTTCAATTTCAGCGTCACTTCGCCTCGAAATTCCACTGCGGCCACAAAGGCTTCGGGGAACTGCGCGGAAAGCTTTTCGGCTAGATCTTGGGCCGTCTGGGACATGGGAAATCAGGACTGGGCGACCTTGTGGGCGCGGCCGGTTTTTCCGGTCAACGCCGTTTTGGCAATGACTTCGTTCTGGCACTTGATCAGGGCGTCCAACAGAGCCTCGGGGCGTGGAGGACAGCCGGCGACGTAGACGTCGACCGGGATGATATTGTCGACACCCTGGAGCACCGCGTAGCTGCGATACATGCCGCCGGTGGAAGCGCAGGCTCCCATGGCGATGACCCATTTGGGCTCGGGCATCTGCTCGTAGATGCGCCTTACGGCCATGGCCATTTTATAGGTGACGGTTCCCGCCACGATCATGAGGTCGGATTGGCGGGGAGAGAACCTCATCACCTCCGAACCGAAGCGGGCGATGTCGTAACGGCTGGCCCCGGAAGCCATCAGCTCGATGGCGCAGCAGGCCAATCCCATCGGCATCGGCCAAACCGAGTTTTTGCGGAACCAATTGATGGCCGCGTCGGTGTTGGTGACGATGACTTCACCCTCGATTTTGGAGTTGTAGCCGACTTCCGTGGTGGTGCTCATGAGCATGAACCAGCTAAACGACTTCTGACGCTAGTCCTCGAAAAAATGGGTCGCAACAAGTTTGTGATTTTTTTCACAAGCCTGCGTTCAGGACCAGTTGAAAGGCGATTTGGCGGCCGTGAATCGGGGCTGCCCGCTTTTCAAGGAAGGCTCAACCGTGATCGGAAATGCCTCCGAGCTGCAGGGGCTCCGCCCCGCACGGGACGGGGTCAGCGGAGCAGCTGGCGCTCGAGGTAGGTGACGACTTCGCGGACGGAGCTTTCAGTCTCCATCCGGTCTTTCACATGGCGGCAGGCATGGAGAACGGTGCCGTGGTCGCGGCCGCCGAAAGCGTCCCCGATGCTACTGAGGGAGCATTCCGTGAGCTGTCGGGACAGATACATCGCGATCTGGCGCGGAAACGCGATGTGTTCCGGCCGCCGTTTGCTGTGCATGTCCGTGAGACGGAGATCGTAGTGCTCGACGACGCGCTTCTGGATCAGATCGATGCTGATGCTGAGTTTGCCCTCTTCCTGAAGCGTTTGGCTGAGAAGCTTCTGGATGTCATCCACCGAAAGCTGGCGCTTCACTAGGTCGGCATAGAAACCGACTCGGACCAAAGCCCCTTCCAGCCGGCGGATATTCGACCGGATCCGGTTGGCGAGGAACCCGAAGACCTCGTCGGAGATGTTGAAATTCATCAACACCGCCTTCTTGCGGATGATGGCGAAACGCGTTTCGTAGTCCGGCTGGCGGATCTCGGCCGTCAGACCCCACTCGAAGCGCGAGACCAGACGCTGCTCCAGGTTCTGGATCTCGCTCACTGGCCGGTCGCCGGCGATGACGATCTGCTTATGGTTTTCGTAGAGAGCGTTGAAGGTGTGGAAGAACTCCTCCTGGATACGCTCCTTGCCGGCGAGGAACTGGATGTCATCGACCAGGAGAACATCCATCTGGCGATACCGCTTCCGGAACCGTCCAATCTGGTTGTTCTGGATCGACTCGATGTATTCGTTGGTGAACTTCTCCGTCGTGACGTAGAAGACTTTGGAAGTTTTCCGATGCGTGGCGATGTGTTGGCCAACCGCCTGCAGCAGATGGGTTTTCCCTAGGCCGACGCCGCCATGGAAGAAGAGGGGATTGTAGGAACGCCCCGGTGTCTGGGCCACGGCCAACGCAGCGGCATGGGCCTCGTTGTTGCCGTCGCCCACCACGAAGGACTCGAAGGTATTCTTCGGGTTGAAGCAGAGTTCCCGGCCGACCACGGCGGCCAGGGTCGGCGACGCAGCATGAACTGGGGCCGCTTCAACGGCTTCGGGGAGGCAAAGCTCGGCGACAACGAGCTTCGCCGCATCGGCCCGAACCACGAACCGGATATCCATGGCGCGACTCGTGATCTGCGCGAGGACGTCCCGGATAAGCGCCGAGTAGTTGTCCTGCAGCCAATGCATGAAGTAGTCATTGGCCACGCCCAGAGTCAGCAGATCGGCTTCACAGGACACGGCTCGGATGGGCCCGAACCACATCCGGAAGAGGTCCGGATGGACCATCTGCCGCAACATGTCCTGGGCTTGACGCCATAGCACTTCAGGTTCCGCAGTGGGACCTGCGGCCGGCGGACTGGACGGCACTTTATTCACCGGCGGTTTCTTCACTGTAAAAACTCTGATTCCACACCGACATCCGCATCCTGTGTCAAAAACCGGCTTTCGCTTCTCTAGGCCGAAAAGCCAGAAATACCGCAGTGATTGGAGAGGCGCTGGGCTCCTCCAAAAACTTTCCCTGCAACCACTTCAGCAGACTGGCTTGAAGCTGGATCACGCGGGTCGTCGAGACGTCGCCAAACCGCTGGAGGCTCCTCCACCAATCTGGGGGGCGTTTAATTAGAAGACGCCCGCAAGCCGCGCTAGGACAATGTTCATGCACTTCTTCCCAAGTTATTCACAGCAGAAAAACCCCTGAAAATCGGGCTGCCATCCATCTCCCTTCGATGAAACCCGCGCTGGCAGCGGCGGCCGTATATTTCCCGCGAAATTTCGCCCATTAAACGGGGTGTTTGTCACAGTGCTGTAACGGGCCTGTTTCGCATGGCTCAGGTGCCGATTCTGTCAAGCGATTGGTCCTCCCTGCGGGATGAAAAATTGCCGACCGGGAAAACCGTCTAAAATGGCAGCTTTTCTGCCATTTTCTTGGAATTAAACGGCTACTGATCCAGTGAAGGCGAAATCAGCCGGGCCGGTGAGGGCAACGTCGGTGAACTCCCCGTTCTCCTCGCGAAAACTCACTTCCAACAGATCGCCGCCCTGGACCTGGACTTTCACGGGCGGGGTGAAGCCCCTGAGCCGGGCGGAGACCAGCGCCGCCGCCGTCACGCCGGTCCCGCAGGCGAGGGTTTCCCCTTCGACGCCGCGTTCGTAGGTGCGGACACGGATGAAGTTCGGGCCTTTGACCTGGACGAAATTCACATTGGTCCCGCGCGGCTTAAAATGCGTGTGGTGGCGCACTTCGGCTCCGACTCCGGCGACCATGGCCTTGTCCGCGTCATCGACATAGACGATCGCGTGCGGCACCCCGGTGTTCAGCGAATGGATCTCGGTCGGACCTTGTTGAAGGGCGACCGCTTCGTTGAGACGGAGTCCGTGGGGTTTGGTCAGGGTGACGGTCACGCGGTCACCGTTGAAACGCGCCCGGATCACTCCCGCCGCCGTCTCGAAGGTCAGATCGCCCGTCGCGCCGGTCAGTTTTTGGATGTATCGGGCGAAGCAACGCGCGCCGTTGCCGCACATTTCAGCGGACGAGCCGTCGCTGTTGTGGAACTGCCACGACCAGTCGGCCTTGCCGGAATCGCACGGCACCAATCCCATGATGCCATCCGCCCCGATGCCGCGCTGACGATGGCACAGGTGGACGATCTGTTCGGCTGTCAGGGAAATCTTCCGGTCACGGTTGTCGAAGAGAATGAAGTCGTTCCCCGCACCGTTCATCTTCGTGAATTCAAGCAACATGGCCGCGAAACCTAGGCCGAAGACGAATGCCATCAAGCCGGGATTGATGGCGGCGGGGTGCTTCGGAACCGGCAACCGGCCTTCAATCCTTGGCGAGCATGGCCGCGAAAACCATCTGCGCGGTCGCCAGATTCGTCGCGAGCGGGATGTTGTGGACGTTGCACAGCCGCTGCAGGCCCTGCACGTCGGGTTCGTGCGGATGCGCGGTCAGCGGATCCACGATGAAGATCACGGCGTCGACCTCGCCGTTCGCGATCCGCGCTCCGATCTGAGCGTCGCCGCCCAGCGGTCCGCTGAGGTAGCGGATCACCTTCAATCCCGTCGCCTCGGCGATGCGTGCGCCCGTCGTCCCCGTGGCGATGAGCTCATGTTTCGCGAGGGCCGCCCTGTGCTGCTGGGCGAAGCGGCAGAGATCCGCTTTCTTGGCATCGTGGGCGATCAGGGCGAAGCGCATGCGTGATCGGGACGATGCCGGCCGGCCGCGCTTGTCGGCAAGGAAGGCTTCAATTGTTCCCATGGTTTGGCGGGGAAGAGAGCGTGCGGATCAATGGCTTCGTCGGGACGGCCGTCCTCGTGACCGCCCGTGGCACCAGATTCTCCTCGGCCACACGCCATTCCCGACCGTCTCGTTCGACGATTCCAAAGGCCGTGCCCAACTTCACCAAGCGCACCTGCGCCCCCGCGGGCAGACTGTCGGGAAGGGCCATGCCTCCCTCGATTGGCTGAACTTCGACAACGTCCCCGATGCTGCATTTGTTCGATTTCATGCCGGCATCCTGGGTTGCCGCACTGGACAACCGCTGTCTGGCGGAGGCGAAGCTTCCCGCCTCTTTGGCCAAAGAGCGCCTTGGCGTCGGCCGCTGTCTGCGTCATTCTTTTTCGACACGCGTCCGAAACCGGATTCTGTTCCGAACGGAACGGAGCGGAAGGCCGCCAAAACCATTTTCGCCATGTTCCAGAAAGGCCAGAAAGTCGTCTGCATCGATGACCAGTTCCCGCGCGAGGTCCACACGGTCTACGCGCAGCTGCCCAAGAAGGATTCCGTCTACACCGTGCGCGCCGTCTACATCGGACGGGGAAAAATGCTCAACGCCGGCCATGTGAAGGGCCTCTCCAACAAGCCCGGCGACAGCGACGGGGAGATCGGCATCCTCGTGGAGGAGCTCCGGAATCCCGCCGACATGTTCAACCTCCACGGCCAGGAACTCGGCTTCAACGCCGAGCGCTTCCGCACGATGGAGGAGATCTCCGAAGACGTCGTCCACCACGAACCGGCCGAACTTGTGGCGCATTGACCCGCGCCTTCCGGCCCGCGTTCGCAGCACGCCGTCAGGCGGGCCGGGGCGAATGCTTCGGGGCCTCCGGTGGTGACAGGAGCCGGTGCGTGAGGATTTGCCGCAGATCGGAAATGCGGCCGTTGCCGGCCGGCTGCCCGCGGTCGATCAGCAGCGATTGCAGCCCGGCCATGAGCGCGCCGCCCGCGTCCTCCCGGTCGCTGTCGCCGACGTGCAAAATCTCCCGCGCCTTCAGGTCGAGCGCCTCCGCCGCGGCCGCGAAGATCATTCCGTCCGGTTTCGCCGAACGGACCTCGCAGGAGATCAGGCAGGCGTCGAAGCACGGCGCAAGTTCGAGGGCGACGAGCAACGGCCGCAGCCGTTCATCCCAGTTCGAGACCAGCCCCAGCTTGAAGCCGCGCGTCCGCAGCGCGATCAACGTCGGCAGCACATCGTCGAAGACCCGCCAGCAGTCCGTCCGCGTGAAACGGTCGTAGAGTTCGTTGAAGAATGTGCGGCTGGGCGGCTCCGGCGTGAGCCCGTCGAAGGTCGCATCGACCAGCGTGGCCCACTCGCTCTTCGCGTAGCTTTCGGGACGATGCCGTTTCCACGACTGGGCAAACCGCCGGTCCAGATCGGCGGCGTCCAATCCACTGATTCCGTGTGCGGCGGCGACATCCGCGTAGACGTGGCCGACCGATGGAAACGGCGAGATGAGCGTTCCACCCACATCGAACGTGACGGCTCGGATCATGAGGAAAGGATTCTAGCGAATCGCCGCCGTGCCACGGAGACAAAAGCCGTCGGCCCTCGTTTGCCTCTTCGGCTCAGCGTTTCCCGAGCTCGGAAAGGTAGCGGACGAGGTCGCGCAACTCCGCCTGGGTCAGAGTATCCGCCAGTCCGGGCGGCATGACTGATCCGATCTGCCGGCGTTCCTTCACGTCAGCCCGACGCAGGCGCACCTCCCTTTGCTGGAGATGGTCGCGCAGGACGATCTCGGAAGCCGTTTCGCTCTGGATGTAGCCCTGGAATTCGTCGCCGTTCGCCAGCGTGAAACCATGGGCCATGAAGCCTTCCTTCACTTCCTTGTTCGGCTGGAGGATGGCCCCGATGATGAAGTCGACCGGCTGGGCCGTGCCGAGCGCGCTCATATCCGGGCCGATGTCGCCGCCCTTGCCGTTGATCGCGTGGCACGCGGTGCAGCTGAGCTCGGGACGTTGGAATATCTCCGCGCCACGCCGGGCGTCGCCGCTGGTTTTCACCTGCTGCACCAGCGCCGCCGTCTCATCGGGACTGAGCGCCCTGGCCTCGTTCGGGAATCCCGCCGCCGCAGTCACGATCCGGGCGAGAGTTTCGTCTCGGCGTCCGCTGGAGCCCATCAGGCGAAGGCCTATTCGCGCGGCGTCGCGCGCGGGTTTCACATCGGCAAAGGCCGCGGCCAGTCGTGCGGCTCCGTCCTTGCGTTGCAGGAACGCGGTCCAGACTTCCGTCCACTCGGCATCCGTGGCGGCGTTGCCGAGAAAGGCCACGGCGGCGCGGGCTCCCGCGCCGGGATCGAGACCGGCCAGGGCGGCGATGGCCCGGGCACGCACGGCTCCCGGCGATTCGCCTGAAAGTTTGGCGAGCGTTGCTTTGTCTTCCGCTCCGCCCAGATCCGCGAGCCCATCGACTGCGGCTCTTCGCAGGGCTGCTGGGGCTGATGAGTCCGTCGCCATCGAGATAAGCCGGGGCCGCAAGGCCGCGAGCTTCCACGCGCCGGCGAGCCGCAATGCCCCCGCCTTCAGCTCTCCTTCCGGATGTTTCAGAAGTTCGCCCAAGGCTGCGGCGAGATCGCCGGACGGCCGGACGCGGCGGAGCTTCTCGGCCTGGACCAGGGCCGGCAAAAGGCGCGCATGTTGCACCGCGTCGTAGCCGTTGCCGGTCCCGTAGCTGGACGACGCGAGCACCCGCTCCAGCTCCGCCGGTCCACCGACATTTGCGAGGATGCCGAGGAAACGTTCGCGTGTTTCCTTCGACAGTCCTTCCTGCTTCAACCGCCCGGTGACGACGCCCAGCGAAGCGGCCGACGCATCGGTCTTGAGCAGGAACTCCAGGCGTTGCGGAGTGGTTTCGAGGTTGAGCCGGCCGGCGGCGAGCTCCGGAGCCCAATGCGGCTTGAGGGCGTGGATCGTCTTCACCAGCGCCTCATTCACGAAGCGGTCGATCGGCTGGTCGACGGCCAGCAACGCAGCCTCCAACGCCCGCGCTGTGGGAATTGAACTTGCCGATACGACGCCTTGGAGCCGCACGCGCGGATGCGGATCCCTGGCGGCCCGGCCCACCAGATCGACCGCGTTGGTCAACCGGTCCTGCCATCGGCCGATGACCGAAGCCGCGTAGGCCCGGGCGCGAAAATCCTTCGCCGCAAGCAGGGATCCGAGCAGTTGCGGGATGACGATCTCCTGCGACTCGAAGACGCCGAGCGCCTCGACGAGATGCCGTTCGTAGAGAGGGTCGGAGATGTTGAGCTGGTCGATCCAGAGTTTGAAGGCGTTGGTCAGGAAGGCCGGTTCCTGTTCCGCCAAAGTGCGTTTTGCCTGGAAGCGGTTCCAGCGTTCATCCGACTTCAATTCATCGAACAGCTGGGGGAGCGTGAGCTGGTTGAAGGCGACGCGCGGCGGGGCCGGCCGGCCCTTGGCCGCCACACGCCAGATGCGGCCGCGGGCCTGGTCGCGGCGCGGATCGCGGAACGACGCCTGGTAGTGGCCGATGATGGGATTGAACCAGTCTGCGATGTAGAGCGCGCCGTCGGGGCCGGTGCGGATGTCCACCGGGCGGAAGCTGGTGTTGGTGGAGACGATCAGCGGCGGCAGCTCGGTCAGCTTGAAGCCCGCGCCGTCGTCCACGGGCCGGAACATGACGACGGTGTTGTCCATGAAACGATTGGCCACGATGCAGCCCTGGAACGCGTCCGGCATGGCCCTGGTGCCGATGATCTCGGCGCCGCAAAATTTCTGGCCCTGGGCCCAGATGCGCTGGTGGTCGAGCTTGTGGTCCGTCACGACGAGCGCGGGTGCGAGGTAGAAGATCCCGTGGCCGTTGCCGGCGAAAAGGAACGGCGCGCCCCAGTCGTCGAAGGCGAAGCCCCAGGGATTGTGCGGGGCCATGCCGTCGCCGAAGAACGGGTCGAGCTTCAGCGTGTTCGGCCGCAGCCGCCACACGCCCGCTTCATGGAGTTTCACAAGGCCGAAGGGCGTTTCGACGCGCGACATGGCATGAAGGCCCTGGCTGAAGAAGAGTTCGCCGCCCGGGCTCCAGGTGAAGGAGTTGATCGTCTGATGAGCGTCCCCGGTGCCGAAGCCCCGCAGGACGACCTGCCTCTGGTCCGCCTTTCCGTCCAGATCCTTGTCCTGGAAATGCAGCAGCTCGGTGGCATTGCCCACGAAGAGCCCGCCGTTGAAGAGCTCGATGCCCGTGGGAATGAGCAGGCCATCGGCGAAGACGGTGGACTTGTCCGCGCGCCCGTCGCCGTCGGTGTCTTCGAGAATCACGACCTTGTCGTCCGGCTTCTGCCCCGGCTTCAGCTGGGGATAGACCGTGCTCGTCGCGACGAACATCCGGCCCCGCGAGTCGAAGCGGATCTGGATCGGCTTGGGCACGCCGTTGATTTCCGAGGCGAAGAGATTGACCTCGAATCCGTCGGCGACCTTGAAGGACGCGAGTTCCACGGCCGGATCGTTCGGGTCGGGCGCGGCAGCGAAGGTAGTTGAGGAAAACAATTTCAGCAGCAGCGCGATCAACCAGACTGCGCCGACAGACCGCCGATCTCCGGATCGGCATGTTTCGCTGGCAGCACTGATGGCCGGAGACTCTTCGTTGGTCTTGGTGGAAAACATTTTCATCGCAGTTCAGGCAAAGTGTTCACGAGTTCGCCGATGCGGGCCTCGGCTTTTTCGATCAACGGGACGAACTCCTCCAGCTCGCCGGGAAACCAGCGCACCTTCGGATCACGGTGGTCGCGGCTGCTCGGCTGCTCCACCCGGTCGCCTCCGAGGAAGGCCCAGTTCATCGGGCGCGAATAGTCGAACCACAGACGGTTCTTCGCGACGATCTCGCTCCGAAGCGCCTCGGCCGCCGCATCCTTCCACCGGCCGTTGTAGCCCACGGGGCCGGTGCGCCTGGCCATGTCGGGCAGACCGAGTTGCCGCAGGAACGCCGTCGCCACAAGCCCGTGGCCACGGTCGCTGAGCTGGTGGCCGTCGAACGTCCGCCCCGTCGGGCCCCTGGTTGCGCCGAGCTCGGCGAAGAGATCGGCCACGGGCAGAGAGCGCCGCCGCGCGAGGCTGCGGATGGCCTCGGCATAGGCCGCGAGGTCCGGGTTGCGCCGTGTGAGATCGGGCAGCGGAGGCCCGGTTTTTTCAAATGGCGGCGTTGTCACCAGCACCAGACGGGGCGTGACCGTGGCGAAGTCGTCGAGCAGCCGTTCGTAGGCGGCGATGAAGCGGGGCAGATCGTTGGTTCCGGCAAAAGCCTCGGTCCCGCCGAACTGGAGGAACACCACGGTGGCCCCGGCCTTGCGGAGGAGATTGGTCAACGGCGGAAACCCGACGTCGCGCGGCTGGGCGAAGACCGTGTCGCCTTCCCAGCCGAGATTGCGGAAGCGCAGCCGATGCCGGGGATGCGTCAGGGTCAGCAGCGACTCAAGATGTCCGGCATGCTGGGCCGCCGCCACATTGGCGCCGCCGACGAATGCGATGACATCGTTGGTCCGGAATTCCACCGCCGCGCGGACCGACGGCGCGAGCCCAAGCGCCGCGCCGAACAGGCATGCGGCCATCCTTACAAATCGCCAAGGGAACATGCCGGAGATGGAAGGATCAGCCGTCTCGGGCTGCAAGACGAAAGGCTGCCCGTTGGCCCCGGATGTCCAGCCTCAGTGATACTCCTGCACGGTGCGGACGGCGTAGCCGCTCTTCTTCAGCGCGGCGATGCCCATGGCGGCGGCTTTCGCTCCGCTGAGGGTGGTCATGATCGGCGTGGCGGTCATGACGGCGGTGGTGCGGATCTTGATCTCGTCGGCCCGGGGGCTGGCGCCGCTGGGCGTGTTGATGACGAGCTGGATCTCCTTGTTCTTGAGCAGATCGACGGCGTTGGGCCGGCCTTCGGAGATCTTGTAGATGCGCTGGACCTTGAGCCCGGCCTTTTCCAGCACGGTCGCGGTGCCGTTGGTGGAGACGAGTTCGAAGCCGAGGTCGACGTAGAGTTTGGCGATGGCGGCGGCGCTGGGTTTGTGGGCGTCGCTGACGCTGATGAACAGCTTGCCCCCGAGCGGGAGCGGTGAGTTCGCGGCCATCTGGGACTTGGCGTAGGCGATGCCGAGATCGGCATCGAGTCCCATGACCTCGCCGGTGGACCGCATCTCGGGCGAGAGGATGATGTCCTGCCCCTGGAACTTGTTGAACGGGAAGACGGCTTCCTTGACGGCCCAATACTTCGTCCAGATCTCCTCGGTGAAGCCGATTTCCTGGAGCGTCTTCCCGGCCATGACCTGCGCGGCGAGCTTGGCCAGCGGACGGCCGATGGCCTTGCTGACGAAGGGCACGGTGCGCGAGGCGCGGGGGTTGACTTCGAGCACGTAGACGACGTCGCCCTTGACCGCATACTGCACGTTCATCAGGCCGGACACGCGGAGTTCGCGGGCCATGGCGTGGGTGTAGGTGCGGATGGTGTCGATGGTCTTCTGGTCGAGGGTGTGGGGAGGGAGAACCATCGCGGCGTCGCCGGAATGCACGCCGGCGAACTCGATGTGCTCGAGCATTCCTCCAAGGACGATGGTGCCCTTCGACGGATCATCGAAGTTGCCGACATCGGCGATGCAGTCGACGTCCACTTCGGTGGCGTCCTCCAGGAACTTGTCGACGAGCACGGGGCGGCCGGCGGAGATCTCGAGCGCGGCGTTGTGGTGGAAATAATCGCGGAGATCGGACTCGGAAAAGACGATCTGCATCGCGCGTCCGCCGAGGACGAACGACGGGCGGACGAGCACCGGATAGGTGAGACGCGCGGCGATGACGACGGCCTCCTCGACGGTGGTGGCGGTGCCGTTGGGCGGCTGCGGGATGTCGAGCCTGGTCAACATGGCCGCGAACAGCTTGCGGTCCTCGGCGATCTCGATGTTCTGCGGCGAGGTGCCGATGATGTTGACGCCGTTCTTCTGGAGGGCGAGGGCGAGATTGAGCGGGGTCTGGCCGCCGAACTGCGCGATGGCGCCCCAGCACTTTTCGCGTTCGTAGATGTGGAGGACGTCTTCCAACGTGAGCGGTTCGAAGAAGAGTTTGTCCGACGTGTCGTAGTCGGTGGAGACGGTCTCGGGGTTCGAGTTGACCATGATGGTCTCGAAGCCGTCGGCCTTGAGCGCGAAGGCGGCGTGGACGCAGCAGTAGTCGAACTCGATGCCCTGGCCGATGCGGTTGGGGCCGCCGCCGAGGATCATGACCTTCTTCGCGACGTTGCCCTTCACCTCGTCGTCGCCGCGGTCGTAGGTGGAGTAGTAATAGGGCGTGTAGGCCTCGAACTCGGCCGCGCAGGTGTCGACGAGGCGGTAGCTGGGCACGAGGCCGATCTGCTTGCGTTCGGCGCGGATGGCGTCCTCCGTGGTGCCGGTCAGATGGGCGATCTGGCGGTCGGAGAACCCGAGTGATTTGGCTTTGGCGAGAAGGTCTGCGTTCATCATCAGTCGAAAAGTCGGGAAAGTAGGCCGGACGACTTCCTGACTGGCAAGAGACAATCCGAACGCCGCACGCGGGGCGAATTTCGAAGCGCGAAGGCCAAAGGCCGAATGCAAAACGGAATGATGATTCGCGCCCTCTGCAAAAGCTCTGTCGCGGCGCTTTGTGGGCGCCGAATGGGTCGAAGCACGGCGGTCACAGACCGCCGCTAAAGAGGCGACATGCTCTTTTGCAGAGGTCTCGCTTCGACCGTTGTCCTTCGGACTTCTGGTTTCCTTCGGCCTTTGGCCTTCGTGCTTCGCGCTTTCCGGAGGCTCAACGTCCGAGGTCTGGCATC
>JAYTUE010000161.1:0-22265 GCA_043744715.1 Verrucomicrobiota bacterium | reverse complement strand
AGCCATGCCGCTCTCAAAGGCGGATTGGACTGCGAGATGGTTTTCCTTTGGACGGACCCACCAGATTTCCCCTTAAGCATCCAGTCCCGCCGCCGATGCACCATCTGACAACCTATGATCTTCCTCTTTGCGGCGATACTCTGGTGCGGATTGTTGTTTGCGGCCCTCGCGCTGGCCCGGGCCAACCGCCTCGAAGACGGCATCGAGGTGTCCACCGCCGCCCAGGTTCCCTCCGTCACCGTCTACGCGGTCGCGCCTCCCGTCGTCGCTTCCGCGGTGATGAGCCCGGCGAATCCGAGGACGGCGAGCATCACGGCCTTGTCGCGGCCCAAGACGGTCTACGTGGTGGACGACGATCCGGGCGTCCTCGAACTCGTCAGCGAAGTGCTCAAGCTGCACGGCTACGAGGTGAAGGCTTTTTCCAATCCTGCTGTGGCCGCCGAGAACATCCGCCGGGGCGATCCCGCGCCGGAGCTTCTGGTGACGGACCAGTTGATGCCGGAGATGACCGGTCTGGAGCTGATCGCAAACATGCGGGAAACCTGCCCCCGGATGCGTTCGGTCGTGATCTCCGGATCGCGCGACGCGACGGACCTTCTCAGCATCCCGCTCGGTTCGGATGCGTTCGTGCAGAAGCCGTTCTCGATTCCGGCGCTGATGGACTCGATCAATTCAACGATGGCCCTGGCCCGGAACTGATCCGGAAACCGGATCCCAATCCCAGGCGGAAGCTCCGGCTTCCGCTTTTTTTGTTTTGGCGGGGCGAGCGGCCACGGCATCGTCGCGGTTCTAGCCATGAAAACTGACTCACTCCATTTCGGCATGAAGGTGCGCCATCCCATGCACGGGTTCGGCACGGTGAAGAACATCTCGGAGCACACGGTGGACATCCGCTTCGACGACCTGCTGCGCACGGTTTCTCCGGAGACCAGCGGCTTGGAGCTGGCCGAGCCCACCGTCACGGTCTCCTCGTTGGACCGACCGCTCTCGGCGCTGATCGGCGAGACGGTCGCCGCGATGGTGGACCAGCTCGGCCTGGAACGTCCTTCGGGAATCATCGAACAAATGGCCGTGCGCTGGAACAGCGGCAATCTGGTCCTCAGGCCCACGGACCCCACGCTCTCGAGCAAGGAGCTCCCCATCGAGACCTTCTTCCACAAGATCGTGATGATGCGGAATAATCTCCGGGTCCTGGAGCAGAAGATAAACGGGCACCCCACGTTGACGGATTCCGAGAAGGTCGATCTGCAGCAATACATCACGCGCTGCTATGGCTCGATGACCTCCTTCAACGTCCTGTTCAGGAACGATGCCGACAAGTTCCGCGGCTCCAGCGAGTCCTGATCGATGGCCACTTCGCGGCTGATCATCTTCCTCAAGGCTCCCCGTCCCGGATTCGTGAAGACGCGCCTTTCGGCCGTGCTCGGTCCCGATGGGGCGTGTGCCGCCTACGTCTGCCTGGTGGAGACGCTCCTGCATCGACTGCGGGATCGAACCGATGTGGAGCTGCGGTTCACGCCGGACGATGCCGCGGCAGAAGTCAGGTGCTGGGCCAGGCCGGGCTGGCTCATGGAACCGCAAGGCCCGGGAAACCTAGGGGATCGCCTCATTTGCGCCGTGGAAGAAGCCTTCCAAGATCGATGCGAAGCCGTGGTGATCATCGGCGCGGATTGTCCCGAGGTATCCAGCCGCGATGTGGACGGGGCCTTGGAGATCGTGGCCACGGGCAAGGCCGACGTGGTCCTCGGGCCCGCGAAGGACGGCGGCTATTGGCTCATCGCCATGAGGAAGCCGGTCGCCGGGTTGTTCGCCGGAATTGCTTGGAGCACGGACAGCGTCCTCGCCGAAACCCGGGCCCGGGCGCACGGGCTCGGGTTGACCGTGGAAGAGATGAGGACTCTGACCGATGTGGACACTCCGGACGACTGGGACTCGATCAGCGGACGGTTGGCCGACCTGAAGCAGGAGGAACGACCTATTGCAGGCCGACCGCCCGGAGGAGGGTGACCGTTCCATTGGCCGGGGAGTTGGTGACGCTGAAGCTTCCGTTCAACGGTCCGAGCGTCGCCAGGGTTGTCCAGGTGGTGAAGTTGGATGAGGTCTCGATGCGGATCCCGTTCGCGGCCTGACCCACGACGTTGAAGACCATGCGTCCGTCGGGAAGCTGGATCGGGCGTTCCAGTCTCAGCTGGGACGAAGCCGCCAGCACCACCTGCCATGTATAGGACCCCCGTAGGAGCGCCCCGGGATCGGATCGGACGAGGCTGGTTTTGTCGGCGACAGCCACTTGGAGGTAGTTGGTCCCGGGTATCAGTTGGGCGGCTGAAAGAACGAGGTTGCTGCTGGTTTCAAGCATGGGCACGCCGTTCAAGGTCCAGCGGACTTCCATGGGCTGATCCGGCGGAGTCGTCGTCTTGACGCGGAACGTCTGGCTTGAGGCCGCTACGAGGTTGGTGAGAAAGGAGGCGGGTTCCTGGGAACGGAGCGGACGGCTTTTGGCGTAGATCGCCTTGACCAGAGATTCTTTGCACACTTCGCAATAGTCGACACCGAGGCTCCTCATCTTGCAGTTGGATTTGGGCCGATACCAACCCGGCTCGCTGTAATTGGCGCCCTCGAAAAGCCCTACTTTGCTTTCATTGGTGGAGATCACGGGAGTAGGAATCGACGTGGAGTTTTCGATCCACGACTTCCATCTGGTCTGGGTCCGGTCAGTCACCCGGGTCGCGTTGTCCAGTTCATCCCCCGTGGACCATCCGGTGGTGTATTCGTCGCCAAGATTGGCGAAGGAGTGCCCCAGTTCGTGGCGGGCTATTTCAGCGGTGGCCGCATGTTTTGAAATGGTCATGAAGCGACCGCCGGAGCCGCCGTATTCCTCGTCGTTCACGATGATCAACACGAGGTCGTATTGGGGGATGAACTGGTAGAGGAGGTTGTAGACGTTCTGCCTTTGCACCGTCAGATAGCGGGTGATTCCGGCGGTGTCGTAGCTGCTGCTGAAGTAGGTGTCGCGGTATACCCCCCGGCTCGGGTGGTCCGATCCCGATTCCGCGGAAGCCACCGAGATGGCGAAGGCGTTGAAGTGTTCCTGGTAGCCGCTGAGGGGGCTGTTGGAGAACAGGGCGTTCAACGTGTTGGTGGCATCCGTCCGGAATTGCCCCAGCTCCGCATCGGTGTAGCCCTCGGACAGGATGACGAGATTGATCCGTTCCGAGGTGGGCCCGGCCGGGATCAGCGGAATCATGGATGGTTGCCCGAAGGCGGGGCTGGAGGCGCCCAGGGCCAGGGAGAAAAGCATGTGCATCAACCTGATCGCGCGGAGGCGGGAGGGCCAAGTCATGTTCATGGGGTCTTGAGTGAAACTTTGCCGAGGGATTGGCGGATCGAGGACTGGGATGCCCCAGGTGCCTGTGATTCAAAAAACTCGATCGAGTAGGCGCTCGGATTTGCGGGGAGGCGCAGGACCGTGATGCCTTCCTCCAATGTGGAACTCGACCGAGTGAGCGTGCCGGAGCCGGGTTGTTCCTCAAGGCAGGCGCGCTCGAACCGGGGGTTCTCCGTCGAACCCCGGCCGATGACCGAGCCCTCCTCGGAAAGGATGACATAGTCCAAACCTTTTGCCTTGGGCTCCGGCTTCACCTTGCCGGGGAACTCCAACGCCTGGACCAACGTCACCCCGCTGGCTGTCACCTTGAGCTGGAGCGCGACGAAACGGTTCGTATCTCCGCCGGCACCGAACACGGTCGAGGCCGCAGAGCTCAACAGGGTCAGGCCCAGCAACAGTGGGCGAAGCGTGCTACTGCGGGATGGTGTCATTTTTTTTGGGAGTGATCGGGACATGACCAGTTGCTGCGGGGTTCTCGCGACAAGGTCTGGTTAGCAGGAGAGGTTCCTTCGCAGATCTGAGAGGGGGTCATCTGGACTATCGGCGGAACCGGGGAACTCCCAAAAAATCGACGCCCGCTTTCGTTGTCCGCAGCTTGGGTTGTCCGGCCACTTCCGTCGCGGCGACGACGGTGACTTCGGTGGCGGTAACCTTCAGTTCCAGAACCACGAAACGGTTTGTCTCCGATCCTGCGGCGGAACTCCGCGCCACAAAACCCAGGGCCAGTGCGAGCGTGATGCCGGCAATCCTGTTCCGGATGGGCGAACGAACCTGGTGGCTCTGTGAATACATGGATGCGATGGCTCGGCGTGGCCGAGGCAATGCAGAGATAGCAGGGAAGGTTCCCTCGCAATCTTGCGATTCAGGCCGAGAAAGGTGTGAAAGCCTCCATTTCGACCAGCCACCCCGCGTCATCGCTCTCCTTGAACCAGTTTCACCGCAACCGATTTCTCAGGATGGATACCGCGCTCCGTGCCTGGCAGCCGGCCGGATTCAGCCCGCGTGATGCGGTTCCCCGGTGGAATCCCGGCCATCCGCCACCCTTACTTCTCCCCCAGCAGCTTGAGGGTCCGCTTTTCCTTCGCGCTCTGGTAGGCGGTGTCGACGATCTGCTGGCCGATCCGGCTGATCTCCACCGACACCGGACCCGAGATGGGCTCACCTGTTTCCAGGCAGTGCAGAAAGTTCTGGATCGGATTCTGCATCGGCGGCTTCACGGGATCGCATTTCATCTCCCGGCCGGCGGGGAACTTCCGGGTCTGCACCGTGATCCAGCTCTCGTAGTCGTAGGAGCTGATGGTTCCTTCGGTGCCCGTGATGACGAAGCCCGTCTTGGGCTGCGTCTGCTCCGTCCACGGGTCGGTGAACGTCCCCCAGCGTGTTTCAAACTTCGACAACCCCTGCGCATACCGCGCGACGACGATGCTGTGTTCGTCCACTTCGAGCCCGGCCGGATCGTCGATCACGGCGGTCACTTCGACCGGTTTGCGCCCGCCTTGCAGCCAAGTGCCGAGCGTCGCGCCGTAGCCGAGGTAGTCGAACAGCGAACCGCCGCCGTGCGCGCGTTTGTAGAACCAGCTCTCCGGCTTCTCCGCCTGCACCTGCGCCGCCGTCTTCTCGTGCTTGTCGGACCCGTGCCAGAGCGGACCCCGGTTGCCGCCGTAGTAGTAGACGTTGACCACGTCGCCGATGACGAATTCGTCCACGATCCGCTTGGTTGTCAGGAAGCCCGGTTGCCACGCGAGAGGCCAGTTCACCATCAGCCGGCGTCCGGTGAGGCGCATCGTCTCCGTCATCGAGTCCGCTTCGGCGAGGCTTCCGGCGAAGGGTTTTTCCACGAGCAGATGCACGTCGAACGGCGCGACCTTGGAGACCCATTCGCCGTGCCTGGCGGCGGCAGGGCAGAGGATGACCAGGTCCGGCGACGTCTTCTCCAGACAAGCGCGGTAGTCGGTGAAGACCTTTTCCGGGCCCAGGCCGAAGTTCTTCGCCGCCTCCACCATGCGGGCGGGTTGTTCGTCGCTGATGCCGACGATCTCCACCTCCGGATGCTCGAAGGCCTGCCTGAGCAGGTCCCCCATGTGGAAGTGGTCGAAATTAATACCCGCGATGCGCCAGCGTTTCATGGTGAAAGAGGACCGGGACTAACGGAGCGCGGGACCGTTGGCAAGCGGCGCGACCGGCTCTCGTCCCGGCTACGTGGCCGGAATGAACCTCTGGAAGACCATCGCGACGACGAACAGCAGGAGGAAGACGAGCACCACCGGCCAGTGGACGACGCTGCCCAGGGCCAGCAGATCGGTCAGGACGATGCCCGCCAGCAGGCCGGACACGGTCATCCCGATGTTCCGGTGCACGGAGCGGAAGGTGAATTGCAGGTTCCATCCCACCCACACTCCCAGCAGCAGGCCGAAGCCCATCGCGGCCTTGCGGTATACCCCGTCATTGACGAGCCAGGCCAGGCCGAACGGCACGGCGAGGAAGAGGAGCGGCCAGAACTGGATCGGCTTCGGGAAACTCTCCCTCTTGGCCAGGTAGCTCAGCCCGATGATGTAGCAGGCCAGCGCCACGGCGGGCCAAAGCGACGAGCCCGTCACGCCGAGTTCCCCGGCGGAGGCGACCGCGAGGTAGAGAAAAAAGCGGCACGACGCCATCAGCACCGGCGAGAACACGATCATCTTGTGCAGCCAGTCGTAGAGCAGGATGGAGCCGATGAGCAGCAGCGTGAGCATGGCGGTGTTCGGGCCCGTCCATGCCATGGAGAGAAATCCGGCCCCGATCATCCCGAACCCGATCTTCCAGACGAGCAGGCTGGAGATGCGCCCGCTCGGAATGGGGCGTTCCCTCCGGTGCAGCCGGTCGAAGTCCTCGTCGAACGCGTCGTTCAGGAACATCCCGCCCGTGTAGAGCAGGCTCGCGCCGAGGCAAAGCATGAGGAACCGGCCCATGCTTCCGCCGCCGCCCAGCAGCCATGCGGCCAGGCAGTTCGACCACACCGTCGGGAGGTTCGACGCGCGGCCCAGAACGAGCAATGTGCGGAAGGTCGGCATGCTACTAGGAATGACGAATCACGAAGGCCAAAGGCCAAAACGGCTCCGCCATTTTCCACACGGCATTCGACATCTGGCCTTCGAGCTTAGTCATGCGTGATTCCTCTTTCCGCCAACGCCTCCAGCGTCCAGCGGTATTCATCGACGAGCTGGTCGACGACGGAACGGTTCTTCAGCTCACCCGGCATCACTTCCCAGGTGTAGGTCTCCATCTCCAGGTGAGGGCAGGCATCGGGATGCATCTGCAGCCAGTTCAACGCCTCGATGAGATGATCCGCCGTCGTGTCGAACTCCCGTGTCGGCGCGGCGTGGAGCGGCACATGGAAGTGGATGCGCCATTCCTCCTCGGACTTCAAAGCCGGAGCCTCGACGTCCGCGCTCTCCAACGCCTCCGGCAGGTCGCGATACCGTCTCACCCCCCCGCTGGCCAGCCGGGCGATGGTCTGGTGGAAATAGGTGTCCTCGGCGAAAGCCTTCAACGCGGCCAGCGACTCCGGCGTCGGCTTCACCTTCAACGCGGAGCTGAGATGCAGCTTGCTCAGGCGGATGCCGGCGGCGTGAAAGCAGTCGAGCGATTCCATGGCGTCCTCGTATTCCACGGCGAAGTGGCAGGTGTCGTAGTTCACGCCGAGATGCCGCTGGAGCTTGTCGGTGTCGCCGGGCCGGTCCGTCGCCATGTCGGCGAAGAACTGGAGAGTCTCCTCCGTGTTCTCGATCCACCCGAGCGGCTCCGGTTCCACGCCCAGATGCAGGTCCCTGCCGGTCTTCGCGGAAAGCTCGGCGATGTAGTCGATCGCGAGCCAGAGGTTGCGGCGGATCTCGGCGGGCTGTCCCGGGCGTGTGACGAGTTCCTTGTGCGAGCCCGGCACCGTGCTGACGGAGCCGGCCATGTCGGCGGGCATGATCGCCGCGAGGATGTCGAAGAGCCGTTTCGTGTAGCCCAGCCGTTCCTGCGTCGACCAGTCGGGCTGGAAGACCTGCTCCTTCACGCGAGTCCCGTGGAACTGGCCGTAGGGAAATCCGTTGATCGTGAAAACATAGCAGTTCTCCGCATCGAGCCAGCGCTTGAAGGCGGCCAGCGCCTCGGGCTGCACCAGCTCGCGCGACGCCACGTCGCTCAACCGCAGTCCGATGGCGTAGGAACGTCCGGGCGACACGCGGTCACGCACGGCGAGCACGTGCTGTCGAAGCGCGCCGAAGATCTCCGGCCACGTCTCCCCGCGATGGATGTTCGTGCAGTAGGCGAGATGGACGCCGTGGGACAAACGCATGGCCGGGCATTGAACCGGACTTGCCGGCGAAGGCGAAGGAATCTTTACGCAGGCCGGGCCTGGGTGGCAGCCCTCCCCGCCCGGCTGGTCGATGTTCAACCCCTAGGAACATCAAGGGGCACGATGAAACCCAACCGCAGAAAACGCGGAACAGACGGAAAGGAAACAAAGTCCTGCGGCTGGTAGGGCGAAGGCTCCCGCCAAGCCGCCGCTGCGTTTGCGTCCAACCCTCAGACGGGCTCTCAAAGAGGTGGCTTAAGTCTGTCTTTGGCACGTCATACAAGGTGTGGCGAAGCCTCCCGGCGAGCCGCCTTGGTGTGGCCGAAGAATCCGAATGGTGAGTCCCGGGAGTCTTGCGGCGGATGCGTCCCAGTCGTGTTGCCGGAGTGGCGGACACTGTTCGCAGCCGGTTTCCAGGTGGCTTGGCGGGAGCCTACGCCCTACCATTGCAAACCAACGCCGGCTCGTTGCCACGCGGGCGTCACCCTGCCATCGGTTTCGGGAGCCTTTGACCTCCGGCATCCGTCCTTCCACGTTCCCGCCATGCCCGACGCCAAACCGCGCCACAGCCGATTCCGACGCTGGGTTGTCCGTCCCGTCGTCTATCTCGCCGTCATCATGATTTTCTTCCGCTGGTTCGAGCACGCCAACGTCTATCACCCGAGCAAGGTGCTCGACGGTTCCCCGGCCGATGTCGGCCTGCCGTTCGAGGATGTCGCGCTGGCCACGGATGATTCCGTCAAAGTCCACGGCTGGTTCATCCCCGCTCCCACCAATTCGCCGCGCGCCGGATTCGTCGTCCTCGTCTCCCATGGCAACGCCGGCAACATCAGCCATCGCACCGCCCTCGCCGGGCTGCTGCATCGCCATGGCGTGGCCGTGCTGCTCTACGACTACCGCGGCTACGGCCGCAGCGAAGGCCGCCCCAGCGAGGACGGCACCTACCGAGACGCGCTCGCCTTTTACGGATGGTTGAAACAGCGCGGCTTCGCTCCGGAGAAGATCATCAGCTACGGCGAGTCCCTCGGCGGCGGCATCGCCAGCGAACTGGCCCGGCGCGAGAAGGTCGGCGCGCTCGTCCTCCAGAGCGCCTTCACCAGCATTCCCGATGTCGGCGCGGAACTGTTCTGGTTCCTGCCGGTTCGGCTCATCTCCACCATCCGCTACGCCACGCGCGAACGCCTGCCGCAGATCCATGTGCCCGTGCTCGTCGTCCACAGCCAGCAGGACGAGATCGTGAAGTTCAGCCATGCGGAGAAGAACTTCGCCGCCGCCAACGAACCGAAGGAACTCGTGAAGATCTCCGGCTCGCACAACGACGGCCTCTTCGAGAAAGAGGAGATGTTCCACGACGGCATGGAAAAGATTTTGAAGCTGGCCGGGGCTCCGCCAGTGTCCGCCGACAATGAGTAGCAGCAGCAAGTCCGCCTTGTCCGCCCTCGGCCGCCGTTCCGATGCGCCGCCGATCACGTGGCTGATGATCCTCGCCCTGTCGCGTCCGAAGCTCATCTCGCTCGCCGCCGGGTTCACCGACCAGGAAACGCTGCCGAACACCGAGACGCTTTCCCTGCTCACCGACATCCTCGGCGACGCGAAACGCGGCAAGGCCGCCCTGCAATACGGCACCACCCAGGGCGATCCCGTGCTGCGCGAACTCACGAGCCGACGGTTGCTCCAGCAGGACCAGGGCGCTGTGGCCAGGTGGGCCGAGTCACGCGGCGGCTCGGCCGGAAACCGCAGCGCGGTTTCCGCCACCTCGTTGGACGTCTCCGCCTACGCGCCGGAGCGGATGATCCTGACCCACGGTTCGCAGCAGCTCCTTTATCTTACGTGCGAAGCCCTCTGCGACGAGGGCGACATCGTGCTCGTGGAAGATCCGACCTACTTCGTCTTTCTCGGCATCGCCCAGAGCCGCGCCATCGATTGCCGGGGCGTGAAGCTCGATCCGGACGGCCTCGACCTCGATTCGTTGGAGGCGCAATTGGAGCGGTTGAAGAAGTCCGGCGAGATCAAGCGGCTGAAGTTCCTCTACCTCGTCAGCTACTACCAGAACCCCAGCTCCGTCACGACGAGCCGCGCCAAGAAGGCCGCCGCGCTCAAGCTGCTGCGCCGTTACGAACGTGCCGCCGGTCATCCGATCTACCTGCTCGAAGACGCCGCGTATCGCGAACTGCGTTTCGAGGGCGACGACGTGCCGTCCCTGCTGGCGGAGCCCGGCGCGGCCGAGCGTGTCATCTACGCGGGCACCTACAGCAAACCCTTCGCGACCGGCATCCGCGTGGGCTTCGGCCTGATGCCCGAGGCGCTCCAGACCGTCTGCCTGCGACTCAAGGGCAACCACGACTTCGGCACGGCGAACCTCCTCCAGCAGATCGTAGCCAGCAGCATCGAGTCGGGCATCTACGCGAAGCACGTCGCCATGTTGCGGAAGCGGTATGCGGCCAAGGCCGCCGTGATGGTCCACGCGTTGGAGGAGAATTTGCCCGCGAGCTGTTCGTGGCTAAAGCCGAGCGGCGGGCTCTACGTCTGGACCGCTTTGCCCAAACGCGCGAAGGCCGGGCAGAAGGGGAAGTTCTTCCAAGCCGCGCTTGATGCCGAAGTGCTCTACGTGCCGGGCGAAGTCTGCTACGCGGAGGACAAATCGCGCCCGCGTCCCGCCCACGAAATGCGACTGACCTTCGGCGGCGCTTCCGAGGACGCGATCAGCGAAGGCGTGCGCCGGCTTGGAAAGGCCGTCGGCAAATTCTACGGGAAATCCTGAGGCGTCAGCTCACCCGAATGACGAGCGCGGTGGTGTTGTCCCGTCCGTCGTTGGCGAGGGAGGCGTCGACGAGGCGATGGGCGGGATTGCCTTCGGGCTTGTCGGAATCGGGCGCGCGTAGGAGGTCGGTCATCTGGTGGGCATAGAGGCCTTCGGAAAGGCCGTCGGAGCAGATGAGGAAGGTATCGCCCGGTTCACACGCCACGGCGCCGATCTGCGGATCGACGAACTGGTTGCCGCCGCCGAGGGCTTTCTGGAGGACGTTGCGGCGGGGATGGGTGCGGGCTTCGCGTTCGTTGATCTGGCCGTTGCGAAAGAGCCAGCCGACATGGGTGTCGTCGTGGCTGAGCTGGCGGATCACGGATTCTCCTGCGGGCAGGTAGTAGATGCGGCTGTCGCCGATGTGGCCGAAATACATCCAGCGCGGCGTGAACCAGCAGAGGCTCAGCGTCGTCTCCATGCCCCGGCATTCCTCGTAGCTGTCGCCGAGGTAGACGAGCGCCCGATGGATCTGCGAGTAGAGTTCGTGGAGCACGTCGCCGAAGCCCGCCTCCATTCCCAGGGCGGATTGATGGAAGGACTTCGGCAGGAGCGAGGTGATCTTGTCCACGGCGATCCGGCTGGCGAACTCGCCCGCTTGCGCTCCGCCCATGCCGTCGCCGACCGCGAAGGCGAAGTCGTGGTTACCGGTCGAGGCATCGCCCAGCTTCCCGAGGCGTTGGACTTCGCGCGCGTCGAACTGGAGGCCGAGGAAGGAGTCCTCGTTGTTCTTGCGCACGCGGCCGACGTCGGTGCGGCCGAACCAGCGGAGCCGCGTGGCGGCGGGTTCTTTCGAGGATGGATCTTTGGAGGGACGCTTCACTTTTCTTCGGGCAGCAGGGTGGCGAACTCGAAATCGATCAGGCAGAACCGACCGTCGGATTGGCGGTAGGTGACATTGCGCAGTTCCGGATCGTCGTGGCGGACGCCGTAGGCTTCCAGCTCGGTGAAAAGCTCCTTGAGCCGGGCATCGTCGATCCGTTGGACGCGTTGCCCGCAGTTGGAGGTGACGATCCGGAGTTTGCCTTCGTCGGCTTCCAGCAGCCTCGGGACGAAGGGGCATCCACGCTCCTCCAAATGCCGGAGGACACGGCCCTCGTTGAGGAACCGCGCGCTCGCGTCCGGGCCGTGGTAGGCCTTGAAGACCCTGCCATCGAAACTCAGATGGACCGTCGCCCTCAGCGTGTCTTTCACCTTCAGCATGGCAGTTGGAATCCGGACCGCTGGTATGCGGGCTGGACGTGTTGTGTAGTTCGCGTCGGCGCTTTAGGCCAGCGGCCAGTTCGCCCTGTCCCTGACTACTCCCGGCAACTGCCTGCTTTCGACCACATGCCGAGACGGGCTGGCTACATTTAATCAGCCGGACCGAATGGGAGCAGCCCTCGGCTTTTCATTGGTGAAAGAGAAACAGTTCTGATGCCGGAAAAGAAGGGCCTTGCCAGAGCCTGTTGCGGCTCCTATTCCAACTCCGCGAACAGCATCTCCTTCCAATGGCATTTTGCGTGCTGAGTCATTGTAGACCGCAGGCAGCAAGTCTCAGCAGCTCTGTCATTTCGCAGGAAGAATTGTCGCACTGAGATCGCACCGAACCAACCTGCATCCATCAACATGCCGAAATACAAACTCGAATACATCTGGCTCGACGGTTACGAACCCGTGGCCAATCTCCGTGGCAAGACCCAGGTCAAGGAATTCGCCAGCTTCCCCAAGATCGAACAGCTCCCGATGTGGGGTTTCGATGGCAGCTCGACACGCCAAGCCGAAGGCCGCACCTCGGATTGCATGCTCAAACCCGTCGCGGTCTTCCCCGACACCACCAAGAAGAACGGCGTGCTGGTCATGTGCGAGGTGATGATGCCGGACTGCAAGACGCCGCATCCGAGCAACGCGCGCGCGACCATCCTCGACGATCCCGGCGCCTGGTTCGGATTCGAGCAGGAATACTTCCTCTACCAGAACGGCAAGCCTCTCGGCTTCCCCGAATCCGGTTTCCCCTTCCCCCAGGGCGAATACTACACGGGCGTCGGCTACAAGAACGTCGGTGACCTGGCCCGCGAAATCGTGGACGCGCACCTCGACCTCTGCCTCGACGCCGGCATCAACCACGAGGGCATCAACGCCGAAGTGGCGAAGGGCCAGTGGGAATTCCAGATCTTCGGCAAAGGCTCCAAGAACGCGGCCGACCAGGTCTGGATGGCGCGTTTCCTCCTCGTCCGCCTCTGCGAGAAATACGGCGTGGACGTCGAGTTCCACTGCAAGCCGCTGGGCAAGGACGTCGACTGGAACGGCTCCGGAATGCACTCCAACTTCTCGACCAAGCACATGCGCGAAGTCGGCGGGAAGGACTACTTCGAATCCCTCATGGCGGCGTTCGACAAATACAAGAACGAGCACATCGCCGTCTACGGCCCGGACAACCACCTCCGCCTGACCGGTCTCCATGAGACCCAGTCGATCGACAAGTTCAACTACGGCATCGCCAATCGCGGCGCTTCTATCCGCGTGCCCCACAGCTTCGTGAACAACGACTACAAGGGCTACCTCGAGGACCGTCGTCCGAACTCCCAGGGCGACCCCTACAAGATCTCCAGCCGCATCCTCCAGACCATCGCCACCGTTCCGATCCCTTCCAAGAAGGCCAAGAAGTAACAGACCGGTCCCGGCAAAACGACTCAACGGGCGTGGCCTTTCGGCCACGCCCTTTTTGTTTCCAGAACAAACCGACGGGAGAGCTGCAACGCCGCGAAGCCAAGACGGCTCTGCTGCCTCAAGCAGCCTGCTTCTCGCGTTCCAGGAGAGTCGTCACATGCGAGAATTCGCCGCGCAGATCATCGAGCGACGATTGATCGATCCTGGGAGGGAAGGCCTCCAGTTCCGTCTCGAGTCCGCCCGCCAACGTGGCCAGACGGCCGGCTCCGACGTTGCCCGCGCTTCCTCGCAGGGAATGGATGGCGTGGCGCGCGGCCCGAAAGTCCCCCTGGGCCACGGCGGTCTGGGCGCGGGCGAGAAGCTCATGTCCCTGCGAGATGAAGATCTCGATCAGTTCGATCACCGGATCGGGGCCGCCGGGTTCGCGCAACTCGCGGAACATCGCGAGCTTCGAACTGTCCAGATGTATTTCACTCACAACGGTGCAATCGGCTGGATTCATTGGAGGTTTAACCGTTGGGCCGACGACGCTATGGCCGGCGTCATCTCTTTCGATTGTGTCCTGACGTGGAATAACGCTCTTCCGTGAGATGCTTCACTCTGATTTTGAATCCCTCCCCGGACTCGTAGGACTGCCATAGGGCGTCGAACTTCCCGGCTCCGACGGCCAGCATCGCCGCCTGCCAATCGGCCCGGAAGGGTCCGTCGAGAGGCGGTTGCACGGAGCCCTGGATGAGCAGTCCCAGCTTGTTCCGGCGCTGGGCCGCACCGGCGATCTTCCGGCCGTGCCAGAGCAGATCGTTCTTCTCCGCCCCGATGAAGCACTGCCCGGGAACCTCCTTCACGCAGCAGGGCGAGAGGCTTGTCTCCATGCCCAATCGACCGAACGCATCGCGGAGCCATGCATGCACGCCCTCATAGCTTTCCTGGGCCGATAGCCCGAACCACCGGTGCCCGGGCGGAAACGCTAGGCTGTAGGTCCAATCCCTGTCGTGCGGCACGAAGCCGCCCCCGGTGCAGCGCCGGATGAGCGGACGAAGGAGCGTCACCTTCTCCACGTCGGCGATCCGTTGGGAGTAGCCGAATGTCCCCGCCGGTTCCGTCCATCCGTAGAACCGCAGCACGGCGGAGCCGGTGGTCGCCGCCGTTTCGAGCAGGGCTTCGTCGAAGGCCATGTTCCACGCGGGCGCACAGGGGCCGGAGTCGAGGTGGAACCAAGTTTCAGAAGTCGGCATGGCTCGGTGGTTATCCGCGAAGGGCGCGAAGGAACGCGAAGAAAACTTCCACCAGCAGGTAGGCGCTCATCCTCCAACTTCGCGCCTCTTCGCGTCCTTCGCGGATGAACCCGCCTCCTTGCTCGGACACAGCGCGGCCAATTCGCAGTCGGCGCAGTCCGGATTCCGCGCAGTGCAGCGCCGCCGCCCATGCCAGATGAGCCAATGGCTGAACTGCGTCCACTCGGTCTGGGGGACCAGCTTCATCAACGCCTTCTCCACTTTCACCGGATCGGTTTCGTTCGTCAGGCCGAGGCGGTTCGAGAGGCGGCCGACGTGCGTGTCGACCACGATGCCGACGTTGATCCCAAAGGCGTTTCCGAGAACGACGTTGGCCGTCTTCCGGCCCACCCCGTCGAGTTCGTAGAGTTCATCCATCGTCCTCGGAACCTCGCCTCCGTGATGCTCCACCAGCTTGCGGCAGGCCGCCTGGATGTTCTTGGCCTTGTTCCGGTAGAGCCCGATCCGGCGGACGTCCTCTTGCAGTTCTGAGAGCGGAGCCGCCGCATAGTCCGAAGCCGTGCGATATTTCCGGAAGAGGTCCGCCGTCACGATGTTGACCTGCTTGTCGGTGCACTGGGCGGACAGGATCGTGGCCACCAGAAGTTCGAGCGGGTTCGAGTGGTGCAGCTCGCAGTAGGCGTTGGGGTAGGCCCGCTTGAGTCCGGCGATGATCCGGGCCAGGCGATCCGCCTTGGCGGCGTTGGTTTCACGGGGCATGGGCGGAATCGTGCCTACTTCGCAGCCGCGACTTCGATGACCACGGCGTGGAGGTATTCGAGAAACGTCTTCAGGCCCGCGACGGGAATGCGTTCGTCATGTCCGTGGATCTTCATCTTGTCCTCCTCCGAGATGACCGTGCCGATGCCGTAGGCGTGGACGCCTTTCGCGCGGAGCTGGGCGGAGTCGCTCGCGCCGGTGAGCATCATGGGCAAGGTGGTCGATCCTGGGAACAGCTTCGCCTGCTGGTTCTCGAAGGCCTTGAACAATTCGGAGTCGACCGGCGAAGGCGGCGACGGTTGGCGGCTGCCATCCGAGAGGACGAACTCGACACGCGGATTGTCGATCACCTTGCGGACCTGCGCCTCGAAGGCGGCGAAGTCCTCGTCGGGCAGCAGGCGGATATCGACCTGCGCGTTGGCGTCGCCGGGGATCACATTGATGCGGTAACCGCCCTTCATCATCGTCGGCGCGAGCGAGGTTCGGAGCATGGAATTGATGTCCGGCTTCGAGACGCGGAGCTTCTCCTGGACCATGGCGCCGAGGGCCGGGTCTTCGATGTGCGAATAGAGGAAGGCTTCGTCCGCCGGGCTTATGGCCGCGAGGCGTTTCATGAAAAGGCGCGTGGTGTCGTTCAGCTTCATCGGCGCCTGCCACTTGCCGAGCTTCGCCACCGCATCGGCGAGATGCACGACGGCGTTGTCCGCCAGGGGCCGCGAGCCGTGGCCGCCGGTGCCCTTGGCGTAGAGGATGCCGGGGCGCGGCACCTTCTCGCCGGTGGCGATGCCGACGTAGTGGATCTTGCCGTCGCGTTCGCGAAGCATGCCTCCCTCGTTGATGGCGAACTCGCAGGCGATCTTGTCCCAATGCTCCTTCACCATGAAGTCGATGCCCACGTGCGTGGTGCCTTCCTCGCCGGCGTTGGCCATGAAGATCACATCGCGGTCGAGGGTGATCCCGCTCTGTTTGAGGAGCACCAGCATCTGGGCGCACGCGGCGGTCATCGCCTTGTCGTCGGAAGCGCCGCGCCCGTAAAGGAAGCCGTCTTTAATCAACCCGGCGAAGGGCGGAACCGTCCACTTGTCGCGCTCCACGCCGACGACATCCGTATGGCCCATCAGCAGCAGGGGTTTCTTTTTTCCGGAGCCTTTCAGGCGGGCGACGAGGTTGCCGCGTCCGGCTTCCTTTTCGTAGATCTCGGACGGGATGCCGTTCGTCGCGAAGTAGGCCTGGAGGTATTTCGCACCGGCAGTCTCGTTGCCGGGCGGGTTGCTCGTGTCGACGCGGATGAAGCCTTGGAGCAATGGAACCAAGTCCGAATGGGCTTTGGTGAAGTCGGGAGGTGCTGCGCGGCTGGTCATGACCGAAGCCATGAACACGACGGCAACGGCGGTGCAGACACGGACCGGATTGGGGAAGGCGGGGCGTTTCATGGTGGAGGCTAAACCGTATGCGGAGGCTATCCGGCGAATCGCCAACGGCAAACTCCGGATTGGGACTTGTAGTGGGACAGCCGCCCTCGGTTGTCGTAGTTCTGCGGGCGCCCCCGCCCGCAGTCCGACAGGCGAGGCGCCTGTCGGACAAGACACCGGCGAGGGCGCCGGTGCCACTGTGATGCCCGTCAATCCTTCCCCAGCCACTCCAGCTCGCCGGGCCGGGGCGCAACGACGGGCGTCCCGTCTTCACGCTCCGGATACTCGAAGACCTTGTTCTCGAAGTTCCGGATGATGACGCGTTTGCCGTTCATCTGTTTGATGTATTCCGGGTTGATCGGGACCTTGCCGCCGCCGCCGGGGGCATCGATGACGAACTGCGGCACCGCGTAGCCCGTCGTGTGGCCGCGCAATCCTTCCATGATCTCCAGACCCTTCTGCACGGTCGTGCGGAGATGCGACGACCCGGAGATCAGGTCGCACTGGTAGATGTAGTAGGGGCGCACCCGGCACATGAGGAGCTTCTGCACAAGGGCCTTCATCACGGTTACGTCGTCGTTGACGTGCTTGAGCATCACGGACTGGTTGCCGAGCGGGATGCCGGCGTCGGCCAGGCGTCCGAGGGCCTCGCGCACTTCGGTCGTCAGTTCTCGCGGATGGTTCGAGTGGATGCTGATGAAGAGCGGGTGGAACTTCTTCAGCATCGCGCAGAACTCGGGCGTGATGCGCTGGGGCAGGAAGACGGGGATGCGCGTGCCGATGCGGAGGAACTCCACATGGGGAATCGCCCGCAGCCGAGCGAGCAGATGCTCCAGCTTGTCGTCGCTGAAAAGCAGCGGATCGCCGCCGCTCAGGAGCACGTCGCGGATCTCGGGATGGCTCTCGATGTAGGCGATCTGCCGGTCGAACTCGGGATGGAAATCATAGCCGCTGGCGTTGCTCACGAGTCGCGAGCGCGTGCAGTAGCGGCAGTAGGCCGCGCAGCGGTCCGTCACGAGGAAGAGCACGCGGTCCGGATACCGGTGGACCAGGCCGGGCACGGGAGAATGGGAATCCTCGCCGCAGGGATCGCTCATCTCCCAGCGGGCCGTGTTCGTCTCCTCGATCCGTGGGATGACCTGACGGCGGATCGGGCAGTTCTCGTCCGCCATGTCGATGAGGTTGAAGAAACAGGGCGTGACCGCCATCGCCAGCTTGTTGGCGCTGACCAGGACGGCTCCGGCGCGTTCCTCCGGCGTGAGCGTGGGCATCAAACGCTCCAACTGCTCCACCGTGGTGATCCGGTGCTTCAGCTGCCATTTCCAGTCGTTCCAGTCGCTGTCGGAGATGTTTCCCCAGAAGCCGCGACCGGCGGACTTGAACTGCTTCAGCCCGTTGAACTGGGCGGTTGAATCGGAATTTCCCTCAGCGAAGGAAGGGGCATCGAAATGCATCGTCCGGCGACTATATGAGTGAACCCTCTTCGGTCAAGGGACCGGGGCCGGATCGTTGACGGCATCAGATCTCGCCGGACTCGACCTTGGCCAGCACCTCGGGATCGCGCACGTCGACCCAACGCCCGGCTATCTCCAAGCCGGCCAGACGTTGGCCGTGATGGATCATGTCGGTCAGCGCGTCCGTCAGCTCGTATTCGCCGCGCGGAGACTTTTGCAGCCGCGCCGTGTAGTCGAAGACGTTCGCTTTGAAGAGGTAGATGCCCGCGTTATACCACCCCGTTGCTCCCGGCTTCAGGCGGCCTTCCGCCCGGAGTTGGTCGAGCTGCCCCGGACTGGGCTTCTCCACGAGATGGTTCAGGCAGAAGGCCGTGTCGTCGAAGAAGAACAGGCCTCCTTTGGTCACGTCCTCGCTGCCGGTGACGGTGACCACGCCGTCGAACGCGCCGCCGGCGAATCGGCCGACCATCTGCCGGTAGGTTTCCGGTTTCACGAGAATGTCACCGTAGGTCAGCAGGAACGCGTCACGGCCGACGAAAGATTTGGCGAGCTCGGGAGCCTTGCCCGTGCCGTCCTGCACAACCTGCCGGCCGTATTCGATGCGGACACCGAGTTGGCTGCCATCGCCGAAGTGGGCCTCGACGACCTCGGCCCGAAAACCCGTCACGATGAAAAACTCGCGAACCCCCGCCGCGTCACGCAGGCCGGTGATGATGTGTTCGAGGATCGGGCGGCCCTGCACGCGGAGCATGGGTTTGGGCAGGTCGGCGGTGAGCTCGCGCATGCGCGTGCCCTTGCCGGCGGCGAGGATGACAGCTTTCACGGGTCGAATTGGTAGGCGGAATCGGATGGCGGTGTCGAGGGTTGGAACCAAGGGCACATGGCGGGATTTATGGCGTGCCAGCGGCTGCTTCTTTGGCGAACACGGTTTTGGGGAAAGGAACAGGTCGTCATGAAATGCGAATGCTGCCTGAAGGCTGAAGCAACGATCCACAACGTCGTATTCGATCCCTCGGCAGGGCCGGGGCCGGTGGAGCATCGTCCACTGACGGTAGTCCGACATTGCGACGGAGACGCGGAAGACGGTAGCCGCTCCGGGGCCAGGTTCTCCCGAACATTTCTTCCCACCGTTTCGTCGGCAGGCTATTTCCGTTGCATCACACCATGAAGCGCCTGCTCCTCACCTCGGCCGCCGCGTCCGCCTTGCTGCTCAGTGCTCAAGCCGCGGCCCCACCGCAGTTCGACTTCCCGATCTACACCAACAAGCCCGCCGGCAAACAGCTCGCCGGCCAGCACGCCGCCGCATCCAACCCCGCCATGGCGCCGGCCGAGGCGCAGAAAATGTTCGTGGTGCCCAAGGGCTTCGAGGTCCGTCTCTTCGCCGCCGAACCGATGGTGGTCAATCCCGTGGCCATGACCTGGGACGACCGCGGACGGCTCTGGGTGCTGGAACTCTACGAGTATCCCAAGGGCACCAAGCCCGGTGAAAAGGGCCGCGACCGCATCAAGATCCTCGAAGACACGGACGGCGACGGCGTGGCCGACAAGGCCACGGTCTTCGCCGACGGCATGACGCTCGCGACCGGCCTGCTCCTCGGCAACGGCGGCGTCTACGTCGGTGAAGCGCCCAACATGTGGTTCATGCAGGATACCGACGGCGACGGGAAGGCCGACAAGAAGACGGCCGTGCTGACGGGCTTCGGCCTGGAGGACCGGCACGAGCTGCTCAACGGCTTCACCTGGGGTCCCGACGGCCAGCTCTACATGACCCACGGCGTCTTCACGATCACGAAGGCGACCGACCCGAACAACCCGAACGCCGAACCCGTCCTGCTCACGGCGGGAGTCGCGCGCTACGACACGCGCTCGAAACACTTCGAGGTCTTCGCCGAGGGCACAAGCAATCCGTGGGGCGTGGACTTCGACGCCAAGGGCAACGCCTTCGTCAGCGCGTGCGTCATCGACCATCTCTTCCACCTCGCGCCCGGCGGACTCTACTCCCGCCAGGCCGGCCAGCCGCCGTTCCCCCATGCCTACGGCGAGCTGAAAAGCATCGTCGACCACAAGCACCACATGGCCGCCTACGCAGGGATCAACATCTACCAGGGCAACCAATGGCCGGTTGAATGGAAGGGCGCGGCGTTGCATGGGAACATCCACCAGAATGCGATCAACATCGACCGCCTCACTCCGAAGGGCTCCTCCTTCGTCGCCAGCAAATGGAACGACTCGGGCGATTTCGTGACGACCAAGGACGGATGGTTCATGCCCGTCAGCATGCAGACCGGGCCCGACGGGGCCGTCTGGCTGATGGACTGGTATGACAAGTATCCCTGCTACCAGAACGCCAACGCCGATCCGGAAGGAGTCGACCGCGAACACGGCCGCATCTGGCGCGTCGTCTGGACCGGGGACAAGCCGGGCTCGCCGGTTCCGTCGCGCCCGGCGAAGGACATGGACCTCGCCAAACTTTCCAGCAACGAGCTGGCGAAGCTGCTGGAGCATCCGAACGTCTGGCAGCGCCGCTCGGCGCAACGGATCTTGAACGAACGCGGGATCACCGCCTTCGGCCCCCGCGAATTGCACGTCACCACGCCGTTGCACGACCTGCTGAAGAACGGGACGACTCTCGAATCCCGGCTCGCCGCGCTGTGGACCTTGCACGGCACCGGCCTGTTGGACGAGGGCTGGCTGGAGACCGCCGCCGAGGACAAGGAGCCCGCCGTCCGCGCGTGGGTGGCGCGGCTCATCGGCGAGCGCGGCTTCCTGCTGAAGGACTCGTCCGACCTGCTCTACAAGCTGTCGAAGGATCCGGATCTGACCGTGCGTCTGGGCGTCGCGGTGGCGGCCAGGCAGTTCGTCTCCGGCGCCCTGACGATCGATGCCCCGCCCAGGATCCCCATCAACGAGGTCGTCACCGGCGGCATCCTCAGCGGCCTTTTCCTGAACTCCACGCTCGGGACCGATCCCACGTTCGACTTCCTGTTCTGGATGGCGTTGGAACCCGTCGTCGCCTTCGACCCGGTCTATGCCATCGGCTTCTACAAGCAGGACGGGGCGAAGAAACAGCTGCCGTTCTCGGCGGGTGTCCTCCGGAAAATCATGCGCCGGGCCTGCGACCTGCGCGACGAGGTGATGCTGAGCCGCGCCGTCATAGAATTTGGCAAGATTCCCGGCGACGCGCCCGACGCCCTCGTGGCGGGTCTCCAGGGATTGATCGAAGGCCAACGCGGCAAGGCCCTGCTTCCCAATCCCGAGGCCGTGGCCGTGATCTCGAAGCTGGGCGGTTCATCCGACAGGGGCGTCGCTAATGCCGCCCAGCAGCTCGGCTCGCTCTGGGGCGATGCCAACGCGCTCAAGGCCGGCCTCGCCCGCATCACCGACGCCTCCGCGCCCGAAGCCGACCGCATCGCCGCGATCAAGGTCTCCGCCATCGTGAAGAGCGACGACGGACGCCGCGCCCTTCTCGCCCTGGTCGCGGGTGCCGGCAGCGATTCCCTCAAGGTCGAAGCCGTCCGCGCACTCCAGCAGGTCGGAGAAGACGACACCGCGCGGCAGCTCCTCGAGAAGTGGAACTCCGCCACGCCTGCCGTCCGTGCGGCCATCGCGGAACTGAGCACCTCGCGCAGCAGTTGGAAGCGGCCCTTCTTCTCCGCCGTCGAACGCGGCGAGGTGAAGCGCGGCGACATTCCGCCCACGGTTGTCCGCACCCTGGCCACCTCGGGCAGCGAGAAGGAGCGGGCCAAGGCCGAACAGATCTTCGGCAAGGTCCGCGCCACCAGCGCCGAGAAGCTCAGGCTCATCGACGAGAAGCGGAAGATCGTCATCAGCGGCCCCATCGACCTCGTGAAGGGCCACGAGATCGCGACCCGCACCTGCTTCATCTGCCACAAGATGTATGGCGAGGGCACGGACATCGGGCCCGACCTCACCGGCGTGGGCCGGAGCTCGCTCGACGCGCTCCTGCACAACGTCATCAACCCGAACGAAATCATCGGCGCGGGCTACGAGAACGTGGAGATCGAGACGAAGGACGACCGGTTCTTCAGCGGCCGCATGATCGAGAACACCGCAAGCATCGTGAAGCTCCTGCAGGCCGGCCCCACGGAGTCGGTCATCGCCAAGTCCGACATCAAGTCGCTCAAGGTCTCGGAGAACTCCGTCATGCCCGAAGGCCTTGAAGCGATGCCCGACGCGGACTTCCGGAACATGATCTGGTTCATCCTCGCGCATCCGAAGGACGACAAGCC
>JAYTUE010000160.1:0-1522 GCA_043744715.1 Verrucomicrobiota bacterium | reverse complement strand
CGGTGCTGTTGTTGAGGTTCTTGAGATAGACGGTGAAATAGACCATGTGGCGGAAAATGTGAAGACGTTGAGCGATCCGCACTCTTGGATAGCAGCTTAAGGCCGGCGTGTCAGTAAGGGAAACCCTTGAACGCCGTCTGTCCCAGTCGCAGGGGTGCGGCGGGGCAGGCGCCCAATGTGTTCGCCATCATTTCTCGCGTTGGTGCGTGTTGCGATTGCGACAGTCGCGCTCCGAAAAAAGGAAAGGCCGCGCAGCAGCGCGGCCCTACCGGGGAAGAGTCTTTGTCCGGCCTTACGCGAAGAGTTTCGTGACGGCCTTGGCCTTCACAAGTTCGCGCGGTTGGTTGAGGTGGTTCATCACCACCGTCTCCGGGTCAATGCCGAAGCTGTGGTAGATGGTGGCGAGGAGTTCCGCCGGGTGGACGGGGTCTTCCACGGGCGCGGAGCCGGTCTTGTCCGACTGGCCGTGGACGTAGCCGCGCTTGATGCCCGCGCCGCCGATGACGCTGGTGTAGCAGTAAGGCCAGTGGTCGCGGCCGTCGGCGCTGTTGCCGTTGCCGGAGGTGCTCACGCCCTTCTGCGGGCTGCGCCCGAATTCGCCGATGGCGACGACGAGGGTCTCGGCGAGCAGGCCGCGAGCGTCGAGGTCTTCAAACAAGGCGGAGAGGCCGGTATCGAGCATCGGGGCGCTCTGCTTCTTCATGCGGTCGTTGAGGCCGACGTGAACGTCCCACGAGTGGTTGTCCGAGTTGGCGACCTTGGGCCAGATGAGTTCCACCACGCGGGTGCCGGCCTCGACGAGGCGGCGGGCGAGGAGGCAGCTTTGGCCGAAGGTGTTCCGCCCGTAGCGGTCGCGGAGCTTGTCGGGTTCCTGATTGAGGTCGAAGGCTTCGCGGGCGCGACCGGAGACGATGAGGTTCATCGCCTTCTTGTAATAGTCGTCGAGGTTGTAGCTCTCGACGGCCTTTTCGATCTCGGGCATCGCGCTGCTGAGTTCGTCGCGGAGATTGGCGCGGCGCTGGAGGCGGACGGCGAACATGTCGGGACGGAGGTTGAGGTCGTCCACCTTAATCTTGTCCATCTTCGCCATGTCGAGGTCGTCGCCATCGGGGAAGAGCGTGTAGGGATCGTAGGCCTTGCCGAGGAAGCCGGCGTTGCCGCCCTTGCCGACGACGTTCGACTCCTGCAACGGGCGCGGGAACATGACGAACGGGAGCATCGGCTCGGTGGGCGGCTTGAGGCGGATGATGTTCGAGCCGAAGTTCGGGAAGTCCTTCGGGCTGGGCGGCTCGAGCTGGCCGGACGGCGAGACCTTGTCCGTCGTGTAGCCGGTCATGATCTGATAAATCGCGGCCGTATGGTTGAAGAGACCATTCGGCGTGTAGCTCATCGAATTGATCATGGTGAACTTGTCATTCACCTGCGCGAGCTGCGGCAGGATCTCGGTGAAGTGCTTGCCGGGAACTTTGGTCGGAATCGTTTTGAACATGCTGCGCACATTGTCCGGCACGTTTTCCTTCGG
>JAYTUE010000159.1:0-5830 GCA_043744715.1 Verrucomicrobiota bacterium | reverse complement strand
CGGCCGGCATCGGCATCATGAACATCATGCTCGTGAGCGTGACGGAGCGCACGAGGGAGATCGGCATCCGCCGCGCCATCGGGGCCAAGAAACGCAACATCATGACCCAGTTCATCACCGAGGCGGTCTTCCTCTGCCAGCTGGGCGGCATCGTGGGCATCGCGCTGGGAATTCTCGCCGGCAATGTGACGGCCTATTTCTTCCAGGTGCCGCCGGTCGTGCCGGTGGACTGGGCGATCATCGGGTTCCTCGTCTGCGCGGCCGTGGGCGTGATCTTCGGAACCTATCCCGCCTACAAGGCGGCGCAGCTGGACCCGGTGGAAGCGCTGAGATACGAGTGACGATCGAAGCACTGGAGACATGCCGGCGGACCACCCCATCAGAAGCATCCGTCGACTGCGCTCCGCTGCGTTGCTGGCCCTGACCCTGGTCCTGACGGGATGCGAGACGAGCCGTTTCATGGGACAAGCGGTCCACGGGCAGCTGGACATGTGGCGAAGGGAAACCCCGATCAAAACCCTGCTGCAAAGAACCAACACGCCTCCGGAGATCGCGCGGCGCCTGGAGCTCGTCCTCGCGTATCGGAAGTTTGCCCACGAGGAGCTGGGCTTGCCTGCGGGACGGAGCTACCTCGCTTACGCCGACCTCGAACGTCCATTCGTATCCTGGACGGTGTCCGCCACCCCGGAGTTCTCGATGAAGGATCAGGAATGGTGGTTCCCGATAGTCGGCAGCGTCAGCTACCGCGGATACTTCCAGGAGGCATCGGCTCGGCGTTACGCCTCCAATCTCGTGGCACGGGGCCTGGATGTCTCGATCGGCGGAGTCTCCGCCTACTCCACCCTGGGCTGGTTCGCAGACCCTGTCCTCAATACGTTTCTCTTCTACCCGGAGGACGAGTTGGCGGACCTGATTTTCCACGAACTGACCCACCGGCTGCTCTACGTTTCCGGCGACACCGATTTCAACGAAGCGTTTGCCACCTTCGTCGCCCAGGAAGGGCTCCGCCGTTGGTTTCTGAGGCATCCGGACCTTGGTGCGGAGGCGAAATGGAAACTCAAGGAGGCGCGTTGGGAGGAGTTTCGCGCGGAGATCTTCGCGAGTCGCTCCAGGCTGAAGCTCGTCTACGAAGGAGCGGGCGCCACGGACATCCCGGCTCTCCGGACCGCCAAGGCTGCGGAAATCGCGCGACTCCGGACGCAATTGACGGAACTTCACGGCAAGTGGGCGGGCGAACCGGACATCTCGGGATGGTTGCATCATCCCATCAACAACGCCCGGCTCAACTCAGTGGCCACCTACTACCTGTGGGTTCCATCCTTTGGATCGCTCCTTTCGGACTGCTCGGACGATCTCCCCGCTTTTTATCGTGAAGTGGGACGCCTCGCAAAGCTCTCCAAGTCCGACCGCCAGATGCGAATGGAGGCCCTGCTTGGGCGAGCCAAAGCGGCCTCCGCCGGCCCAAAAATTCAAGTTGAGATCCGTTGGGACCGCCTCTAGGTTCTGGTCGCAGCAAACTTAACCCAATCTATGAAAAAGCTCATCCTCTCCCTCTCCGCCATCGTGTTCGCCACGGCGATGTCCGCCTCCGCCAAAGAAATCACGCTCACTGGCAAGGCAACCTGCGCCAAGTGCGACCTCAAGACGGCCGACAAGTGCACCGACGTCCTCCAGGTCACCAAGGAAGGCAAGACCACGACCTACATGCTGACGGTCGATAAGGACAAGGCCTTCCACAAGCAGATCTGCTCCGAGGCCAAGGAAGCGACTGTCACCGGCACCGCCTCCGAGAAGGACGGCAAGAAGTTCATCGCCGTCTCCAAGTTCGAGGCGAAGAAGTAATCGGCCCGACCATTTGCAAAGTCCCGTCGCCGCGAGGCGACGGGACTTTTTCTTTCTCAAGATTGCGTTTGCTGGGACGGGACGCTGCTTCCTAACGTCAACCCGCAAGGCGATCAGACCGATCTTGATGAACGAACATGTCGAACCCCATGAGCAACGGACCCGTATCCGCCGCTGAAGTGACCGGACTGGTCGCCGGCCTCCATCGCCTGGCGCGAAACCTCTGGTGGACCTGGAACCAGGGCGCCCAGGAAATCTTCCAGGAGCTCGCTCCGCGCGGGTGGCAGAACCTTTATCACAACGCCGTCGCCGTGCTCCGGGAAGTCTCCGACTACGAGCTTCGCACCCGCCTGCTTGATCCCGAGTTCGCCAAGCGCTCCCGCGAGGTCATCCGGGAGTTCGATGCGTATCTGGGCGACTCGGACACCTGGTCGGCCAAGCACGCGCCGAGTCTCAAGCAAAGTTCCGTCGCATATTTTTCCGCAGAATTTGGCTTCCACGAGAGCCTGCCCATCGCGGCGGGTGGTCTGGGAATCCTGGCCGGCGACCATACCAAGTCCGCGAGCGATCTCGGGCTGCCGTTCGTCGGCATCAGCCTGTTCTACCGCGAAGGCTACTTCCAACAGACGATCAACCAGGACAATTGGCAGACCGAATTCTACTCGCTGCTCAATCCCAAGAATCTGCCGATGGAACCGGTGCTCGATGCGACGGGCGAGCCCGTCGTCTGCATGGTCGAGATCGCGATGACCGAGGTCTACTTCCAAGCTTGGCGCGTCAACGTCGGCCGCGTCCCCATCTATCTGCTCGATACCAACCGGCCTGAGAACGAGCAGCGCTTCCGCGACCTGACGCTCCGCGTCTACGGCGGCGACAGCACCACCCGCATCATGCAGGAGATCCTGCTCGGCATCGGCGGCGTCCGGCTGTTGCGCAAGCTCGGCATCCAGCCCGGCACCTTCCACATGAACGAAGGCCATGCCGCCTTCCTCACCCTGGAACTCATGCGGGAGAAGATGGCCGGCGGGAAGTCCTTCGAAGCGGCCCAGGCGCTGACGACGACGGAGTGCATCTTCACCACCCATACGCCCGTCGAAGCCGGCCACGACCGCTTCGGCACCGATCTCATGGGCTATGCCATGTCGAAGCTCATGGGGCAGCTCAAGTTCAGCTTCGACGAGCTCCTAGGCCTGGGCCGGGTGGACGCGAAGAACTCGCATGAACCCTTCTGCATGACGGTGCTGGCCCTGAAGTTCTCCCGCTCCGCCAACGGCGTCAGCGAACTTCACGGCGAGGTCAGCCGCCACATGTGGCAGGGACTCTATCCCGACAAGAAGGTCGACGACGTCCCCATCGGGCATATCACCAACGGCATCCACATCCTCGGCTGGATGAAGGGACCGGTCCGGCGATTCTGGAAACGAAAGATCGGAGCGGCGACGAACCAGGCCGCAGCCGCCGGCGTGTCCGGCGAGATCACCAGTTTCTGGAGCAAGAAGACCGCGAGCACATGGGAGAAGGAAGTCGACCGTCCGGAGTTCTGGGAGAAGGCGACAGATCCGGGCTTCCTCGCCGACGAGGAACTGTGGGCCCTCCGCTACAAGCTTCGGCGTGAGCTGGTCGAGTTCGCCCGCCGCCGGCTGCTCATGCAGGGCTTCCGCCTCACCCAGAGCGACTACATCGCCTTCGAGCACCTTCTCAATCCCGACGCGCTGACCATCGGGTTTGCCCGCCGCTTCGCCACCTACAAGCGCGCGCCGCTGATCTTCGACCGGTTCGACGACGTGGTGAAGCTCGTGAAGGACAAGCACCGCCCCGTCCAGTTCATCTTCGCCGGCAAAGCCCATCCGCGCGACGACGAGGGCAAGCGCTACATCCAGAAAGTCGTTCATCTGAGTAAATTCAGCGAACTGGCCGGGCACATCGTCTTCGTCGAGAACTACGACATCCATGTGGCGCGCCAGATGGTTTCCGGCTGCGACGTGTGGCTGAACAACCCCCGCCGTCCGCTCGAAGCCTCCGGCACCTCCGGGATGAAGACCACCGTCCACGGCTGCCTCAACCTCAGCATCCTCGACGGCTGGTGGCGCGAGGGCTACGACGGGACCAACGGCTTCGCCATCGGCGACGATTCGCACCCGGACAACATCGAGCTCCAGGACAAGCGCGACAGCGAGAACCTCTACAACGCCCTGACCCAGCAGGTCATCCCCGCCTTCTACGAGCGCGACGCGAACGGCATTCCCCGGCAATGGATTCAGAAGATCCGCCGTTCCATGGCCACGCTGGCCGCGCAGTTCAGCACCAGCCGCATGGTCAAGGAATACGCCACCAAGTATTACATCCCGAAATGACCGTCCCCATCCAGCCGCCCGCCTTGCCCGACATCCGCTCCCTCACCGAGGCGGATCTCAAGGCCCGCCTGCGGCAACTGGACGAGAAGCCCTATCGCTCGAAGCAGATCCTCGACTGGCTCTACAAGCAGCGCGTGGCGACATGGGACGCCATGACGAACCTGCCGAAAGAGCTCCGCGGGAAGCTGTCCTCGGCGCTGGCATTGCGGCCGCTGGAGCTGGTTCGGCGTCAGGGTTCCCGGGATACCACCCAGAAGTTTCTCTGGAAGCTGACCGACGGGGCCATGATCGAGAGCGTCCTCATCCCGGCCAACCCGGCGCTCTACGGCGAGGCCAGCGACCGCCATACGTTGTGCATATCGACGCAGGTTGGATGCGCCTACGGCTGCCGCTTCTGCGCGAGCGGACTCGATGGCTGGAAACGCAATCTCAAGCCCGAGGAGATTCTCGACCAGGTCCTGGCCGTGGAGCGATGGAACGATTCCCAGCCCGATGCGCCGGAGACTCCCGCGGAGCGCCTGATCAACAATCTCGTCATCATGGGCATGGGCGAACCCATGGCGAACTATGACAATCTCATGCACGCGCTCCGCACGCTGAACGCGCCCTGGGGCGTTGGCATCGGCGCGCGCAAGATCACCATCTCCACCAGCGGCGTCGTGCCCCGCATCAAGCAGCTGGCGGACGAGCCCGAGCAGTTCCGCCTCGCCATCTCGCTGCACGGCGCGACCGACGAGGTCCGCGACAAGATCATGCCGGTGAACCGGAAGTATCCTCTCAAGGAACTCGGCGCCGCCTGCGACTACTACGTCGCAAAGAAAGGCCGGATGATCACGCTTGAATACATCCTGCTCGACGGCATCAACGACGACCCGTCCATCCACACCGGGCCGCTGATCGAGTTGGCTCATCGGCTTCAGGCCAAGGTGAACCTGATTCCCTACAACAAGGTCGATGGCCTGCCATGGGAACGTCCGCAGGAAGAACGCTGCATCCGCTTCGCCGACACGCTCCGCGAACAGGACGTCATCACCACGCTCCGCCTGGAGAAGGGCCACGACATCGACGCCGCCTGCGGCCAGTTGCGCCTGAAAACCGAGCGGGCGGCGGCGGGCGCCAAGCTGGTTTAAGCGGTGACGTGTCCGTTGGAAACCGGAGGGAAATCACGCGGAGATCGCGGAGAACCGGGCTATTTCAACACCGAAGTGCGGGCCTGGATCCAGGCCAGATCCTGGCTGCCCGGCGTGTTGAGATTGTGATCCGTGCGTTCGCCCAGCGTGGTGTTGATGAAGGTCGTGGGGTCGAACCAGCGGTGCGCCTCGGCGTGTCCATCGGTGAACGACACCACGCCGCCGCGGTTGTGGTGCGTGGCCGGGAGGTGAAAGAATGTCGAGGGCGATGAGCCGGGAAGATGGATGATGAACGCCGGCGTGCAGAGGCTTTGCGGCGTGAGGTCCTGAAAAAGAAAGGTGTCGGCGGGAGCGGCGATCGCCGCCGAGCGTCGGTAGGTTTGGTAGCGCGGGGAGAGGTGGGAATTCACCGCGACATTCGGCGCCAGGTACATGTTCATGGCATAGCTCCGGACTTGGGGATGCGATTGGCCGCGAGGCGAAATATAGACCGCTTTGTCCGAC
>JAYTUE010000158.1:0-5841 GCA_043744715.1 Verrucomicrobiota bacterium | reverse complement strand
CCCGTGCGCTTGCCGATGCTCAAGTGCGCCGGCTGGCCGCCGAGCGGACGACTGCCGCTGGCCTGGATGCGCACTTTGTAAAGTCCGCTGTGCTCCGGCCCTGTCCTGCCGAGCCAACCGGGCGACAGCGCGTTTTGCACCGTGCCGGGAAAGAGGAGGTAACGCAGCGGACGCTTGATGCCGAAGCGAGCCAGCGCCTCCTGCTGCTTCTTGCCGCCGTCGTAATGGATCTCCGCAGCCGTCTTGCGGACTTTGCGTGCCTCGCCAGACACGGCTGGAAAAGCGCGATCAAGCACCGTCTCGGCCGCACGGTAGTAGCGCTCCACATGAGATGGCGACAGCGACAGCTCCGACCCAATGCGCTCAAATCCATGCCAGCGCGTGTCTTCATTCAGCTCGCCCGGTTTCGCCGGATCATAGCGCACGCCGAGCAGATCATAGACCGTGTTTTCATACTCCTTCCGGCTCAACCGGTAGTGCGCGACCGCCGGCCGCGCCGCCATCCGCGCAGCACGGCCTTGCTTGATCAGCGCGTCGAGGTCCGTCACAAAGCCCGCGATCTCCTCCTGCGACGGCTGCTTCTCCTTCTTCGGCGGCATCTCGCCCGAGTTCACCTGTTCGATGACCTCCGCCCAGTGATGACTGTCTCCACTCAGCTTGAAATCACGCGAGAGCTTGTCGATCCGCAAGTCCCCCTTCTCCTTCTCCGGCCCGTGGCAGCGGATGCAATGTGCATTTAGGAAAGCTTCAAACGGTTGCGCTGCGCGAATGGCGCTGGTGAGACTCACGCACGCCGCGAAGAGCAGGCACGAGCGGACGAAACCTCGAAGTAGGAACATGGTTGGCGGATGGGGCATCTTGCTTTTGCGCAACACGGATGGAGCTGTGTGACTCCTGCGTGACTGTGATTGGCCGAGTTAGTCGCGCTGTCATCGACGCGTCAATGCCCCATTCCCTTCACGCGCTCCCCCGACGATAGCTTCACGTTGGGGAAGCAGTTCGGGCGGAGACGGAGGTGGTGCGTCGGACGGTAGCCAATGAGCAGTTCGTTGGGCTGGACGTTGGTAAGCTGCGGGTTGTGCTTCTCGATGTCGCGCATGACGGGAGACGCTTGCCCCGGCGGGTCGGACAACGGTGGCCCGTGCGAGTCAACTGAGCCTGTCTCGATTAGGTGGACAGTGGTGGGACAGCGGCACGGGCATAGGAATAGGGTGTCAAAACTCTTTAGAAATGTCCCCTTAAGAACTCAGGAGAAAATGTCCAGAAGGGGACATTTTCAAAGAGTCGAGACAGCATTTATCCGTGACTGGCGTTGATGGTCCGCCCCCGCTAGCTTCCGGCGCGATGAACGATGCAGCATGGGAAAAGCAGTTCCGCGCCGTGTATGACCGGGGCGTGGTGGCCTGGCAGGCGGGGCGCCGGAAACCCGGCACGATGTTCAACGCCGAGGATGTCGCCTTCCTCGCGGGCATCGGCTGCACCGCCCAGGAACTCTTCGACTTCGTGGATGATTTCCTCGTCTACGGGGAACCTGACTTCGCCACGGCCCTCGCCGTCCAGGCCATCCGGCGTGACTGCCTTTTGAACGAGATGAAGGGGCTCCCTAGTGCCAAACAGGCTGCCATGTCGGATCTTCCCCCTAAGATGCAGGAAGTGGACGGCATCGCCTGGCTGCCCCGGCTCATCGTCAAGGCTCGCCTCAAACTCCGCGGCGAGATGCCCGGCGATCTGATGTATGGCTGCGGCGGGGATCGGCCGTTCGTCCGGAGGATGAAGACGACCCTGCCTGATTTTCTCCAGCTGGTCCGCGAGTGCGGATCGGATGATCGACGGATCGTGGACTCGCTCAAGCGCAACGCGGGCATCGAGTCGTGACCACCACCCCTCACCACCCACAATCCCATGAGTGACACCGACACCAATTCACCGGCCCCAGCTGCATGCCCGCTCCGATCAATCCTGCGCGGCTCCCTGGGATTTGGTCTGGTCAGCCTAGCGGCGTTCTCCGTGTGGGCGTTTGGCGGAGGTTGGTTCCGCGGTCGCGGAGGAGAGCCCGCCATGTATGTCGCGATCGCGGCCGTGTTTGTGGTGTTCACCGGAGTCCTGCTGCACCCGCTGGTGCAGGGCCCGAGGAGGCTGCTGCGCTTCTACCAGGTGTTTGTGCCTGCTTTCCTGCTCTACTCCATCGTTTGGTCGGGCTTCTGGTTCTGGCTCAAGTATGGCCTCGGTGAATGGCTGGGAGCCGGGATTGGGAGCATGGCCTTCGTCGCGTATTCGGCGTGGCGGTTTGGAAGCTGGCGCGCTTTTTGGCTGGTGACGGTCGTGTTCTTCGTGCTGCACACGGCGGGATATTTCGCGGGCGGAATGAGCATGGCCAAACTGTCTGAACTGGCCCGGGAGGATCCCGTTCCCTTCCTCGACAAACCGCAGCTCATGCTCCTCGCCAAAATGTCCTGGGGTTTGTTCTACGGCCTCGGGTTCGGCGCCGGCCTCGGCTACGTCTACCATTCGTTCCAGAAGGAGCCCCGGCCTCGGCCGTCCGATGCTCCCGGGTTGTGATGGATCTGGTGACGTTGTTTGCTCGGACCGCGGGCGTCGGTCTCCAACCCGGCATGGTGAAGCTGCCTTACAAGAGTTGAGTTCTATCCGACCGATGAAGACGATGCCTCCATGAGCGAGACGGTCTGGGATTCTATTGTCATCGGTGGAGGCCCCGGGGGCAGCGCGGCCGCCACCTTCCTCGCGAAGGCCGGCAGGCAGGTGCTCGTTCTGGAGAAGGAAACCTTTCCGAGATTCCACATCGGCGAATCGCTGCTGCCCTACAACAAGGCGATCTTTGCGGAGATGGGCGTGCTCCCGACGCTCGAAGCCCATGGCTTCATCAAGAAGTTCGGGGCCCAGTTCCACATGGGGAACGGTTCCAAGGCAACCGGCTTTGTCTTCAAGGAAGGCAAGTTCACGCGTCACACCGAGGCGTTCCAGGTGGAGCGGGCCGTCTTCGATGATCTCCTCCTCAGGCACGCCAGGACTTCCGGGGCTGAAGTCCGTGAAGGCTGGACGGTCGAACGCTTTTCCCATGAACCCGATGGCGTGGAAGTCCTGGCCCGTGACCCGCAGGGGCAGAGCCATGGCCTCCGCGCCCGTTTCCTGATCGATGCCAGCGGGCGGGGAAACATGACCGGAAACCAGGAGAAGATCCGCGATGTCCATCCGAGGTTGAAGAAGATCGCGGTGTTCGGGCACTTCAAGGGGGTGCTGCGCGATCCGGGCCCCAAGGGCGGCGACACCGTCATCGTTCGGCTGGAGAACAAGTGGTTCTGGCTGATCCCGATCTCCGGGGAAAAGATCTCCGTGGGCTGCGTCATCGACCGCGACGAATTCTCTTCCGCGAAGCTTCCACCGGCCGAGGTCTTCTGGTCTTGGGTCAACCAAAGTCCTCCGCTCCGGGAGCGGATGAAGGACGCCGTGCTGGTCGGCGAGATCCAGGCGACCGGCGACTTCTCCTATCGCAACCGGCGTCTGGTCGGGCCGCGACTCCTGCGGGTCGGGGATGCGGCGGGATTCATGGACCCGATTTTCTCGGCCGGCGTCTACCTCGCCATGCTTTCCGGAAAACTCGCGGCCCGGGCGGTCGGTGAATCCCTCAAGGCCGGGGACGACGGAGCCAAACGATTGCTGGCCTACGAAAAGCGCGTGCGGTCGGCCATGACGGTCTACTGGGAGATGGTGGAACGCTTCTACACGACGCCCTTCATGGAAGTTTTCCTCGAACCCCGCGCGAGATGGAACCTGCCCGCCGCCGTGAACGCGATCCTTGCCGGTGAATTGGAAGGAAGCCTCGGCATGAGGCTGCGTCTGCGGATCTTCTTTTGGATCGTCCGGATGCAAAGCAAATGGCCGCTGGTGCCCCGGATCTCCTTCGCGCCGATGGCCCAAACGGAAACTCCCCCGATGCCCGTCGAAACCGCGCCTGCGGGAATTCCAGAAGGGCGGTCGCCATGATCGGCCTGCGTGCTTTCGCGAGAATCAATGCCAATGCCGCCAGCGCGGTGGTGTTCCTGATTCTCGTGGGCCTTGGGTCCGGATGCAGGGCTCCCCAATTTCCTCCTGTCGCCCTCACCTCGCCCGGCTGGACCTCCGACGAGACGCCCGTGGTCTGGCGCCCCTCCGCGAAGGCGCCGGAACTCACCGGCGAACTGCTCTTCGCCTCGCATGAAGACGGATCTCGTTTCATCCAGTTCAGCAAAGGCGGCCTGCCCGTGGTCATCGCCCAGCAGTCCGTCGGCCTCTGGCGGATCAGCTCCTCGCTTCGATCCGGCAGTTACGGCGGACACGGCGCGCCGCCTTCCACCCTCGTCTGGTTTCAACTGCGTTCCGTCCCGCCGGAGGCGATGGCGTTGCCCTGGGTGCTGGCGCGCTCCACGAACGGAAGCTGGACAGTGGTCAACCCCAGGACCGGAGAAACGCTGGAAGGCCCGGGAACACCGTGAACCTTCGCCGTTCCCCATGGCTCTTCGGGCTGCTCGCCCTTGTCATCCTGGGCGGAGGGCTGTGGCGTCTCCGTTTCGACGCGGACGTCCTCGGCCTGCTCCCGCCAGGGCTTCCCGTGGTGCAGGGCCTGAAACTGCAGCAGGCGCATTTCGCCAATGCCCACGAGCTGCTGCTCACCGTTTCATCGCCTGATGCGGAAACCTCGGCCAGCGCAGCCCAGGCGTTGGCCCGTGGCTTGGAAGGCGATCCCGCACTCGTCCGTCGGGCGGTCTGGCAGCCGCCGTGGCAGGAGGACCCCGCGTCCGTCGCCGAGTTCCTCGCGTGGATCTGGCTTCAACAGCCTCCCGCTGAAACCAGCAACATGGTCGCCCGGCTCCAACCCGGAATGATGGCCGGCGCGTTGCGCGACGCCCGTGAGCAGCTGGCCGTCTCCATCTCTCCGACGGACATCGCCCGCTTCAGCTACGACCCTCTCGGACTGACGGCGATTCCGGGCAGCGGCGGCCTGGCGGACATGGACCAGACCCAGCGCCTGTTCAGTTCGGCGGACGGCGCGTTCCGCCTGATCTTCGTGGAACCCGCCTCGAAACTGCCCAACTACAAGGCCGAGATCGCCTGGCTGGCGTCCGTTCGCGGCCGTGTAGAAAAAATAAAATTGGAAAAGGGATTTCCCGCCGGGGTCCGCCTTGATTTCACCGGGGGGCCGGTCTTCGCCGCCGAGGCCGCGGGTGGAATGGAGCAGGACATGTCCGGCTCGGCCCCCGTCACGCTCGTCATCATCGCGTCGCTGTTCTGGCTGGCGCACCGCCGCCTGCGCCCGCTGCTGGTCATCGTGGTCGCGCTGGTCGCAAGCGTCGTCGGCACGCTTGGGCTCGGCGGGCTGCTCTTCGGCACGCTCAACGTCGTGAGCCTCGGCTTCGCCGCCATCCTATTGGGCCTGGTGGTCGACTACGGACTGATGACCTACCAGAAGTATGTCGCATCGCCCGGGGAATCGGTCGCCCATCTCCAGCGCGAGATCGGCCCGGGCATCTTCTGGTCGGCGCTGACGACGGCCGGGGCCTTTTTGACCTTGAACCTCGGCGGACTGCCCGGCCTCGCGCAGCTCGGTTCCCTCGTGGCGCTCGGCGTGATGCTGGGCATGGCTATCATGCTCTTCGGGTTCCTGCCGCTGGCGGTGAGGAAAAGCGGGGCCGGCTTCCAGCCTGCCACGTCGGCTCCGATGGGAAAAGCGGGCCCCCTTCCTGCCGTGCCCGCCGGGCTTTCCTCGCTCCTCCCCTTCGGCTGGGCCTTGACGCTCCTCCTTGTGCTCGCCTGCGCCGGACTCGCCTGGCGTGGACTGCCGCGCAT
>JAYTUE010000157.1:0-22512 GCA_043744715.1 Verrucomicrobiota bacterium | reverse complement strand
GCGTTGCGGCGCGCCGGCGGCGGTGCTGACGGTGACGTAGCTGTTGAAGTCGGTCGTGCTGAAGAGGAATTCCGTGGGCGTGCTCTGCGCGAGATGCGCGATGGCGGCGGTGGCGATGTCGCCGCCCCAGGAATCTTCCAGCGTCATCCCGATGCCCATGCTGACGCAGAGGTCGCGGGCCTGTTTGATTTTGGTGAGACCGCCGAGCTTACTGATCTTCAGATTCACCACGTCCATCGCGAGATCCGCCTTCGCGCGGAGCAAGATGCCGAGGTCATCAATGTTCTCATCGAGCACGAACGGATGCGGAATCTGCCGCCGCACGGCGAGGCATTCCTCGTAGGTCAGGCACGGCTGCTCGATATAAACATCCACATCGCGCACGGCCTTGGCGATGCGCACGGCCTCGTGCTGCACCCAGCCGGTATTGGCGTCGGCGATGAGGCGGTCACCGGGTTGCAGTTTCGCGGCGACGGCGAAGATGCGCGCGATGTCCACATCGGGATCGCCGCCGACTTTGAGTTGGAAGCGGCGGTAGCCCTCCGCGCGATAGCCCGCGACTTTCGCGGCCATCTGCTCCGGCGACTCCTGCGAGATGGCGCGGTAGAGATGCACGTCCTCGCCGTAGCGGCCGCCGAGCAATTCGCACACGGGCATCCCGCACGACTGGCCGAGAATGTCCCAGCCCGCGATGTCCACGCCGCTCTTCACGTAGGGATGGCCTTTGAGCGCGGCATCCATCGTGCGGTTGAGCTTCACGAGCTGGCGCGGGTCTTCACCGAGCAGATGCGGCCCCAGTTCGCGCAGACCGGCGCGCACGCCTTCGGCATACGCCGGCAAATAGAACGGCCCGAGCGGACAGACCTCACCGTAGCCGATCAGTCCCGTGTCGGTTTCAACGCCGACGATGGTGCTGTCGAAGACGGTGACGGATTTGCCGCCGGACCACTTGTAAGTGGTTTCTAGCAACGGAAGTTCGACGCGATGGGCGAAGATGCGGATGATTTTCACGGCAGTTCGATGTGGTTCAGAAGGTCACTTGGCCACGCTCCAAAGCTTGGCGAGCAGCTGCCCCATCTCAGGGTCGTGCTGTTTGAGTTCGTCCAGGTTGAAGGGGTAGAAATCATTAGTGGAGAAGAACGCCTCCGTCGTTTCGGCGAAATACTCCATCGGGTTCGTCAGCGCATAGGCCCGGTCCATGCGGACGTTGCCCTCGGAGTCGCGGCGTTGGACGCGGTCATACTTGGCCGAGGCCTTGGCCTTCTCGTAGGCGTCCTTGATCTGGGGATTGCCAAAGCCTCCGGCCAGCACGCGATCGTGGTAGGCATGCGCCAGCTCGTGCAGGGTGAAGTTGGGCATCCGCCTCGTCTCGGCGGCGAATTTACGGACGTTCGTAAACTCCACGCCCTTCACCATCGCGGGGTTCCGGCCGTTGGTGCGGAGCCAGCCTTCGCCCGGATGATACTCGGCGCGTTCGCCGATTCCGGGGTAGGGCGGGGAGAACCACAGGCGCACTTCCCGCAGTTTGGCCACGGCGGGAGAGGGCACTTTTTTTATGATCTCCTGCAACTGGACCTTCAGCAGGTCCATCGCCTTCGACGTCGCCTCCTTCTCCTCCGCCGCGAGCAGCCGCACGTCGACGATCACCGTCCAGCCCTCCATCTGGTTTGTCTGGTAGACGGACGAAATCGGTTCCGCCCCCTGGAGCAAGGGAGCCAAGCTGAACGCGAGGAACAGGGCAATGAGCCTGCCACCTGGAGATTGGGGCGATTTCATGCGCTACGAATACTGCGCTGCCGCCTGGAAAGTCTTGGACAAAGTTCGCGCTTGCCCGCTGCTGGAGCTCGGCGTCAGTGAGCTCAGGTGTGGAGGACGTTCTCCGCTTTGTGGAAGCCAACCTCGGCTCACGTTGCGCCAAAGGCTTTGGATCGCTGGAACAGCATCTCCGCAACGAACGCCTTCCGGTTGAAGCAAAGGGCGCCTACGACGAGCAGCTCACTTCGATCTTCTTCAACTCCTGCGGCGGGGGTGCGGCGTAGAGTTCCAAGCCGGGATGTTCGGCGAAGGGGTTTCGCAGGATGCGCATAAGGGTGTCGATCTCCGAGGTGTCGCGTTGGTGCGCGGCGTCGATGGCGCGTTGGGCGAGATGGTTTCGGAGGACGAACTTCGGGTTCACGCGGTCCATGCGGGCTTTGCGCTCGGCGTCCTTGCTGCCTTCGCCCGTGAGCCGGGCGGCGTAGCGTTTGGCCCAGGCGTCGTAGGCGGGGCGGTTCACTACGAGGTCGCGCACGGGCGCGTTGTCCGCGCCGGACGCGGTGGAGAAGGAATTGAGCGCGCGGAAGAAGTTGGTCAGGTCCGTTCCGCGCAGGACTTCAAACGTGTCGCGGAAGATTTCCTCATCCGTGGGGCTCTGGATGCGGAAGCCGTGCTTCGCGCCGAGCAGGTCGAGGAAGTGCGTGGCCAGCGCGGGCTCGTAGTCGCCGAGGGCGCCGGTCACCTGGTCGGGCGTCATCAACGGCGACAACGCTTGGCCGAGGGCCCGGAGGTTGAAGTGCCCGATGCTCGGCTGCTGGTCGTAGGCGTAGAAGCCGGATTGGTCGGTGTGGTTGCAGATGTGGCCGGGCTCGAAGTCGTCGAGGAACCCGAACGGCCCGTAGTCCATCGTGAGGCCGAGGATGGAGAAGTTGTCGGTGTTCATCACGCCGTGGCAGAAGCCGACGGCCTGCCATTCCGCCATGAGCTGGCCGGTGCGTCGGACGACTTCCTTGAACCACCGGTAGTATTTGTCCTTCGGCGCGACTTCCGCGAACTGGGGGTAGTGCTGCGCGATGACGTAGTCGGCCAGCGTGCGGAGGTTCTCTACCTGCTCGCGGTAGTAGAAGACCTCGAAGCTGCCGAAGCGCACGTGGCACGGAGCCATGCGGAGGATCATCGCACCAGGCTCGGGCGTTTCGCGGAAGACTGGTTCGTCGCCGCCGACGAGGCAGAGCGCGCGCGTGGTGGGAATGCCGAGCCCGTGCATGGCTTCGCTGCACAGATACTCGCGCACTGATGAACGCAGCACGGCGCGGCCGTCGCCGAAGCGGGAGAAGGCGGTCTTGCCCGCGCCTTTGAGGTGGAGATCCCACTTGTCGGTCACGAGGTTGAGATGGCCGTTGTAGAGGCCCTTCAACGGCGAGCGCACTTCGCCCAACAGGATCGCGCGGCCGTCGCCGAGCTGCGGCACGTAGCTGCCGAACTGGTGTCCGGCGTAGAGCATCGCGAGCGGATCGCTTCCGGGAATCGCCTTCCGGCCGGTGACGAAGTCCGCGAAGTCCGGCCTAAGCGCTTCGGCGGGATCGAGGTCGATGAGGTTGCCGGCGGCCTGGTTGAAGTGGACGAGCCAGGGATTCTCGAACGGCTTCGGCTGGACGCGTTGGTGGAACGTGTCCGGCAGCCGCGAGTAGGTGTTGTCGAAGGTCAGCTCCTCGATCGATCGCATCCGGCCAAGCTAGGCACAGCCGGAGATCTGAACAAGAGCCGGGCTTCAGGACTCTAGGGCGTTCTGGATGGCGCGCACGAGAGCGTCCGTATCCACCGGCTTCACCAGCACCCGCTTCACCCGCGCGGCCCGGAGCTCCTCCTCGCGGATGTCGGCGGCGAAGCCTGTGAGGATCACGATGGGCACGGCGATCCCGAGGGCGCGGATGGCCGAGGCCAGCTGGACCCCGTTCATGCCGGGCATGGTCCAGTCCGACAGGACGAGGTCGAACCCGGCAGCGTCGCTGGAGAGGAGGCCGAGGGCGGATTCCGGCGAGGCGACGCATTCGCCTTCGAAGCCCGCGCGCTTCAACAGGCGCAGCGTCGTCAGGCCGACGGCGGGTTCATCGTCCACCACGAGAATGCGCTGGCCCGCGCCGTGGGGGACGGCGCGGGGCGCGACGGCATCGCTGCGGGAGGATTTGCCCCGGCCTGCGGGCAGGTAGATGTCGAAGCAGGTTCCCCGGCCCGGCTCCGTCTCCAGCAGGACGAGCCCGTTGTAGGCCTCGATGATTCCGTGCACGACCGCGAGCCCGAGGCCCGTGCCATGCCCCGGGGCCTTGGTGGTGAAGAAAGGTTCGAAGACGCGCTCGGCCGTGGCGGCGTCCATGCCGGGGCCGGTATCGCAGACGCGGATGCGGAGATGCGGTTCGTGCCCAAGCCGCGTCAGCGCGTCTCCGGAGGCGGCCGGGTCGCGGATCTCCGTCACCTCGTAGCTGATCCGGCCCGGTGAGCCGTCGAGGGCCTGGACCGCATTTGTTCCGAGATTCGTGAGCATCTGATGGATCTCGGCCGGGGCGCAGGAAACGCGGCTGAACGGGTCCGTGATCGAATGAACCCATTCGATGTTCGCCGGCGCACCCGGCCTGAGCTGCCCGATGACCTCGCGGACAACCGATCCGAGATCGGTCATCTCCCTGGTTCCTCCGCGTTTGCGGCTGAAGCTGAGGATCTGGCGGACGACGTCCGTGGCACGGTGGCAGGCCTTGAGGATCTCCTCGATGCTTTTGGAGGCCGGATGGTCGTCCGGCACATCCTCCCGCGCGAGGTTCGCGTTGCCCAGAATGACGGCGAGGAGGTTGTTGAAATCATGGGCGATGCCGCCGGCGAAGGTGCCGAGGGATTCCATCTTGTGGGCCTGCTGGAGCCGGGACTCGAAGACCGCGTGCTGCTGCCGGGCCTCCACCTGCGAGGTGATGTTGCGGACAATGTTGAGCAGCTTGTCCCCGCAGGGAACGATGCGAGCCTCGAAGTGCCTGGTCTCCCCCGGCAGTTCAACCGGGTAATTGAGCACCTGGACCCGGCCGGTGCGAAACGCTTCCTCGACGCAGCTGTTCCAGGAAGCGACCACCGCCCGCGGGAAAAACTCCGCGATGTTGCGGCCGAGAAGGCTGGGGACCGGGGCGACCAGCTGCGAAGGGTCGTTGGTGTAGACGTTGAGATAGACCCCGGAGCGCGACTGCAGGATCATGAGGTCCGGTATCGCGCTGAGGAGGGCCTTCTGCCGTTGGTTGGCCTCGTTGAGCTGTTCGTGCTGCAGGCGGGACTGGGTGATGTCCTGGAACGAGGCCACCACTCCCGTGACCTCCCGGGTCCGTGGATCCAGCAGAGGTCGGCTGTTGATCGAGATCCAGCGGTTCTCACCTCCGGGCCGGCGGACGCCCATGATGACCTTTTCCTGCGGTTCTCCCGTGCGGAGCGTGACCATGGCGGGATGCTCCGCTCCGGGGAAAGGACTCCCGTCCTCCCGGATGGCCTTCCACTCTGGACTGACGGAAGAGCGGCCGCAGACCTGGGCGGGGGTGAGTCCGAGGATTTCCGCCGCGGCCGAATTGCTCGAAGTGATCCGGCCGGTGGAGTCCTGGACGACGATGCCTTCGGCGAGGGATTCGACGACCGTCCCCAGCCGCGCTTCGGCGGCTGCTTCCCGGAGGATGAGCGCCTGGCGTTGCGCCTTTTTTGACATGAACCAGCCCCAGATTCCGGCCAACGCCATCGAAACCACCACGCAGACGAGCGCGAGCAGCAACCGGCTGGCGTTCCAGTAGGGCGGGCCTTTGAGCACCCGCAGGTCTTCCGAAGAACGCACCATGATCCGGACGGCGCCCGTTCGGCCGGAGGCATCCTTGGAGAACGAGCAGATGCCGGTGGCTTCAATCGTCGCGCCCGGCTGGACGGTGGGCATGGTGCCGGCCGTGTTGCGGATAAACACGATGTCGTCGCCTTCGGCCGCGACGATGGCTGGCCCGTCCGCCACCGTCGCCTCGCCGATGACGGTGGCGGTGATCCTCACCAGATGGGCGTCGCGGCCCGTCGCCACGAGGTCGGCCACGCGGACTTTTTCGGGTTCGGGCTGTGGTCCAAAGCCGACACTGCGGATCTGGATGCTCTCGAGCTGGGGGGTGGTGGGATTGGAAACCACCTGGCCGACCACTTGGACGAGCTCCCCGGCGCGCAGCTTGTTCGTCCAAAGTCCTAGGCAATACACGTTGTCCGTGGCGTCCCGAAGGAAGAGCGCCTCATGGGCGTATGTGACGACACCCTCGACCTTGGCAAAAACCGGAGTGCCGGGCCGCGAAGACAGATTCGTCAGCGACGCCATGGGAACGGCGGCGGCGGCCCACGCGTCCTGTGCTGAATTCTGGGGTTGGGCCATCGACGGGGTCGCCATGAAGGCGGCCATCGCCAGGGAGAGGAGAAACATCCGCAGCCTGGCGGAACCAAGATACACAGCGATGGAACACGGTTTCATGTCGGCGATTTATCCTTTGAAACATCTCTGCGCCGCTTCGACCCCGGCACCCTGTCAGCGAAGGTGCTCCGCTCCAGGCTTCAGGCCCGTGCGGGCTTGACCGTGAACCTCTCCACGCGCGCCGGCGGGAGGTTCATCCAGACGACGGAGGCCCCGGTGCGCTGGAAACATTCGGGGAAACGGGTCCGCCTGTGCACCGCGTAGGTGTATTGGACGAGCACGCCGCCGTCGGCCAGCAGCCGCCGCACTTCGAGGATGAGCCGGGCCACCTTCCTGCAGGGGATGGAACGCAGGGGCAGGCTGGAAAGGACGGCGGAGATCTTGGGGATTTTGCCGCCGAAATGCAGGCGGAGAAGGCGGTTCAGATCGCAGGCGTCGCCCGTCAGGACGCTGAGTTTGGGGAAACGCTTTTGCAGCGCCTTGGCCAGCGTCGGCGAGCGTTCGAGGGCGATGAGCCGCTCTTCGGGCACCTTGGCCTCGAGGATCGCGGCCGTGATGGCCCCGGTGCCGGCGCCCAGCTCGACGACAAATCCGGAGAAGCCGTCCACGTCGTGCGCCAAGCTCGCCATCTTGCGGGCCAGTGCGGGCGAGCTGGGGAACGCGGCTCCCATTGGACCCGGGTTCTGCACCACTTCACGACCGAACAGGGCCAGCGATTTGAGTAATTGGGCAGGCATGGCAGGAAAACTACCGGCGAGAAGTAACCTATGGCCCCGCCGGATGCCAGAGGATGCTTCAGGAGTTTCTGAAGCAAGCTTGGCCTCCCGGCACCGGCCGGCCTACGGTGGCCCATGCTTTCGCTCCTGCGGGCCATCAGCATTTTCAACGCGGCCGTCTGGTTGGGCGCATCGCTGTTCTTCGCGTTCATCGTCGCGCCCACGCTGTTGGCCACCCCCATGAAGACGAATCTGGGGGCGTTCTGGGCCGGATTCGCCACGCAGGCGATCATCGCGAAGCTCTTCTGGCTGCATTACGCCTGCGCCACCATCGCCTTGGTAGCCTCCGCCTTGGAGCACCTCTACGCGGGACGGCCCATGGAGAAGACGCTCACGTGGGTGCTCCTGCTGGTCCTCGGGCTTGGACTGATCGGGGGCTTCGGGCTGCAGCCGGTGCTGAAGGAGCTCCACCTGAAAAAATATCAGAGCCGCCCGAACAGTCCGGAGCTGGTCGAGGCGACGCGATCCTTCGGCCTGTGGCATGGAATTTCGCAGGCGGCGAACCTGATTTGCCTCGTGGGCATCTCCTTCTATCTCTGGAAGACCGCAATCCCGAGGACCGGACAACGGGCGGCTTCAATTCCGCGCTTCAACGTCTGAGGAGATTTCCCGGCCCGGAAGGGTTCAGCGCGCCAAAGCAGGAGTTGATTCCCCTCTAAACTCCCTGCTACTACTTCCTCTCAGCGTGTCGATGGCAATGGACGGGCCTCGGCCCCCCACCGTCACATTTCCGCAACGAATTAAGTGGCGTGACTTTCACGCCGATGAAACGGACAGCATGATATCGAACGAGAGACCTTCGCCGTATGGTTACCGGCCCCAACGCCGTCCTTCGGGCCACGGGCATGGGCATGGTGGCCAAGGCAATTACGGCGGCCAAAACCCGGGCTACGGCTTCGGACAGCCCAAACCCCAGGTCAACGAGGACACCCTCCGCACCGAGAAGATCCAGATCGAGCGCAAGACGTTCATCCTGACGCTCAAGGAAAACCCCCGCGGCCGCTTCCTCCGCATCACGGAGGACGTCAACGGGCACCGCGACAACATCATCATCCCCTCGACCGGTCTCCAGGACTTCAAACGGATCGTGGACGAGATGGTGAAGCTGTCTGATGAGACCCCGCCCAACATTCCCGGCGTGGATCCCGCCTACCCCGACTATCCGGTCGATGAAGGCCAGCCCGGCTATGGGGACAACCCCGGCCTGGCCCCCGCTCCCGACCAGAATCCCGCCTGATCCGGCTGGACTAAGATTTGGCCGGCAGTTCAGCCACCCGGGCTAGCTGCCGGCTTTCGTCTTTTTCTTGGGTGCCGCTTTCGTTTTCACCGCCGCTTTTTTAGGGGCCGCCTTCTTTGGCGCTGCTTTCTTGGCGGCGGCTTTTTTCTTGGCCGGCTGCTTGGGCTTCTTTTCCTCGACCGGAAGATTCGCGGGGTCGATGCGCCGGGCGTCGCCCCAAAGGCCTTCGATGTCGTAGCGCTCGCGGACGTCCGGCTTCATCACATGGACGATGACGTCGAAGAAATCGAGCACCTGCCAGGCGGTGGGGTGCTCCCCGTCGACCGATGCCGGCCTGATTCCATGGTCAACGGCCAGGGAGCCCCTGAGTTCCCCGATGATGGCGCGGATGTGCGGCTCACTCGAACCGGAGATGAGCACAAAAAAATCCGTGACCGAGGAAATCTTCCTCACGTCGAGGATGACGATATTCTCGGCCTTCTTGTTGTCGGCGAGTTCGTGGCAGAGCAGGGCCAGCTTGAGCGAATCCATTTGTCAGAAACTATGGCCCGAAGCCTAAAGATAAAGCCGATTCGCCGAAATGGCCTCCGCGACGGCGAATGGAACGAGGTGCCGGATGGAAAGACCGGACTTCACCCTGCCCCTGATCCGGGATGAAGAAACCCCGAGCGGAAACCCTTTCAACACCCGTCCGCAGAAGGGCGCCGGCAGGACCGGCTCCGGATCGCCGGGCCGGGGAATGACGACGAACCGGGCCAGGCCCGCCAGCGAATCCGCATCCCGCCACTTCGGCAGGATGGGCGCGTGGTCGGCGCCGATGAGGTAGGACAATTCGACGCCCGGATGTTCCGAAGCGATCTCCCGCAAAGTGTCCACCGTGTAGGAAACGCCTCCGCGCCGGAGCTCCCTTTCATCGACCTCGGCCCACTCCCATCCTTGCAGTGCCAGTCGCAGCATCTGGCAGCGGACCGCTCCCGGTGTGGGTTCCATGCCGGGTTTGAAGGGGGACTGCGCGGCGGGGATGAAGACCACGCGGTCGAGCTCCAGTTCCTCCCGCGCCGCCTGCGCCACGAGCAGATGGCCGAGATGCACCGGATCAAAAGATCCTCCGTAAACGCCCAAACGCATCGCGCCGAGTTCAACGGGACGCATCGGTCCGACCAAGAAGAATCTGCCAGGCCCCGTGGCTTGCGCGGTCGAAGGCGATCTGAATTACTTCCCCAACCACCCGTCTGAATCACGAACATGAAGCCCCAAGCGCTTAGCCTCTTCGCCGGCCTGCTGGCCGCAATCGCCCTCCACGCAGCCGATCCAACACCGTCCGGGCAACAGGTGGACGGTGCGTTCACCAAGGTGGTTCTCGATTCAGACCGGATGGTCGACGGGGCGTTTCAGGACACGCTGAAGGATCCGATGGAATTGGCCGTGGCCAAGGACGGACGCGTCTTCTACGCAGAGCGCGGCGGCATCATCAAGATGTGGAAGCCGGACTCCAAGGCAGCCGTCGTCATCGCGACCATCCCCGTGTTCACCGGTCTCGAGGACGGAATGCTGGGAATCACCCTCGATCCGAACTTCGACAAGAACGGCTGGGTTTACCTGAACCATTCCGTCCCGGAGACCACCAAGGATGCGCGCGGCGAAAAGCAGGGGATCATCCGGGTTTCCCGCTACACCTTGAAGGGCGATCAACTCGACCTCGCTTCCGAAAAGGCCGTCATCGACATCACGACCCAGCGCGAACAGTGCTGCCATGTCGGCGGATCTCTGGGCTTCGACTCCAAGGGAAACCTCTACATCGCCATCGGTGACAACACGAACCCGTTCGATTCCGAGGGCTATTCTCCCCACGACGAACGAACCGGCCGCAGCCCCTGGGATGCGCAGAAGTCGTCCGCCAACATGAACGATCTCCGCGGCGGGATCAGCCGGATCCATCCCGAGCCGGACGGAACCTACACGATTCCCAAGGGCAACCTCTTCCCGCCCGGCACTCCCGGCACCCGGCCGGAAGTCTATGTGAAGGGCACCCGCAACGGATTCCGCCTCTCCGTCGACCAAAAGACGGACATCCTCTATTGGGGCGATGTCGGTCCCGATGCCGGCGGAGCCGATCCGAAACGCGGCCCAGCTGGTTTCGACGCCGTCATGCAGGCCAAGCAGTCCGGCTTCTTCGGATGGCCCTATTCCCGTGGAGACAACAAGGCCTACGCGAAGGTCGATTTCGTGGCCCGAGGCCAATACCAGAAAGAGAGGGCGGAATACGACAAGGCGGTGAAGGACTCCAAGGACGCCGGACAGCCGGTTCCAGCCACGCTCAAGGCTCCCAGATCCTACACGGCCGGGGAACCCATCCTGTTCGACCCGGCTAAGCCCGTGAACAACTCGCCGAATAACACCGGCGTCAAACAATTGCCCCCCGTCCAACCCGCGTTCATCTGGTATCCCGGTGGCACCTCCACCCGTTTCCCCGCCGTCAACGGCGGCGGCGGACGCACGGCCATGGCGGGCCCGGTCTATTACTACGACGAGAAAAACCCGTCGAAGACCAAGCTGCCCAAGGAATACAACCATACGCTCTTCATCTACGAATGGAGCCGCAACTGGATCGTCGCCGTCCACCTCGACGAGAACAACAACATCGCCCGGAACGCCGATGGGACCGCGCGCATGAAGCGCTTCTGCCCGGGCATGACCATCAAGCGGCCGATGGACATGGAGCTCGGGGCCGACGGATGCCTCTACCTCATCGAATTCGGGACGGCCTGGGGCAACAACAAGGACACCCAGATCGTCCGTATCGAGCACAACGGACCGAAGGACGGGACCGTTGCGGCGAAGTGATCAGGTTCAAATTCCTACCCCCGACAGCGGCGATCTTCCCGGTCGCCGCTGTTTGCATTTCCAAGGGAGAAAGACAAATCACTTGCCCCAAGGGAGAGCGTTGGCCTATTTAACCAATCGGTTGGGCGTCGTCGTTCAACCTCCCGCGTGCGCACGTGGCGGAATTGGCAGACGCGCTAGATTCAGGTTCTAGTGCCGCAAGGCTTACAGGTTCGATTCCTGTCGTGCGCACCATCTTCTCTCTTGGACGGAGCGGTTCCAGCGAAGCGGTTTTCAAAGACCGGCGTTTGTGCCGGCCGCTTGTTTTCTGGTCTTGAACTTGCCCTTTAGTTGGGGCGATATCCAAAGCCTCTTATTGCTATGACCTTGGTAGACGTGCTGAAGACGGAGAACATTGTGCCGGAGATGCGGTCGACAGATCGATGGCAGGCCATCGATGAACTCATCGACCGCCTCGTCTCCACGGGCAGCGTCAACGCCGAACATCGCGAAGCGATCGCGGCGGTCGTCAAAAAGCGCGAAACCTCCATGTCGACCGGAATCGGTTTCGGCATCGGCATCCCCCACGCCTCCACCGATCTCATCCCCGAGGTCATCGGCGCCCTCGGCCGGTCCAAGGCCGGCGTCAATTTTGAAGCCTTGGACAACCAGCCCGTGCATCTCGTGATGCTGTTCCTTGTTCCGCAGGGGCAGTTCCAGAAACATCTCCACACCCTGGCGAACATCGCCAAGCTCCTTCACAACCCAGAATTCCGGCAATCGTTGGAGGACGCTCCCGATGCCGAGACCATCCACCGCATCATCAAGGGCCAGCCGGGCAAGTAGCCCACCGTCTCCGCGCCAAGGCCCCAAGGGCGCACTTCATCCGAACCGTTTCCGACCGTGCTCCACCTCGACCTCCAAGACCGCCTGCAGGAGGCGGTGAAAACCATCCTGCCCGCCGCCGACCTCTCGACCGTCCAAGTCCGTGCCTGCCCGGATCCGAAGTTTGGCGATTACCAGTCGGCTTCACTCATGGCGTTGGCCAAGGAGCGGAGGATGAATCCGCGACAACTTGCCACGGATGTGTTGGCGAAGCTCAAAGCGGATGATCTCTGTGAAAAGATCGATATCGCCGGCGCGGGCTTCCTCAACTTCCGTCTCAAACCCGAGGTGGTCGCACAAACCCTTGTCGCAGCCTATCGGGGGAAACATCTCTTTTTCCGCACCGCTCCCAGGCCCCGCAGCGTTGTCATCGATTTCAGCTCGCCGAACGTCGCGAAGCCGATGCACGTCGGCCATATCCGGTCGACGATCCTCGGCGAAAGCCTTTCCCGCATCTTCCGGTTCCTCGGCCACCGGGTCGTGACCGACAACCACATCGGCGACTGGGGAACAGCCTTCGGCAAGCTGCTGGTGGGATGGAAAGAAGGGCTTGATCGCGCCGCTTTGGAGCGTGATCCGATCGGCGAGATGGAGCGTCTCTACAAGAAGATCAACGCCGAGTGCGACGCCGACGAATCCCGCCTGGAACTTGCCCGCAGTGAACTGGTGAAGCTCCAGCAGGGGGACGGCGACAACCTCGCCATCTGGCGGGAAATGATCCGCTTGTCGCAGGCCCAGTTCGACGAAATCTACGGCAGGCTCAAGGTCAGCTTCGACCACACGCTGGGGGAGAGCTTCTACAATCCACAGCTTCAAGCGACGGTGGACGAGCTGATGGCCAAAGGAATCGCCCGCGAAAGCCAGGGAGCCAGGGCCATCTTCAGCGACGGATCAGTGCCCCAGAAGGATGATCCGTTCGTCGTCCAACGTGATGGGGAGTGGCGCGACAATCCCGCGTTGATCCAGAAGAATGACGGAGGCTTCAACTACGCCACCACCGACCTCGCCACACTGGACCACCGTATTTCCACGTGGCAGCCGGACGAGATCGTTTATGTGACCGACGGAAGGCAGCAGCTTCATTTCCGGCAGATCTTCGCCGCCTTCCGGCGCTGGCAACCTGATGGTGCGGGATCGGTGAAACTGGCCCACGTCTGGTTCGGCACCATATTGGGTGAAGACGGCAAACCCTTCAAAACCCGCAGCGGTGACACGGTGAAGCTGACCGAGCTGCTCGACGAGGCGGAGGAACGGGCTTTCGCCGTCGTTTCAGAGAAAAACCCGGCTTTGGAAGAGGCGCAGCGCAGGGAGATCGCCCGCGTGGTGGGTCTCGGCTCTGTCAAATACGCCGACCTAAGCCAGAACCGGCAGAGCGACTACGTCTTCAGCTGGAACAAGATGCTGGCCCTCCAAGGGAATACTGCCCCGTATCTGCTCTATGCCTTCACCCGCTTGGCGGGAATCCTCCGCAAAGCCGGGAATGATCTGCCGGATCAGGAGAGCGTTTCTGTTGCAGAGGTTCAGCTTATCGCCGCAGACGAGTTGGCCCTAGGGAAACATCTGCTGAACTTCGGGCAGATCTTGGAACTGGTCCTCGAAGAATACCGCCCCAATTTTCTTTGTGCCTATCTCTATGAATTGGCCGGTCATTTGGCTCGTTTCTATGAGAGCTGCTCAGTTCTCCAAGCGTCAGGGAACGAGAAGATTACACGACTGGTTCTGTGTTCTGTTTCAGCACGGGTTTTGAAGGAAGGCTTGAATCTTCTTGGAATTGAGAAAACCGAAACCATGTAACGAAACGCGACGATCCAAGACAGACTGTCTATTAATCTGACATTTCTACTTGCTGCGGGACAGTGCTCCGGTAAGGTGGTCCTACAACCACTTTATCACCATGAAATGGCCGGAAATCCAAGCTCCAGATTCACATCATGTAAATGCTGCCACCGGATGGTTGGAGCTTGGGGCTCCCCAAGATGCCCAAGGCGAAATCGAGCGGCTGAGCTTCCTGCTCAGGTATCATCCCGATGTTTTGGTTATCCGCTGGAAGATATGCGCTCGGATGCTGAGATGGGATCACGCATTGGATCTGGCCCGTTCCATGGTGAAGATCGCTCCTGATCGTCCTGCCGGTCACATCTGCCTCGCCCACAGCCTCTACAACAACCAGCGGCCCCAAGAGGCGTTGACCGAACTCCGCAGCGCGGCTCACAAGTTCCCCAAGACGAGCGCCATTTTCTACTTCCTTGCCCGTCTCGCTTGCCGCGTCGGCCGGGAGGCTGAAGCCAAGCTCTGGCTTGGCCGATGGAAGGACATGGTCGACGAGGACGCCATCAAGAACACCATCAACGACGATCCCAGCCTAGCCCCCATCTGGAAGGATCTCGGTGTTTCAGTTGCCAAAACTCCAACCCGTTCCAGCCTTGTTACGGTGCCGTCCGTCCCTGATGTCTCTTCCAGCCAACGCTCCTAGGCGTTGACACCCCTTCACCCGCGTCCTATCGGGCAGGCATCGGTTGACCCATGAGTTTGTCAGCGGCCTCGGCTTGCTTTGCCATGTTCCTCCGCGACATGGACGAAGTCCCGGGCCATCCGCCCCACGGAGAAGATCCCCTGCGCAGCAGAAGCCGCCGCTCGCCCCAAGCTGCGTGCTCTGGATGAATCCAGCAGCAGGGATTCGATCGCATCGGCCATTTCCCTGATGTTGCCCGGTTCCACGAGGATTCCGCCGCCGGATGGCTCAATGAGCTCTGGGAAGCCTCCGTGGCGCGGCTGCACCACCGGCAGTCCGGACGCCATGGCTTCGATGACATAGAGGCCGAAAGCTTCGCCGTAGAGCGCGGGAGTGCAGAACACGTCGCATCCGGCAAAGAAGGCGAGCTTCCCTTCACGATCCACGTTGGGAAACCACTCGACGTCTCCGAACACGCCGGCCGCCTGCAACAGGTCCTTCTGGTGCGCCACGAATTTCTCATCGCCGGGACCGCAGCCGCCGCCGACATGCAGTTTCAGCGTGCGCGCTCCGAGGCGTTTCTTCAGTTCGATGAACGTGCTGATCACGCCGTCGAGGCCCTTTTGCTGGCACATGCGGGCGAAGTAGCCGAGCACCGGAGGGTTGCCCGGCTCGAGTTTGCGGGCATTGGCGACATCGCTGTAGCCGTCAAGTTTGATGCCGTTGGCCACGACGTGGACCCGGTCGGCGCGAAGTCCCAGCCGCTTCGCCATGAGATCGCCGAAGTAGCGCGTTGGAGCGATGAAGTAGTCGCAGTCGCGGGCCCGGTCACGCAGGGCGTTCCACGCGCGCGTGCGCAGCGGCTCGGGCATGGAATCGAGGAACGTGTCCTCTCCCTGGAGGACGCAGGCGATCGGGCACTTCAGCTCCTGCCGGAGCCGACGCGCGAAGCCGGCCAGCAGCGCGTTCGACAGGCAGACGACATCCGGCTTCGGCTGGGTCTTGAGCCAGGCGACGAGGTCTTCCAGTTCGCGCGCCTGGTTGCCTTCCTCGCCGAGGATCATGGAGATGGCGATTTCACCGACATCCTCCGCCCGGGTCTTGCCGGCATGTTTGCCGGCGATCTTCAACAGCGCGGGCGAGGTGAATATCTTGTGCAGCCACTTCGGAGCGCGGCGATACCACGCGGACTTCTGCTCGAAGTAGACGTTGATGCCGCTGAAAAACGTGGGCGTCCCGACGGTCTGGTCCGCCTCGTCGAGCGTGAGCGGCAGATAAAGCGGGACCATCAGGGTCTGGTGGCCCTGGCGGCGGAGTTCCGTGACGAGCGCGTTGTCCCGGAAGCAGCCTCCGCAGAACATGCCGCCGGCGCCGGGTGTGATCTGGACGATGTTCATGTGTTCTGAAACACAACGATGCGGTTGGTGTTGGTGCCTTTGCTTCCGTTGCTCACGCCCCAACAGTTCGAGGTCTTGGTGAACCGCTGGGAATTGATCATCACTTGGACCGGTCGCAACCCGGCTTTCTCGCCGGCTAGGAGAACATTCTCCTCCAGGCGCACCTTGCCACCCCGGACCTCGCCCACTTCAAAGGCCAAGTGGCCGCCGCGTTGAAGGACTCTCCTGCATTCCGTCATCGCGGTCGTCATCGTCTCGGTCCACTCGTCCAGGCAACGAAAAACGGACAGTTGGCTCTCATCTAAGTGAACTCCCGCGAACCACGACCGGAGCCAGTTGTCGGCGGCGTAGTCCACGGTGTCCAGAAACGGCGGAGACGTGACAATCAGTCGGATGGAACCCGTTTTGATAAATGATAGATCCGTCGCTGATCCAGTGAGCAACTGGGCCTTTTTTCTGACCTCTTCCAACCGCGTCCGGTCTTCAAGGGACAGGTCCGACAACAGGGCCTTGGTCTTCTTGAGGATCAGGTCCGGCACAAAGCGGCGCGGCGGAGTTTGGCGCAATCGGGCGTTTATTTTTTCCTGAGACGCGACAGAAACCGCCTGATTGGGCGGCAGCGTATAAACGGAGAAAAAGCCAGGTGAATGGCCGGTCAAACGGTTCAAAGCGACCATCCGAATCCAATCGTCCAGTGCGTCGAGTTGCCCCGAAGCTTCGCGCTTGATCAGATAACTCCTGAGGGCACCAATCTCTCCGAGCGTCTCCGGATGATAGAAAACAAGCAGATCCACAGGACTCTTTGACGTTGCGTCGAAATCGATTTCCGACAGCCGCTTCGCAACTTCGGAAACTTCCGGTGGAGCCAACCGAGGTCGGGCTAAACAGGCGCAGAGAGGATTGGCATCCAGACCCAGCGGAATCCGCCCCATCAAGGCGGCCTCAATCAAAGTTGTGCCGCGCCCCATGAACGGGTCGAGGACCCAGTCGCCCGGCTCTGAAAATCGTTCGATGAAGTGCTTGGGAAGCTGAGGCTTGAAGCATGCCCGATAGGAAACTTCGTGCAGGCTGTGCGCTGCCCTTTGTTTGGACGTCCAGAACTCGTCTGTGACGGTCGGAACACCCGGGCGGCAGACCGCGATCGGAAAATCATATTGAACCTGCGATATCACGACCGCTCCTCCGACAACATGGCCAAAGCTTTTGCCCTGGAAATCTTGGAATTAACTCCCAACCGCTTTTGGTCCCACCATTGACGAACAAGAGTGCTTGGAATGATCCAGAAAGGCACATTGGGAAACGCCTCGATGTCCGACAGAATGAACCCTTGGAGAGCATCTAGTTTCCGGACAAACCCGACGGGTTCGAATTTTCGACCGGAACCAACCATGTAGCTTGGGCAAAAGTAGACGCCTTGAGCCGAGATACTTCGGACTTCCCACTTTCCACCATCGCGATCCAAGAGGTCGAATCCCGCCCCTTCGCTAAGAGCCAATGTCCCCTTCAACACTTCCGTGGCAATTCTTCGTTCTAGGATGAAGGAAACACGTCGGCCGTCCGTGAAGTATTCCAAGACATCGTCCTCTCCGATTTTCAAAGCGAGAGAGAGAGCAGCCAAATCCCAGTTCAAATATCCGTCAGGGTTCGTCATTTTCCGATTCGGAGACTAGAAACAACCTGAGCTCAGGAAAGCTGTTTCTCGGACACCATCGGCCGCCCATATGGCAGCGGCTGGGGAACCTCCGTCACTTCGGCGAAGCGGCTGAAGAGCTCGGTGAAGTCCTTGTTCACGTCGCCGGAAAGCGCGTCGGTGATGTGGTCCTTCATCTCCGGATATTTGTCCGTCACGTTGCGGAAGGTGATCGCCGGATCGTAGAAGGCGTAGATCAGCTTCCGCATGTTCTCGATTCCCTGGCGCATCGCGTCGCTGTAGCCGGTGAATCGCCGGGCCGATGTATCGCCGGCGACGAGGGCGTCATGCACCGCATCCGCGCTGAGCACGCCGCTCTTGAGCGCGAGCAGGACTCCGGAGGAGAAGACCGGATCAAGAAAGCCGAAGGCGTCCCCCAAAAGCAGGAGCCCGTCGCGGCCGCAGAACTCGGAGCGGAAGGTGTATTCGCTGGTGATCCAGAACTCGTCGGTGCACGTCCCTTTTGAGAGGTATTCTTTGATCCAGGCGTTGTTCTCGACTTCGCGGTGGAACATCTCCTTCGGATCCTTCACCCCGTCGCGGGCGAGGTATTTCCCCTCGGCCACGACGCCCACGCTGACCATGTCGTTGTGCTGCGGGATATACCAGAACCAGCCCTTGTTCGGCAGGAAGGCCACGGTGGTGCCGCCTTCGTCGATGCCGGGATCGCGTTTGGCCCCCTTGTAGTAGGTCCAGACGGCGACCTTGTTCAGCTTCGGATCCTTGCGGCGCCAGTTGAACTTCACGGCGGCGAAGGACTCCTTGCCTGAACAGTCGAGCGTCATCTTCGCGTGGATTTCGGTCTCCACTCCGCGGCTGTCTTTGCCCTTCACCCCGACGACGGCTTCCCCTTCCATCAGCAGATCGGTCACGGTGAATTCCTCCCGGACTTCCGCGCCCTTCTCCTTGGCGGTTTCCATGAGCATCAGGTCAAACTCCGAGCGCAACACCTGCCACGTCTGGGCGATCTCCTCGTTGTAGCGGGTGTTGAAATAGAACGGCTGGGAAGCCCGGCCGTTCTGCGCGACGAACTGCACCGAATACTTCTTCGTGAAATGGGATTGGCGCAGGCGCTTGTCCAATCCGAGGCGCTGGAGAGGGAAGAAGTTGAAGGGCAGAAGCGACTCCCCGATGTGGTAGCGCGGGAACTTCTCCCGTTCGAGGAGGAGGACCTTGTGGCCCTTCTCCGCCAAGAGCGCCGCCGCGGAACTGCCGGAAGGTCCGGCACCGATCACCACCACGTCATAGGTCGACTTCATGCATGTCTCCGGTTGGGGCGCCTCGAACCGCTTTAAGAGTTCTGGGGCCAGATTTTCCATGATAGTATGTATGCGTATTAGTTTTGCAAGGCAGGTTCTTCCGGCCGGCGAGACAAAGGCGGGCCGGCCAGACGAAGCTTTTGGACTGAGGTGGCTCGATACCGCTTTGGTGCGGACCCGAAGTCCTCGCGCCAGCACTGGATTCCCCTCCGGTCGTCTGCCATGCTGGCCGGACGATGCGTGAGCGGAAGCCGGCCCTGATCTTCATCTTCTTCACCCTGTTCCTCGATATCCTCGGGATCGGGCTGATCATCCCGATCCTTCCGAAGCTGGTGGAGAAGTTCCAAGGCGGCGACGTCGCGGCCGCAGCCCACACCGTCGGAATCCTTTCGGCGCTCTACGCCGCCATGCAGTTCGTCTTCGCGCCGATCCTCGGGAGCCTTTCAGATCGTTACGGACGCCGCCCTGTCATCCTCGGGTCGCTCTTCGGCTCCGGGCTCGACTACATCCTGCTGGCCTTCGCGCCCACGCTCTCGCTCTTCTACGTCGGCCGCATCGTCGCCGGGATCACGGGTGCGAACATCACCGCCGCCAGCGCCTACATCGCCGACGTGAGCCCGCCGGAGAAACGCGCGGCCAACTTCGGCATCATCGGCGCCGCGTTCGGGCTCGGGTTCATCGCCGGGCCGGCGCTCGGAGGCTTTCTCGGGAGCAAGGATCTGCGGCTGCCGTTTCTGGTCGCGGCCGGACTCACCATGGCCAATTGGCTCTACGGCTACTTCGTCCTGCCGGAATCCTTGGCGAAGGAGAACCGGCGGAACTTTTCATGGGGCCGCGCCAATCCCATCGGATCGCTCGCGGCTTTGCGGCGGTATCCCGTCGTCGCGGGACTCGCGGCCACGTCGTTCCTGCTGAACCTCTCGCAGTTCTCGCTGCACGCGACGTGGGTGCTCTACACCGGCTATCGCTACGACTGGAATCCCGGACAAGTCGGCTGGTCCCTTGCGACTGTCGGCATCATGGCCGCCGTGGTCCAGGGCGGGCTCACGCGGCGGATCATCCCGGCGATCGGCGAGAAGAAGGCGCTGACCATCGGCCTGATCCTCGGAGCCCTGAGCATGTTCGGCTACGGCCTCGCGAGGGAGGGCTGGATGATCTACGCGATCCTCGTCGTGGGCAGCACCGGCGGCATCGCCGGGCCGGCGACGCAGGGACTCATCTCGCGCAACGTCGCGGACAACGAGCAGGGCGCGGTGCAGGGCGCGCTCACCAGCCTGTCGAGCATCGCGGGCATCTTCGGGCCGCTCATCGGCACGTCCCTCTTCGGATACTTCATCAGCTCAAACGCGCCGTTCCAACTGCCCGGAGCCTCATTCATAGTCGGCGGTGTGCTCACGTTGGTCGCGCTCTTTTTGGCGCTGCGGACATTGGCCAAACATCCGAGCGCGGCGAAGCCGGCGAATGTCGCCTGACCCCGGCAGGCGTTGGCAAACGGCGGTTTTGCAGGTAGATACGACCTCCCATGAAGAATTGGGAAGACAAGATCATGACGGTGTTCTACGGGCTCTTCGGCTCCGGCCTGGGGTTCCTGATCTTCGCCATGCCGCTGGATGGATGGAGCTACCTGTTCACCAAGAGCCCGGCAAAGCCGTGGAACGGGCTGGGCGCGTTGATCGTTTGCCTTGGGGTCGGCTTCGGCGCCGGGGTGTTCGCCTACAAACGACGGGATCGGGAGTTCGGCTCGGGCTCGGCGAGCCTCTTTCAGGATGAAGCCACGGCGATCTTGTTCACCAAACGCCTCATGGTCATCGCCGGATGTCTCGCGGCGCTCTACTTCCTCTGGCAAACGGCCCGGCGGCTTTGATGTCCGTGGCTCCCAACACGACATCGACTTCCTCGCCGAGCACTTCAAATTCCTCCCCGACTATGCTGATCCACAACGCCCATTTCTGGCTGAAGAAGGACCTTTCACCCGCCGACCGCGCCACGTTCGAGTCCGAGGTGACGCTGCTCTCGAAGATCTCCTACCTGGAACGCGGCTTCGCCGGAAGACCGGCCCCGACGGAGGAACGTCCCGTGACAGACCATTCGTTCGACTACGCCACGTCGCTCCACTTCAAGACGCTGGCCGACCACGAATTTTACCAGACGGAGTGCAAGGACCACGCGCGCTTCGTGGCGAAGTGCAAAGCCTACTTCGAGCGGGTGATCGTCTACGACGTCGCGCCGATGGAGTGAACAAATGAGGTTCCTCGCTGTTTTCAGTGGGTAACCATGCGTCTTGCGGCTCCGAGTTGCTCTGGACTGCACGACCGCGTTCTCCCTCACCGCAGCCCTCTCCCAGCGGGAGAGGGCTGGGGTGAGGGAGAACGGCCAGCCAACCACGGGCGCGAACGACCCCACCAACCCACTGAAAACAGCGAGGAACCTCTTTTGTTTCGCCATTCCGGGAACTCTGGGCCAAACAGCGTGCATGAGTTCGAGCCCATTCCGCCTCCGTCTGGTTGCTATCTTTTCCACCTTCCTCTTGGTCGCGGCCGCAGCTTCCTCCGTCCACGCAGCCGAGGCCGCCACGCCGGCGAAGAAACCCGTCGTCCTCTACAGCCGTGCGTTCAACGCCGTCGGCGAGAAGCGCTACGAAGCCGACGGCACCTTCAAGGACGTGCTGGCTCGGCTCGCGCAGGACTTCGACGTGCGCGTCAGCGCCGCCCCGCTTGATCGCAAGACGCTCGAAGGCGTTTCCGTCGTGGTCATCGCGAACCCCAGCGACAAGGCCGCCGGCACCAACCCGCCGCCGCGCCACATGCTCGCCATCGATATCCTCAACCTCCGGCAATACGTGGAGAAGGGCGGCGGACTCATCGTCATGGGCAATCAGGAGAACCACAATCTGGAGATCGCCCACTTCAATTCCCTGCTCGTCTCCTTCGGTCTCCAGTTCACCAACGTCTACACCGACGCCAAGAAGCTCGTGATCCCGAAGACCACGCCCGTCATCGGCGGGCTGCGCTGGGCCTACTACACCGGCAACCAGGTCCTCGTGAAACCGGACCACCGGGCCAAGGCCCGTTCGCTCGTCGACAACGACCTGACGCAGAAACCGCCCAAGGGACCGCGTGACGCGGCCGGATCACTCCTCGCCATCGCCGAGCCCGGTCAGGGCCGCGTGGCCGTCATCACCGACGCCGGCTGGCTGACCAACGACGCGCTCAGCGGCAAAGGCATCGGCGAAGTGGCCATCAAGGACCACGACAACCTGGAGATCATGCGGCGGCTCCTGAATTGGACGGCGAAAGCTGGACAGCAATGATGGTCGCCAAGAGGCCGTGCGCTCCATGTCTGACAGAGAAAAAGTGAAGGATCAGATTCGAACCGCGTTTGCTCGCGTGGACTATCCAGGCGATTGGTGTCTGCGAGGCAGCAACGAAGGGGACGAGCCCTACTTGGTGGAGAGGGATTTCAAGGGCAAGACCGATTGGCGGATTTTGGATCCATCGTTCATAGACCAGTCGCCGGACGGGTTGGCGTCAGCCTTGAGCTTCTTTTCGGACGAGGCTTTTCGTTACTTTCTGCCGGCCTATCTGGTCGCGGACATTGATGGAAGACTGGAGCGTAGCGACCCTCTTTTTCATCTGACACACGGTCTTGATAACTCCTCACGCAGCGAACACATCAACCTGCGGCGGCAACGGTGGCCATGATTTGTTCTGAAAACAGCGACGGGAGAGGCGTGTGCCGCGCGTATAATGCCCGTCCGCGGGCCGGCTTTGCGGGGGTCGCCG
>JAYTUE010000156.1:0-5869 GCA_043744715.1 Verrucomicrobiota bacterium | reverse complement strand
TGAGCGCTGTGGTGAGGGATCACGCCCATTGGGAGATGGTCCTGGAGAAGCTCCAGACCGGCGACATGCCGCCGAAGAAGGCGAAGCAACATCCGGCTCCGGCCCAGAACCAGGCGGTCATCGCATGGATACAGGAACTGCGCCGCCACGAGGCGGAGAAGAACGCGGGTGATCCGGGACCGGTCCTGGCCCGGCGGCTGAGCAACGCCGAGTATGACTACACTATCCGCGATCTCACCGGGGTGGATCTGCGTCCCACCAGGGAGTTTCCCGTCGATCCGGCCAACCAGGAAGGCTTCGACAATTCGGGGGAATCGTTGGCGATGTCGCCGGCCCTCCTGAAGAAGTATCTGGGAGCCGCCCGCGAAGTGAGCGAACACGCGGTTTTGACGCCGGACGGGATCATGTTCGCGGGCCATCCCATGATGGTCCACACCGACCGCGACAAGTTTGGAACCCTGCGGATCGTCGATTTTTATCAACGGCAGCCCACGGACTACGCGGACTATTTCGCGGCCGCGTGGCGCTACAAGAACCGGTCGGCCCTCGGGAAATCGCGAGCAACGCTGGCCGAGATCGCGGCGGAATCGAAGGTCAGCGCGAAATACCTGGCGACAGTATGGGACGCTTTGAACGCAAAGGAAGACGTCGGTCCCATCGCCAAGCTGCAAAGGTTGTGGCGCGAATTACCCCGTCCGAAGCGCGGGGAGCCCGTGATGGACGTGCGGCAAAACTGCGAAGCGATGCGGGACTTCGTAGTGGCGCTGCGCGAGAAGATCAGGCCTGACGTGGCGAACTTGAACGGGCCCGGGATGAACCCGAGCGCCCAGGCGCTGGTCCTCTGGAAGAACCGGCAGTGGGCGGCCAATCGGCGGCAATACGATCCGGAGAGTTTGCAGATCGACGGGGTCGTGAAGCAGCCGGAGAAAAAAGGCAGGCAGGCCGAGAGCTATAACCGCGTGAAGGCGAAGAAGAAGACGCGCGAGGCGGATGAAGATCTGAACGTGCCATCCGATCCCGTGCTTCGCGCGAAGCACGAGGCGGCGTTCGCCCGTTTCGCGGCGATCTTTCCGGACGCTTTCTACGTGAAGGAACGGGGCCGTTCCTTTGTCGATCCCGAGGAAGAGAAGGCCAACGGCAACGTCGGGCGCCTCTTGAGCGCCGGCTTGCACAACCAGACCGGATACTTCCGGGACGACGGACCGTTGTATGGAATGATCCTTGATGAGAAGGGCCGGAGTGAACTCGACCGTCTGTGGGATGAATTCAACATGATCGCTTCGGTGCCGCAGCGGATGCACCAGAGCACGGTCTACTTCGAGCGCACCGACTCCCGTTTCCTCAGCGACGCCGAGTTCGATTTCGCGCGCGCCGAAGACAAGGACTGCACCACCGAGCCCAAGGTTAAGAAGCTGGCGGAACTCTACTACGCCAAGGCCGTGCGGGTCGGGGCCAGTGAACCGACGCTCGCCGCCATCAAGGAACATTTCGAGCGCGTGTGGCGTGAAATCAGCCGTATCGAGAAGATGGAGCGAGATGCGGAGCCGAAACATCTCGAAGCCCTCGTGCAGTTCGCGCAAAAGGCCTTCCGGCGTCCGCTCGAGTCCGCGGAGCGGGACGCGCTCCTCGCATTCTATCGGTCCTCGCGCGACCGGGATGGGCTCACCCACGACGATGCCGTCCGCGATTGCATTGCGAGCGTGCTCATTTCCCCTCACCTCTGCTACCGCATCGATCTCGTGGAAGCAGCTGGTAGAGGAAAGGCGATCCCGGCCGCTTCGATGTCCCGGTCCGCGAAGGCCAAACCCGCCCTGCCGCACGGCGCCTTGCCGTTGTCCGACTATGCGCTCGCCAGCCGCCTGAGCTATTTCCTCTGGTCGAGCCCTCCGGACGAAGCACTGCTCGCCCGCGCCGCCGCCGGAGATCTGCATCGCCCCGAGGTCATCGCCGCCCAGGCGCGACGCATGGTGAAGGACGACCGCATCCGTGGTTTGGCGGTGGAGTTCGGCGGCCATTGGCTCGATTTCCGCCGCTTCGGGGAACACAACGCCGTGGATCGCGAACGCTTCCCCGGCTTCAATGACGGGCTCCGGTCGGCCATGTTCGAAGAGCCGGTCCAGTTCATCCTGGATGTCGTGAAGGAGAACAGGCCCGTGCTGGATTTCCTCAATGCCGACCACACCTTCGTCAATCCCGCTCTGGCGAAACACTACGGCCTGGCGATCCCTGCGGTGGGATCAAACCAATGGGTGCGGGTGGACAATGTGCTGTCCTCGGGACGCGGTGGGCTCCTGCCGATGTCCGTGTTTCTCACGGCCAATTCGCCCGGGCTGAGGACCAGTCCCGTGAAGCGCGGATACTGGGTGGCGCGCCGTCTCCTGGGTGAACGTATCCCGCCGCCGCCGGCCACCGTGCCGGAATTGCCGGCGGACGAATCCAAGCTCGGCGAGCTGACCCTGCGTGAGACGCTGGCCAAACACCGCGCCGACCCGAACTGCGCCTCCTGTCATCAGCGGTTCGATTCGCTTGGGCTCGTCTTCGAGGGCTTTGGACCGGTGGGCGAATTGCGGAGCAAGGATCTCGGCGGACGTCCTGTCGACACCCACGCGGTCTTCCCGGGCGGCAGCGAGGGCACGGGCCTTGGTGGTCTGCGTTCCTATCTCAAGGCCCACCGGCAGGAGGACTTCCTCGACAACCTGTGCCGCAAGCTTTTGGCCTATGGCCTCGGCCGGAGCCTGATCCTTTCCGACGAAATCACCGTGCGTGACATGCGCGCGAAACTGGCGGCTAATGGGCGGAGATTTGGCAGCCTGATCGAGAGCATAGTGACCAGCCCGCAGTTCCTGAACAAACGTGGTCCCGAAGACCTCGCAACCAAGTAAGACATCATGCGCGAACCCAAGGAGAATTCCCCCGCAACCCGCCGCCTCCGCCTTTCTCGGCGCACCTTCCTCCGCGGCGTCGGCGTCACGATGGCGTTGCCGTGGCTTGAATCCATTCCGGCATTCGGCGATGAGCCGTTGAAGCCGGGCGCGGCGACGGCGCTGCCCAAACGGTTCGCCGCGCTCTTCTGGGGCAACGGCGTCAACGGCAACCACTGGTGGGCCAAGGGCTCCGGCAAGAGCATGGAACTCAGCAAGAGCCTCCAGCCCATGGAACCGTTGAAGGCTAAGATGAACTTCATCGACGGCCTCTTCAACCGGTCCGCCGTCGGCGTCGGCATCCACCCCGGTCAGACGGGCAACCTGCTTTCCGGCATGCCGCTGATGAAGGGCGCCGTGCTCAAGGGCGGCATCAGCATGGACCAGGTGCTGGCCAACAACATCGGCCAGGAATCGATCCAGCCCAGCATGGTTCTCGGCTGCGAACAGCCCATCACGGGCTATCACGAGACGAACTTCTCGATGGCTTACAGCTCGCACATCTCGTGGCAGAGCGCGGATTCCCCGGTTCCGATGGAGGTCTATCCGTCGCTGGCGTTCGACAGCCTGTTCGAGAACCGCGGCAGCCGCCGGACGCAGAGCATTCTGGATCGCGTAAAAGAAGACGCGTCCAGCCTCGGCCGGAAGATCAGCGGCCACGACAAGGCCAAGCTCGACGAATACCTCACCAGCGTCCGCGAAGTGGAGAAACGCATCGACCGGATGCGCGGCGACCAGGCCAGGGCCGAGAAGAACGCCCAGGGCAAGGACATGCCCGTCGCCCTGATGAAGCGCCCTGACAACGGCCTGCCCGAGGACATCCGCGAGCACATGCGGCTGATGTGCGACATCACGGCCATGGCCTTCCAGACTGACAAGACGCGCGTCGTGTCGCTTCTCCTCTGCCGCGATTTGTCCGGGCTCTTCTACCCCTTCCTCGACGTCCGCAAGGCGCACCACTCCGCGTCGCACGACGATCTTTCCGACGATTTTGAACGCATCACGCGCTTCTACTGCAGCCAGGTCGCCTACCTCGCCGGGAAGCTTGAAGCCATGCCGGAAGGCGAGGGCACGGTGCTGGACAACTCCTGCCTGATGCTCCTCTCCAACATGTGGTCCGGCAACCACCACGACAGCACCCGCCTGCCGATCCTGACCGTCGGCGGTCTTGGCGGAACCCTGGAGACAGGCCGTGTGCTGAGCTACGTCGGCAAGGGCGACGAGAACCGCAAGGTCTGCAGCCTGTATCTTTCGTTGATGGACCGCATGGGCGTGAAGCTCCCGCGTTTCGGTGATGCGGATACGCGGTTGGCGGGCGTTTGATTGGATTCCTGCCGAGCCCGGCGGTGATGGGATCGGGCGTTGAATACCTTGATGACCCCGTGCGTCTTCGTTCGTGGTTCGCATAGCTCCGTTGCCGGAAGTGTTGCACAACCAAAACGATCCGCTCAGCCTCATTTCACACCACAACTCCCCAACCATCATGAACCTCCTGAAATCCTCCTTCTTCATCGCGGCAGTCGGCCTTGTCGGCGTGATGCCGCTCATGGCCCAGCAGAAGAAAGCAGCTTCCACCGGTGGCAACAGCCCCCACGAGACCACGAGCACCGTGATCGAGGGCAACCGCGTGACCGTCACCTACGGCCGTCCGTTCTCCAAGGACCGCAAGATTTGGGGCGGCCTCGTCCTTTGGGACAAGGCGTGGCGCACCGGCTCCGACGAGTCGACCGTGCTCATCACCCAGCAGGCGATCGTCATCGGTGAAACCACGCTTCCGGCCGGCGCCTATCGCGTTTACACCATCCCGTCGGAGAGCGGCGTTTCCAAGATGGCCTTCAGCACCAAGCTCGGAGCGTGGGGCGTCCCCGTCGATGAGAAGAACGACCTCGTCCGCGTGGACATGAAGAAGGAGGCCCTCGAACCGAAGGTCGACCAGTTCACGATGGCGGTCGCGAAGAATCCGTCCGGTGGCGGTGTGGTGAAGCTGATGTGGGAAGACACGCAGTTCTCCGTCGCATTCACCGTCAAGAAGTAGGCGGCCTTGCGACCGAAGGCATCCCCTCCTTCCGCCGTTTGAATCCATCGGCCCCGCCGCAGAGCAAACCTGCGGCGGGGTTTCCGATCCAGATCAACGGCCTTGGAGGCACATGCCGGCCGAAGCCCAAACCAGGAACCCCTCCAGCGATGACACGACTCCCGACGTTGCTCCGCGGCTTCTGCAGATTCCCCGTTTGCGCCGCCGTCGCCGTGGCGATCCAAGCGTCGGTCCTTGCCGCGCCTTCCGCTCCGCCTTCGGCAGCCGTGATCAAGGAAGACCTGCGCGGTTTTGGCATCTACGCGACTGTTCTCCACGTCGCTGCCCATCCCGACGACGAGAATCGGCTTCTGCTCGCCTATCTTTCCAAGGTCCGTAACTACCGCACCGGCTATCTCTCCATCACGCGCGGCGACGGCGGACAGAACGAGATCGGTGGCGAGTTCGGCGAGAAGCTGGGTCTCGCGCGCACCCACGAACTGCTCGCCGGCCGGCACTTCGATGGTGTCCGCCAGTTCTTCACCCGCGCCCTGGATTTCGGATACTCGAAGAGCATGACCGAGGCGCTTGCCGTCTGGGACCACGACCAGGTGCTCGGCGACGTCGTGCGGGTCATCCGCACGTTTCGGCCGGACGTAGTCATCACACGCTTCGCACCGGTGGCGCAGAGCGGAAACCACGGTCACCACAACGCATCGGCGCTCCTGGCAGTCGAGGCCTTCAAAATCGCGGGTGATCCCAAGTCGTATCCCGAGCAGATCGCGGAAGGCCTGAAACCTTGGCAGCCGAAGCGCATCCTGCAAAACGGTGGAACCAGCCTTTCGATCGCGGCCGGTGGAAACGACCCGGTGACGGGTGACACAGTCCAGACGATCGCCTCGCGGACGAGTGCGCAGCATAAGACCCAGTTCGG
>JAYTUE010000155.1:0-22655 GCA_043744715.1 Verrucomicrobiota bacterium | reverse complement strand
GGGGTCAGTTGCGCGCCTGCCAATGCGCCGACAATGCCCGTTCCGCTGAACCACAGCGCGGCGCGGTTGTGAATGAATCCCTGCCGCGCCTTGAGCAGCGCGCCAACCAGACTCGTGACACCCACCACGGCCAGCGACATGCTCACGGCCTCGCCGGGTGGAACACGCGCCGCATAGACCAGCACCGGCACCGTGATGATCGCCCCGCCGCCGCCCATGAGTCCGAGCGCGAGTCCGATCCCCACCGCCAAGGCCAGTGCGAGCCACATAGGTTCCTCAGAGGCGACAGGCCGAGGGCTGCCGCCGGTTCCACGGCGCTTTCGCAAGCAAGAGACCCATTCCACACCAGTCCGTGACTCCGGCAAACACCAGGCCGACGCCGACAAAGGCGCTCAATCCAAAGAAGCCGGGATGAACGAAGAAGCCCAGCGCCACGCCCAGCACGACCAGCGATCCGGCGGCGATGCGCACCTGTCGTTCCAGTGCCCACGGTGCCCGTTCATCTTTTTCCACGGGCAGCCCAGCGGCCTCCCAGGCTGTGACTCCGCCGCCCAGGCAGGCCAGGTTGTTGAAGCCGAGCCGCGCAAGTTTCTCCCGCGCCTGGCCGCTGCGCTGGCCCGAGCGGCAGATGAGGACGAGCGGGCGGGAACGGTCCAGTTCCGCCGCGCGCCGCTCAATCTCGCCGAGCGGGATGAGCCGCGCGCCCGCCAGTCGCGCGGCGGCGAACTCGGGCTCCTCGCGGACATCCACCAGTTGCAGCGGTTCACCGGCGGCGATGAGCCGGCGCAGTTCGGCCGGCCCGAGGTCATGGTTCCGAGTTGTGTTCATGTTGTTGGACAAATTTAAGTTCACATTTTATTCTCACTTAAGACTGATAAAGTCATATACCGATTTAGCAATATGTCAAACGGCAGAAAAAAGAGCGGTGGCGGTGGCGGATCAAAGGCCATGCCGCCCGAGGCGTTGGAACTGGTGGCGGCGCGCTTCCGGGCGCTGGCCGAGCCGATGCGCCTGCGGCTGCTCAACGTATTGATGGAGGGCGAGCGCAGCGTGACGCAGCTCGTCGAGGCCACCGGGGCGGGGCAGGCCAACGTCTCCAAGCACCTCTCCGTGCTGCGCGAGGCGAACATGGTGGCCTTTCGCAAGGAGGGGCCGACCACGATCTATTTCATCGCCGACCCGATGCTATTCGAGCTGTGCAATCTCGTCTGCCGCCAGCTCAAGACGGAGTTCGATTCCAAGGCCGCGCATTTTGGTTCCTGATCCGGAGAGCTTGCACGCGTCGAAGCCCGCAAATGCGCCCTCGAACTGAGTGATGAGTTTCGGCCGCTTTGTTTCCGCCCGCCCACCGAGGAGGAATGTCTGGGCCGTCCCCTCGCGCACCGTCCCGCCGCTGCCGACCCAAAGGTCGATCAAGGTCGCCTGGCGTTTTGCGTCGCTGTCGGCGCGGGCGTTGTCGTCGCCGGCAGCCAGGTCCGTGTTGAAGTAGGGCCTTGCGCCGTTCGGCGTGGTCACGCGGAATTCGTAGGTGCCCGTTTCCGGCACCAGTAAGGAGCCGTTCCACGCGATGGAGAACTGGTCCGGGGTGATTCCCTTCTCGGGCGCGGCCTCGCCGAAACCAAACGCCTCATCGGCCAAGGCTTCGAGACCGCCACCACCTTCGGTCTCGTCGCCTATCTTGAACACAAGGACATGAGGGTCCGGCAGGAAGCCCAGTTCGAACTGGCCGCGCGAGGTTCCGAGGCGCTGCCGATCCTGAAGCAGGTCGTTCTTCTCGCCGAGAATCCGCTCGCCCGTCTGCACGCCATCTGGGGCCTTGGACAGATCGGCCGGAAAGGCGGGACCGCCGAGATCAATCCCACGAAAGACATCGCCGACCCGCTGGTCACGCTCCTGAAGGATCCCGACGCGGAAATCCGCGCCCAGGTTCTCCGGACGCTCGCCGATGCCGGCGCTCCCACCAGCCTCGCTCCCGTCATCAAGGCGATGGAAGACCCCAGTCCGCGCGTCCGCTCCTTTGCCGCCCAGGCCGTCGCCAAGCTCGCCGGACCCTCCGCCTTCCAGGGAATCGTGAAGCTCCTTTGGCAGAACAACGGCAACGACCGCGTCCTGCAACACGTCGGCGCCCTCGCCCTGGCGAAGTCCGCCACCATCTCCCAGCGCGTCGCCGCGTCGAAGGACGTCTCACCCGCTGTCCGCAAGGCCGCAGCGGTCGCCTTCCGCATGCGCGGCGAAGCCGAGATTGCTCCGATGCTGCAGGATTCCGATCCGCTCATCGCCCTCGAAGCCGCCCGGGCCGTGAACGACCTTCCGATCCTCGCAGCGCAACCGGCTTTGGCCGCGCTCGGTGATTCAGCAACGTTGACCGGCGTCCTCAAGTCGTTCGCCACGGTTCCTCGGACCTACATGCCCACGGGCACCGAATACGCGATCCGCGACATCCGTGAAGGCCAGCCGATGCCCTGGGGCAATGCACCGGTCGACCAGCTCACGCCGATGCTGCTCCGCATCGTGAACGCAAACTTCCACTCGGGCACGGCCGAAGACGCGGCGCGCCTTCCCGCGATCGCTCTGCGAGGCGACGTGACGGACCTGATCAGGACCGAAGCTCTCTCCGCCTTGGCCAGCTGGTCCACGCCTCCTCAGCGCGACCGCATCGTCGGCACCTACCGTCCGATCGCAGGCCGCAGCCAGCTCGCCGCGCAGAGGGCGCTGTCTCCGCACATTCCAGCCCTGCTGAAACAGAAAAACGGGTTCCTCGCTGTTTGCAGTGGGTTGGTGGGGCCGTTCGCGCCCGTGGTTGGCTGGCCGTTCTCCCTCACCCCAGCCCTCTCCCGCTGGGAGAGGGCTGGGGTGAGGGAGAACGCGGTCGTGCAGTCCAGAGCAACTCGGAGCCGCAAGACGCATGGTTACCCACTGAAAACAGCGAGGAACCTGAAATGTGAATGGCCGTGAGTTAGCACCCACGGCCATTCAGCATGAAGCCACCCGGGCTTCCATCGAGAAACCCGACCGGTCTTAAGAAAGCCGGCACCGCGCTTTGTCGTTCAGTTTCACTTTCCCGTTGGACATGCGGTGGAGCGAGGGCATAAACGCTCCAGCCATGGGTGAGGAAGCAGCTCTGTCGGAGGTTCATTCGCACCGCAGGTCATCCTTCAGGCGGGGGTTGTATCTGCTGCGCTCCATCATCGTCGTCTCCTTCGTCGCGGTCCTTGGCCTGCGATCCTCGCGGGCCCAATCTCAGCCCGGTCTCCAGTTCGACGTCTTCCTCGGCCTCGATCAATACGCCCGGCAGGGAGCGTGGTTCCCCCTCGTCTGCGAGGTGAAGAACGACGGGGTGGGCTTCAGTGGATTCATCGAGGCCACCAGCGGCAGCCAGAAGCGCCGGATGCCGATCGAGCTTCCCACCGGCACGCTCAAGCGCGTCACGCTTCCCCTTTTCAGCACGGCCAACAACAGCCAGTTCCGGATCGTTCTCCGCGATGAACGCGGCTCCATCCGTTCCGAGCATCAGCAGCAGTATCCCCGGCGCGGATTTCTCCAGTCGGACGTGCCGTTGATGGCGGCGATTCCCCGGACCGCTGCGGGAATGCCGACGTTTGTCCAAGGCCGGCTGTCGAATCCGGATCTCCAGGCCTCCGTAGCCCGCCTCACCCCGGAACTCTTTCCGGACAATCCCATCACCCTCCAGTCCGCGACCGCCATCTACCTGAACACGGAACGCGCCATCAGCCTTCGTCCGCAGCAGGTCGACGCCCTGCTCGCGTGGCTGGACGGCGGCGGGCATCTCGTCATCGGCTTGGACCAGATAGGCCAGGTCAACGCCACGCCCTGGCTCCGGGATCTGGTCAATGCCGACCTCGTCACCGTCCGCAACATCGCCGGCGGGAGGGCCATCAGCGAATGGACGGGGCAGCTGACGAACCGCTGGAATGAGCTGGACCGGCGGGCAGGATCCGGAAGCGGGCAACCACCCCGGACCAACACGCGGCAGCCGCAGAATTTTCGCCAGGCGATCGTCGAAGATCCGTCCTTCCTCACGAACCGGCTGACGACCATCGAGGCCAAACCCCGCGATGGGTCCATAGCCATCCAGGCCGAGGGGATTCCACTCATGTATCAGCGCGCGCACGGACGTGGCCGGGTCAGCGTGCTGACCTTCGATCCGGAGCGTCAGCCGTTCGTTGGCTACACAAGCCGGGCAGGATTCTGGACGCGTCTGGTGGACGCGCCGGACTTCCTCTACAGCGGCCCCGACAACCAGCGCTACGGCCGGCAGAGCTTCGATGCCGCGATCGGTTCGTTGATCGAGACCACGCAGGTCCGCAAGCTGTCCCTCGGCTGGCTTCTCCTCCTGCTCATCGCCTACGCCGCCATCATCGGGCCGTTCGACTACGTGCTCGTCCGCCGGCTCAAGCGGCCGATGCTCACCTGGATCACCTTCCCGTCCTACGTCGTCCTCTTCTCCATCACCATCTACGTGATCGGCTACAAGCTCCGCGCCGGGAAACTGGAGTGGAACGAACTCAGCATCATCGACGTGCTCGACGGCGGGAAACAGCCCGTCTGGCGCGGCAAGACCTACGGCTCGCTCTATTCGCCGCAGAACGCGCGCTATCCGTTGGCAGTGACGAACGCTCTGGCCTCGCTGCGCGGCGAGTCGCGCGGCTACTACGGCAACACCGACGCCTCGGAAACCTATGGGGTCAGCCAGGTGGGCAACGGATTCGCCGGTGAAATCACCGTGCCCATCTGGGTCAGCCAGCTCTGCGTGACCGACTGGATGAAGCCGGGCTCGCCCTCTTTCAGCCTGACCGCCGAACCCACGCCGACCGGCCACAGGGTCCGCGTGAAAAACCTTTTGAACCGCAGCGTCGGACCAGCCGTGGTCGCCGTCGGCCAACGACTGGTCCGCATCGAAACTCTCAAGGCCGGAGAGCAGATAACGGTCGATGTCCTGCAATCCGGTGCGAACAAACTGATCTCTTCGGAACTCGCCGGCATGAACCAGAAACTGGTCGAGGCGGCCGGTGCGCGCAGTGCGTCCTTCGATACGGGAAACAGCGGCGATCGGCTCACGATGCAGCAGGCGTTCCCCGCGCTCGGATTCATCGAAGAGTTGCGCCAGAACTTCGAAAGCCATTCCTCGTTCGCGACGCCCGACGGCCTCAACCTGTCTCCCCTGCTCCGTCAGAACTACGCCGTCGTGTTGATCCTCGATGAAGGAGCACGCTCCGGCCCCGCTGTTCCCGCCTTCGTTCCCGACCAGGGCAAAATCCAGACCGTCTGGCGCATGGCCGCCAGGGTCGCGCCGGCAAAATGACTCCACACCATGTCTGAAGCACCTCCCAGCATTCCGGCGGTCGAAACCTCCGGACTCACGCGTTCCTACGGGACGATGCTCGCGCTGGACAACCTGAACCTCACGGTCCAGCGCGGCGACCTGTTCGGCTTCATCGGCTCGAACGGCGCCGGCAAGACCACGTCGCTCCGCATCCTCGCGACCTTTCTCCAGCCCAGCTCCGGCACGGCCCGCGTGCTCGGATCGGACGTCGTCACCGATCCCGATGCCGTCCGTCGCAAGATCGGCTACATGCCGGACTTCTTCGGCGTCTACAAGGACATGGAGGTCACGGAGTATCTCGACTTCTTCGGCGCGTGCTACCGGCTGCCCGCCGCCAAACGCGAGAAGACCATCGGCGACGTGCTTGAGCTGGTCGGATTGACCGAGAAGAAGGGCGCGTTGATCGGCGCGCTCAGCCGGGGCATGCAACAACGCATCGGCCTCGCCCGCGTGCTCATCCACGATCCCGATCTGCTGCTCCTCGACGAACCCGCCTCCGGCCTCGATCCCCGCGCGCGCATCGAGATGATGGCCATTCTCCTGGAACTCCAGCGTCTCGGTAAGACGATCATCATCTCCTCCCACATCCTCAGCGAACTCCAGACGCTCTGTAACCGCTGCGCCATCATCGAGCGCGGCAGGCTCATCTACACCGGCCCCGTTTCCGGCGCGTCCGGCGACCTGGCCGACGCCACGGTCATGTGGGTCACGACACCGGAAGCCGACCGCGCGCTCCCGATTCTGACCGCGCTGCCGGACGTGCGCGACGGCGAGGTCGTGGATGGCAAGGTGAAGCTGACCTTGAAACACAAGGACGCCGACGCCTCCCAGATCGCCGTGGCCATGGTCCAGAACGGCCTTCGCCTGACCGGCCTCCGCGAGGAGGAGATCGGGCTGGAGGAAGTCTTCCTCCGCGTGACGAAGGGCGAGACGCAGTAGCCGTTCCACCGGATCGCGAATGCGCTTCTTCCCGATCATCCACCGCGAGCTCCTGATCGCCGGCCGGCGCGGCTCGACCTATCTGGGTCGATTGATCTCGGTGGGAGCGATGTCGGCCATCCTGATGTGGGTGTTGTTCGTCTCGGCGGGGAATGCGCCGGCGACTCTGGGTAAGACCCTCTTCCTCACCATCGCCTCGATCACCTATTTCCTCTGCGCCCTTACCGGCGTGAAGCTGACTTCCGACAGCCTCAGCTACGAACGGCGCGAAGGAACGCTGGGCCTGCTCTTCCTGACCAACCTCCGCAGCATCGAGATCATCCTCGGCAAACTTGCAGCCGGCGGCGTCCAAGCCGTGCTGACCTTGACCGCGACGTTTCCCCTGTTCGCCGTGCCGTTCCTCTTCGGCGGACTGACCGCCTCCGACTTCCTCTGGTTCGTCACCAGCGCCCTCAATGTGCTGTTCCTCTCGCTCAGCCTCGGACTATTCGCGTCCGCGCTCTGCAAGGATGATCGCGTGGCTCTGGGGGTGGGCCTGCTGCTCATGGCCGGCGTGGTCTTTGGTCCGTTGATCGCGGCCTTGGTCTACGGACAGTTGGCGGGTGGGGCCTCCGGATCGGGTCCGGAGATCCTCGCCAGCTTCAGTCCGGCGACCGCTCCATTTCTCCTCCTCTTTGAACGGGTCGGCGGCATTCGTGGAGGCGCGACGGGAATGTCCGATGCTATTTCAACGTCGCTGTGGACGACGTTGATAACAGCCCTCGCCGCCGTCGTCCTCGCTTCAACCACCCTCGCCCGGCTTTGGCGTTCCCAGGAAAAACAGCCCGAGGCGGCCACGCGGACCGGCTCCGCCGGAGCCGATGAACGCGACTCCCGCACGGCCGCGCGTGCTCCGCTCCTCGACCGCAATCCCTACGGCTGGCTGGCGGGCCGCAACCGCGCCGGACGATATGCCCCGTGGGGCGTGCTCGGCGTTGCGGCGCTCATCTGGATCGGGGGCTTCGGCGTCTGGGGAAACGACTGGGCCAATGAAGGCGTCTACCTCGCGACGGCATTCCTGATCCACCTCGCGATCAAGCTGCTCATCGCCGGCGTGGCCTGCTGGCAATTCAACGAAGACCGGAGTTCCGGCGCGATGGAGCTGATCCTCTCCACGCCACTGTCCGTCGGGGAAATCCTGAAAGGCCAGCGTGAAGCCCTGGGCCGGATGTTCCTCCGGCCGGTCCTCTTTGTGCTCCTGGTGGACTTCGTCTTCCTCATGGCCCACTTGAGCCGCTCCCCTCCAAGCTACTCCACGATCAGCCTCGTGTGGGTCTCTGGCATGGCGGTGCTGGTGGCCGACGTGGTTGCGCTCCGTTCCATGGGCATGTGGCTGGGCCTGCGGATGCGAAAGACCAATGCGGCCGTTACCCGGACCGTCGTCTGCGTGATGTCGCTGCCGTGGGCCGTGATGATCCTGAGCCTCTCGCTGCTGGCGCTCCTGCCCTTCAGCATTTTTCCCTGGATGGAAGGCGAGATATGGATTCTCTATTGGCTCGTCCTCTCCATCGGCAACGCCCTGCTCTGGCGCGGCTGGGCCGAACGAAATCTTGCGAAACAGTTCCGCGCCGAGGCCACCGGCCGGTTTGAAGCAAAGCGCGGGCTGAAGGATTTCTTCAAACCAGCCCCTTCAATCTCCACTCCGTCACCGCTCCCGCCAATCCAGTGAGAAACCAAATGCCCGGCTAGTCGCGGCGGACACATTCATTCGTCCCGGGCTCGAAATTCCGCGATGATCGGACGGTGGTCAGAGGAGAGGCCCCAATTGGCGGTGGTGAAGACGTAGGTGCCTTCCTTGATCCATTCGGCCGCCATGGCCCGGTTCACGAGGATGTAGTCGATGCGGCTGTAGCTGTCCTCCTTCCCGTAGAAGTGGGTCCACGTGATGTTGCTCGGATCCCAGCGCGGGTTCTTCGGCTTCACGTTGTCGCCGTTGCGCTCCGCCGGACGCGTGTCGATGAGGGCGCCATTGCCACGACCGATGATGGCGCGGGTGGACTTGGTGGCCTTGGTGTCGTTCAGGTCGCCTATGACGACGATATTGCCCCGCGGATTGGCCTTCATCCGCGCATCGATCTTGGCACGGAGGAGGATGGCCTCCTGCTCGCGCATCTCCGATTCATCGGCCTCGGCGACTTGGCGACGGGACTTCAGATGCGCAACGAAGACGGTGAACGAGTAGCCGGACGGGGTCTTGATGTCGGCCTCGAGGAACCCGCGGCTGACGTGGAGCCGGCGACCGCTCAACAGGTAGCTCCCGGTCGTATGAGGGCGCCGCGCGGTGATGGGAAATTTGCTGAGAAGAGCCACGTGGATGTTCGTGTCCCAGCCGGAGACGTGTTCCCAATGGGGATAGTCCTGACCGGCGGCTTTGAGTGAAGCACGGAGTTCGAGGAACGCATTGGTGGACCCCATCTCCTGAAACCCGACGACGTCCGGCTTCATCTCGGCGATGTTCGAGACGACCTTGGCCCGCGCCTCCGGAGGTTTCACCTCGCGGCTGTCGGTCTTCAGGTCGAGGTAGTTCTCCACGTTGTAGGTCGCGATGGTGAAGGTTCCCTCCGCCGCCGCGGTGAGATCCAGCAGAACCAGGAGGGCGGCGATGATGCGGACAAAAGCCATGAGGCGAAGAAAACGCGTGGACGCGCCGTTCGTCAACGGATCGTTCGGTGCCGCGACGGCGACGGAAGAATATTTTTGCAACGCTCCGGGCCCCACGTAGCTTCGCTCATGAACAATTCGGTTTCCATTCAGGCCGAAAGCACTGAGACCGGCGTCAAGTTGAAGCTCCACGACAAGCAGAACGAACGGGACCATCGCGAACTGAGGATCGACAAGGTCGGGGTGCGGGGCCTCCGGTTTCCGATCCAGATACGCGACAAGGAGCGGGTCCACCAGCACACGGTTGCGACCATGGGAATGTTCGTGGACCTGCCCAAGGAATTCAAAGGAACGCACATGAGCCGCTTCATCGAGGTGCTCAACGCCCATGGCCCGGTGATCGACGTGGAGAACATCACGGACATCCTCTACGCGATGCAGAAGAAGCTGAACGCCGCCACTGCGCATCTGGAGATGGAGTTCCCATTCTTCCGCACAAAACGGGCCCCGGTCACCGGCAAGGAGGGCGTCATGGACTACGAAGCCCGTTTTGACGCCACCGCCTGCGGCAAGGAGATCGACTTCCTGCTGACGGTCAAAGCCGGCGTCACCACCCTTTGCCCCTGCTCCAAGGCGATCAGCCGCTACGGCGCCCACAATCAGCGCGGCACGGTCACCGTGCAGATCCGCTCGAAGTCGCCGGTCTGGATCGAGGATCTGATCACGCTGATCGAAAGCTCCGCCAGTTCTGAACTCTACTCGTTGCTCAAGCGCGAGGATGAAAAAGCAGTGACCGAGCGGGCCTACGAGAACCCCGTGTTCGTCGAAGACCTGGTCCGCAATGTGGCGATGAAACTCAATGCCCACGATCAGGTGACTTGGTTCAAGGTGGAGGCTGAAAACTACGAGAGCATCCACAGCCACAACGCCTACGCCTGCATTGAGAAGGGCTGAGCCTGCCAATTGGTCAGTTTTTAATTATCTTTCCATCAGGACTTTGCGTCGTTTTTCACCGGAAGAAATTCACCGCACATTTTTATAGCATCGGAAAAACCCTTTGATACAGTCACGCACCTCTTTCCAGCCAGGGGTTGGAAAGTTGATCCGTAAATTGCAGCACACGTTGTGTTTATCGTGAGCGCCAAAAAGAAAACCGCAGATAAGAAGTCGTTAGCACAGCTGCCCATGGGTAAATCCGTGGCAGGAGCAACGGCTGCAGCCATCCTTGGCATCGGGACAGTCCGGGCCGTGAAGAAAATCAGGCCGGAGTGGCAGCGCTATTACAACAACCTGCTCGAACTGCGGGACCGGCTCTCCCAGCAGATGATAGGACTGGCCAAGGAATCCTCCGAGGAAATGGACAGCTACAGCCTGCACATGGCCGACGCTGGCACCGACAATTTCGACCGTGATTTCGCGTTGAGCCTCCTTTCATCGGACCAGGACGCGATGTTCGAGATCGAGGAAGCCATCAAGAGGGTCGAGAAGGACACCTACGGCACCTGCGAAACCACCGGTAAGCCCATTCCCAAAGCCCGTCTCGACGCCATTCCCTGGGCGCGCTTCACGGTTGAAGCCCAAGCCCAGATGGAAAAGGAAGGCGCTCTACGGCAACGCCGCCTCGGCCAGCTCGGATCGGTGGATGCGTCCGCCTCCGTTGATGTCTCCGACGACGACGACGAGCCCGAAGAAAAACCTGCGAAGGAAAAGGAATAAGTCATGCCCCGCGAGATCGTAACCATCGAATGCACCGAAGCGCGCAAGGAGGGCAAGTCGCCCTCCCGCTACACCACGACGCGCAACAAGAAGCTCCAGACCGACAAGATCGAGTTGAAGAAATACAACCCGGCCCTGCGTCGCCACACCCTCCATCGAGAGGTCAAGTAAGCTATGCCCCGCAAGACCAACACGGAAAAAAAGAGCACAGGAACGCGCTCCTCGTCCGAGACGCGCACCCCCCGGCCCAAGCCGAAGGTTGATTTCACCATCAATGCTCTCGACTACAAGAACGTGAACCTGCTCAAGCAGTATGTGACCGACAACGGCCGCATCCTGCCCCGCAAATACACCGGCCTTCCGGCCATGTTCCAGCGCCGTTTGACCACCTCCATCAAGAGGGCGCGTCAGATGTTGCTGATGAAGTAGGTCCAAGCTTTCAAGCCGACAGCAGCCCGGAGCCATAAGCTCCGGGCTCTTTTCGTTTTCTTTTCCACCGGCGGGACATTTGGCCATCGGCCCTGACCCAAGACCGGCCACACGCTTCTGGAGACGTGTCCATCAACTCCTTCCAATCCGGGCCTGCTCCACTCCTTGTCGATCCCAGCCAGAGAACCCTCTCTGAAGCCCCTGAATCGCGACTGGCTTTCATCCGATGTTTCCATAGTTTGATTAAATACCACCAACCTCAGAATCGTCTGAGCCTGCCAACACCTGAGCCATGAAGAAACTAACTCCCCTCAACTGGTGCAACAGCCCGGACCACGTCTGGAGCCCAAACCGCCGCGAGTTTCTCTACACCGGCCTGTGCGGCGCGCTGGGGTTGAGCCTGGGTAATCTGTTGCGGCTTGAAGCCCGGGCCTCTGAAACCGGCGGTCGTCCCCTCGCGAAGGCGAAGTCGGTCATCAACATTTACCTGCCTGGCGGCATGGCGGCCCAGGAGTCGTTCGATCCGAAAGTTTTGGCTCCGCTCGAATTCAGGGGACCTCTTTCGTCGATCAAGACCAAGCTGCCAGGCGTCCAGTTCGCCGAATCGCTTCCCAAGACCGCGGCCATCGCGGACAAGATCGCCGTCATCCGTTCCATGACCCACGGGGAAGCGGATCACGATCGGGGCACGCACAACATGTTCACCGGATACCGCCCGAGCCCGGCGCTCCAGTATCCGAGCTTCGGCAGCGTCGTGTCGCATGAACTCGGATCACGCAACGACCTGCCGGCCTACGTCTGCGTGCCGAACATGCCGAACAACTTCGCCGGCACCGGATACCTCGGCTCTTCGTTCGGCCCGTTCAGCCTCGGGGCCGATCCGTCCCAGGGAAATTTCAAGGTCCGCGACCTCAGCCTCCCGGCTGGCGTCGATGACAAACGTTTTTCCGACCGGCGTGAAATGCGCGCCATCGTGGACGCCCATTTCAGCGGACTCGAGAAGTCCGACGCCCTCGCCGGCATGGATTCCTTCTACGAACGCGCCTACAGCATGTTGAGCTCGGAGAAGGCCCGGTCCGCTTTCGCCATCCAGGACGAGAAGGACAAGGTCCGCGACGACTACGGCCGCAACCAGGCCGGGCAACGCATGCTGCTCGCCCGACGTCTGGTGGAATCCGGTGTGCGCTTCGTCTCCCTGACCTATGGCGGCTGGGATCACCACGACAACATCAAGGGCGCGTTCGGCCGACAGATGCCCGACTTTGACCGCGCCTACGCCGCCCTGATAAGCGACCTCGACGAGCGCGGTCTCCTCGATTCCACGTTGGTCCTCGTCACCACAGAATTCGGCCGCACGCCCAAGATCAACGCCACGGCCGGCCGAGACCACTACCCTAAGGTCTTCAGCATCGTCATGGCGGGCGGCGGCATCAAACGCGGCCTCGTCCACGGGGCGTCCGATCCGACGGGCGGTGAACCCGAGGACTCCCCGCTCTACGTTCCCGACTTCGCGGCCACCGTCTACAAGCTGCTCGGAATCGACTACGACCGGGACCTCATGGCGCCCGGCAACCGGCCTGTGAAAATCGTGAAGGACGGCCACGTCATCGAAAGCCTGCTGGCCTGATGCGAGGGCATCGATTCCGCCCATGCACGCCCTTCAAAATCTCGGTGCCCGGCTCGTCGGCTGTTTCATCGGGGTTCTTTTCCTTGGGCCCGGCGTTGCAGTCCGGGCCGCCGGACCTGTGCTCTCGGACATCCGCCCGGCAGGAGGCCAACGTGGGACCGAAGTCTCGGTCGTTCTCTCGGGCCAACGGCTCGGCGACATCAAGGACCTATTCTTTTACGATCCGGGCATCCAGCTGGTCCGCTTCTCGACGAACAAGACCAACTCGGTTTTGGCGCAGCTGAAGATCAGTCCAGACGCCCGCCTCGGTGAGCACTTGCTCCGCGCACGCACCGCCTCGGGCATCACGGAGACGCGGATCTTCTCCATCGGGCCCTTCCCCGAATTCAACGAACAAGAACCCAACAGCGAGATCGGCCGGGCCCAGAAGTCGGCGTTGAACTCGACCGTCAACGGCATCATGGGCGGCGAAGACGAGGATTTCTACCGGTTGGAACTCCGGCGGGGCGATGTCTTCACCGCCGAAGTCGAAGCCATGCGGCTTGGCCGAACGATCATGGATCCAAGGCTCACGGTCTTTGAGACCAACGGAACCATTCTCGCCATGAACGACGACAATCCCCTGCTCCGGCAGGATTCGGTCGTCACATTCACCGCCCCACACGACGGACCCTTCATCGTCCAGCTCCGCGAATCCACGTTGAGCGGTGCCGCAACTCCCTATCGGCTCCACATGGGCACCTTCCCGAGGCCCATGTCCGTGTTTCCTCCGGGCGGACAGACGGGGCGTCGTCTTTCCTTCGAAATGGCCGACTCGGTTGGACGAAAGTTCCTGCTTTCAGAAACCCTTCCCACCACCGCAGATGATCATTTCCCGCTGTTCGCAACGAGCGGCAACCTGACATCGCCGTCGGCCAATTGGATACGCGTCTCCGCCTTTCCGGACGTCACGGGCGATGGCACCAACACGTCGCGTGAAACCGCCGCTTCCGCCACGGAGAGTGCGCCGTTTGGCTTCAATGGACGGCTGCTCAACCTGGGCGACGCCGCCTACTTCAAGTTTTTCGCCCAACGCGGCAAGGCACTGGAAGTCTCCGTTTACGGCCGGCGCCTCCGGTCGCCGATTGATCCGGTCGTCGAGGTGCTGAACCTCAAGGGTGAAATCCTCACGGCCAACGACGACGGTGCCGGAATCGATGCGGCGGTGCGTTTCATTCCGCCCTATGAGACAAATTATTTCCTCCGCATCACCGACCACCTCAAGCGGGGCGGTCCGGGTTTCATCTTCCGCGCGGAGATCACCCCTTCGGAACCGTCGCTTACTCTGACGATGCCCCCTGCCGGTCGGAACGACTCACAGACCCGTCAATACGCCGCCGTCCCGCGCGGCGGACGTTATGCGGCGGTGCTGGCCGTTCGACGGCTGAACGTCGAAGGCCCGTTGGGGCTGGAAGCTTCCAACCTTCCACCGGGCGTGACCATGCAGACGGCTTCGTTCGGCCCGCGTCAGGATCAGACGGTGGTCGTCTTCGAAGCGGCGACCGATGCGGCCCTGGCCGGCACGCTTGCCGATGTCTTCGTCCGCTCGACCAACGGGATCGCCGCTGGCTTCCGCAACAACCTGGAGTTTCTCTACGGACCGAACAACACGCCCTACTACCTCACGCGCACGGAACGTTTTCCTGTGGCGGTGACCGAGGCCGCGCCTTACAGCCTGCGGATCATCGAGCCCAGGTCCCCAGTGGTCCAGGGCGGCACGCTGGATCTCCGCATCGTGGCCAAACGCAAGGCCGGCTTCGACGAACCCATCAACCTCAAGATGCTCTGGAACCCTCCGGGCATTTCCTCGCAGCCCGAGATGACGATTCCCAAGGGCCAGACCTCGATCGTCTACCAGGTCAGCGCGAACGGCGGAGCCGAACTCAAACAGTGGAAGATCGCCATCCTCGGAACGGCCAACGTCGACGGAGGCCCTCTCCACGCCTCCACCCAGCTCGCACCCCTTGAAGTCGCCGAACCCTTTGTTCTCGGCAAGGTCGAGACGCTGGCCACGGAGCCGGGCAAAACCGCCCGGATCGTGTGCAAGCTGGAGCACAAGCGGCCCTTTCCAGTCGGCGCCAAACTCCGGCTGCTGGGCCTCCCGGAAAAACTCGGGGCCCCGGCCCTTCCACTGGTCAAGGACCAGCCTGAAGCGGTGTTCGATCTGAAGATCCCGGAGGACATGGCTCCGGGCGCATTCCGCCAATTGAGCTGCGTTCTTGAAGCCACCCTCGATGGCGACGCGGTTCGCCAGACCGTTTCCTCTGGAGGAACCCTTCGCATCGTGCCGGTGAAGAAGACGCTCACCGATGCCGGAACCGCGGCGAAACAGGCCAAAACGAAGCAGCCATGAAGTTCGCCTGCCCCCATTGCCAGCAGCACCTCGAAGCGGACACACCGCAATCCGGCCTCCAGATCAACTGCCCCAGCTGCGGCCAGTCCTTGGAAATACCCGTTGTTGTCGCCGATGCCGCCGCACCCGTTCCACGCCGCCGCCCGCGTCGCGGCTGGATCGTCGGCTCGTTGGCCATCCTCGTTCTCGGAGCCGCGCTGGCCGTTGTCCTAGCGAGTAAGTCTCCCGAAGGGAAACCTGCGTCGCCACTCGCCAAGGTCCGCGAAAAAGTTCACGGCCTCTGGCTTGGCTGGTTTCCGGAAACGCCCGCCACCATGTCCGTCTTTCCGACCAACGTCGTCCTCAACAACGGCCGCGACCGGCAGGGCATCGTCGTCCAAGCCTCCTACGCCGACGGTTCCACCCGCGACGTCACCAGCGCCTCGAAGCTCCGGCTTGAAGACCCCAAGCTTGCGCGGATCGACCGGGCCACGTTGTTCCCTCTCGCCGACGGAAGTTCGGTGCTGAAGGTCCGTTATGCGGGCCTGACGGTGGAAGTGCCCGTCGCCGTGAAACAGGCCACAAACCATCCTGCGACCAGCTTCGCCCTCGACGTCATGCCCGTCCTCAGCAAGGCCGGTTGCAACAGCGGGGCCTGCCACGGCACGTCGCGGGGCAAGGATGGGTTCCACCTCTCCCTCTTCGGCTACGACCCTGATGGCGACTATTTCCGGCTGACCCGTGAGTTCATCGGCCGACGCCTCAACCTCGCCGCGCCCGAGGAGAGCCTGCTGCTGCAAAAAGGCGCGGGCCAGGTGCCGCACACCGGAGGTGAACGCTTCAAGACCAACAGCCCGCTCTACGCGCCGGTCCTCGCTTGGATCCGCGATGGAGCGAAGAAGGATTCCACCAACATCGCCCGCACCGTCCGCGTCGAGATCCTTCCCCAACAGACCGTCCTGATCGGGACCGGATCAAGGCAACGGTTCATTGTCCGCGCCCACTACTCCGATGGTTCCGACCGCGATGTGACTTCGCTCGCCGTCTTCCTGAGCAACAACGATGTCGCTGCGAAGATTTCCGAGGATGGCATCGTCACGGCCGGCCAACGCGGTGAAGCCTATGTCACCGCGCGGTTCGAGGAGTTTACCGTCGGCTCCCAGGTCGTCGTGTCGCCGCCGGCCGCCGGCTTTGTCTTCCCGGAAATCGCCTCGAACAACTACATCGACGACCTCGTCCACGCGAAGCTCAAGAAGCTCCGCGTCATCCCATCCAAAGTCTGCGACGACGCGACGTTCATCCGTCGCGCCCACATCGACATCATCGGCCTGCTGCCCAGCGCCGACGAAGTCAGGGCGTTCGCCGACTCGAAGGAGCCCAGGAAACGGGAGCAACTCGTCGACAAGCTGATCGCCCGGGAAGAGTTCGCCGACCTGTGGGTCATGAAGTTCGCGGAACTCCTCGCCATCCGCTCGCGCAACGACGAAGTCAGCACCAAGGCGGCCCTGTCCTACTTCAACTGGCTCCGCGAACGGATGCTCACGAACCAGCCGATGGACCGGGTCGTGCGCGATCTCCTGACCGCCAAGGGGAGTTCGCTCGCGGACCCGGCGGTGAACTACTACCAGATCGAACGCGAGACGCTGAAGATCTCCGAGAACGTCGCCCAAGTCTTCATGGGCATGCGCATCCAGTGCGCCCAATGCCACAACCACCCGTTCGACCGTTGGACGATGAACGACTACTACGGCTTCGCCGCGTTCTTCCCGCAGATCGGCCGCAAGCAGGGCGAAGACCCGCGTGAGACCATCGTCTTCGACCGCACGGACGGCGATGTGAAGCACCCCGTCGGCGGCAAGACGGTGAAGCCGAAGTTCCTCGGAGGAGACATTCCCGAGATCGCCAAGGGCGAATCCCGCCGCACGGTCCTGGCCGAATGGCTCGCGTCGCCGAAGAACCCCTTCTTCGCCCGCAACCTCGCCAACGTCGTCTGGGCCCACTTCCTCGGCCGCGGCATCATCGAACCGGTCGACGACATCCGCGTGAGCAATCCGGCCGTGAACCCCGAGCTGCTCGATACGCTCGGGAAGAAGTTCACGGACTACCAATACGACTTCCGCAAGCTCGTCCGCGACATCTGCACATCCCGCACCTACCAGCTTTCCACGCGCCCCAACGATTCGAACGCGCACGACGACCGCAACTTCGCCCGCGCCGGCATTCGCCGAATGCGGGCGGAAGTCCTGCTCGACAGCATCAACCAGGTCGCCGAAACGTCGGACAAATATCAGGGCCTCCCGCGCGGCGCACGGGCCGTGCAGATCGCCGACGGCAGCGTCGACACCTATTTCCTGACGACCTTCGGCCGCGCCACCCGCACGACCGTCTGCTCCTGCGAAGTGAAGACCGAGCCGAACCTGTCGCAGGCCCTGCACCTCCTCAACGGCAGTGCGACAAACGAGAAGCTCCAGAATTCACTCGTGGTGAAACGGCTCGTGAAGGAGCTCAAGGAACCGGCCAAGGTCATCGACGAGCTCTACATGCGCTGCGTCGGCCGCACGGCCACCGAGGACGAACGGGCCAGGCTGATGGTTTTCGTGGACAAGGCGAAGTCCAAGGAGCTGGCCCTGCAGGACGTCTTCTGGTCGCTGCTCAACTCCAAGGAATTTCTCTTCAACCACTGAAGCGCGCGATGTTGCCCCGCTCCCTCACGCTTTCCTTCGCCGCTCTTCTCGCATCATCCGCCGCCGTCTGGGCTCAGGAAAAGATCACCTACCAGGAACACGTCCTCCCGGTCTTCGAGAACAACTGCAACAAGTGCCACAACCCGGACAAGAAGAAGGGTGACCTAGATCTGAGCAGCTTCTCCGCGTTGATGCGCGGCGGCGGGTCCGGCTTGGTCGTTGTTTCCGGTGATCCGGAAGCCAGCAAACTCCACCGTTCGGTCAACCACACCGAGGAACCGGAGATGCCGCCCAAGGCGAGCAAACTCCCCGGCAAGGATCTCGACCTCATCAGGCGCTGGATCGCCGGCGGTCTTCTGGAGACATCGGGCAGCAAGGCCATCGCCGCCAGGAAACCGTCCATCGACCTCGGCGTCAGCGCGGCTTCACTCGGCAAGCCCGCCGGGCCGCCGCCCATGCCGTCGCAGTTCCTCCTCGATCCGGTCACGTCGGCGGCGCACTCCACGGCTCCGACCGGGATGGCCACGAGTCCGTGGGCCCCGTTGATCGCCATCACGGGACAGAAGCAGGTGTTGCTCTACAACACGGAGACGCTCGATCTCCTCGGCATTCTCCCTTTCAGCGAGGGCTCCCCTTCCGACGTGAAGTTCAGCCGCAACGGAAAACTCCTGGTCATTGGCGGAGGCGTTCCCGGCAAGTCGGGCCGCGTCGTCCTCTGGAACATCGAGACCTCCGAACGCATCACCGTCATCGGCGACGAATACGACACCGCGCTCGCCGCCGATCTCAGCCCCGACCAGACGAAGGTCGCGCTCGGCGGACCCGGCCGGCTCGTGAAGATCTACAGCACCAAGACCGGCGAGCTGCTCCACAAGATCAAGAAGCACACCGACTGGGTCACGGCCCTCGCCTTCAGCCCGGACGGAGAAAAGCTCGCCAGCGCCGACCGCAACGGCGGCATCGGCGTCTGGGACCCGGACAACGCCCAGGAACTTTTCTCGCTCGCCGGCCACAAGTCCTGCGTCACAGCCCTCCAATGGCGCAACGACAGCAAGGTCCTGGCGAGCGCCAGCGAAGACGGGACGGCCAAGCTCTGGGAAATGACCGAGGGCAAGCAGGCGAAGACGTGGACGCCCCATGCGTCGGGCGTGCTCGGGTTCCACTGGGGAATGGACGGCAAGTTCGCCACCTGTGGGCGCGACGGGCAGGCCGCCATCTGGGATGCCAACGGCAACAAGACCAAATCCGTCGCCAACACCAACGACCTTCCCGTCCGGGTGGCGCTGACCCACGATGGACAACGCTTCGTGACGGCGGATTGGCTCGGCCACGTGGCCGTGTTCAACGCGAAGGACGGCAAGCCGGTCGGAACACTTTCCCTGAATCCCCCCGCCCTTGCGCTTCAGATCACGGCGGCGGAAAAGGACCTCTCCGAAGCCAGGGCGCAGTCCGGTGACGTCGCGCCAATCGAAGCCCGGCTGAGCCGCCTCACCGCCGCCAAAGTCTACGGCGAGATGCAGCGGCTGCGCGACGAACTCGCGGCCCAGCAGGCGGAACGCGACAAGCTCGCCACGCAGGACAAGCGCTCCGCCGCAAAGCTCACCGCCGAGATCTCCGCCAAAGAAAAGAAGATCGAGTCCCTCAGGGCGAAGCTTCCGGCCAAGCTCTGAAATCCGTTCCGCAGAGCGGGGCTCCATCGTCGGAGTTCGTCGGAGAAAAGGAAAAGGGCGGAACAGCTTTCGCCATTCCGCCCTGCGAAGAGTTTATCCCGGACTAGAGGGCCACGTCCGTCTGACGGCGGCGACGAACCATCCCGCCAACCATCATCACGCCGGCGGCGATGGGCCCGACCGTCGTCACTTCCGGCACGGGCGCGAAGTAGTTTTCCACGACATGGCCGCCAATTCCCGCACCGGCCCAGAGGCCGGCGGTGTTGTCGAAATCGAAATGGATGCCGCCGTAGATGCGGCTAAGTCCGGCTTCTTCAGCGGCTGCTTGGAAGCTGGAGAAACTGCGGGTGACAGGCAGGCTCGGATCCTGGGATGGAGTCGAGAACGCGTAGGACGAACCGAAGTATTCCGAAAGCACGGCAGCCGCCGCGCTGCTGAAGGTGCTGTGACCGGAGGTGTAGGACGGGAAAGGCGGGGTGCCGAGCATAGGCGTCCAAGCCGCGTCCTTGTCCGTGGCGGCATTGCCATCCGTGTCCCCTAACCGGATGGCGGTGATGGGTCGCCAGAGGTTGTAGGCATACTTGGTTTCCCAAGCGGCAATCGACGCGTCGGCCCCGGAGATGTTGAGCGCGGCAAAGACGCGGGCGCTCTGGACCAGTGAGAGTCCGGCGCCGTTGACCACGCCCTGCGCGATCAGGTTCCAGTGACCTGGAGGCGTTACCGTCCCCCCGCCATCGGCCCAGAATCTGGCGATTTCCGTCTGGTCTGCCGTCCGAGAGAGGCTTGTCGCAGAACCCAGATCCTTCACCTGGTTGTAGCTCAAGGCGTAGGCGGCGGAATCCAAGGCCGGAGGTGCGGAAGGCACGAACGGCGCGACGCTTGGCACGCCGAAGGGCTTGACGTCGCCCCATGCAGGAAGAAGCGGCGAAGCGAAGGCCGCAGGCGTAGGAATCCACACTCCAGGTGCAGCGGGCACACTGTAGACACCCGGCGTGGTGGAGCCGTCTCCCACGCGCGATGCGAAGATCTGGGAGGCCACGCCGGCGCCCCAGATCTGTCCGTCCGTCTTGCCCGCTCCGGCGGGAATCGTCGCCATCTTCGCGTTGTAGAAGCTGGTGAACGACGCGTTGATCGATGGAAAGCTGGCTGCGGGATAGAGCTGATTCAGGACCTGGTATGCCGCCTGGTTGACAGCCGCCTCGGCGGATGCTCCGGCCGGGGCCAGTGCGTTGACCAAATAGGGCTGGTAGCTCCGGTTGATACCGTTCACGGCGTCGTAGATCGCAGTCTGCATGACCGCGAGGTTGTAGGAAGCCTTGGGCGGATTGGTGGAAGGCTCCCCAGTGACGCCCTTGATCACGGTCAGCAATTGGGTGTTCCAATCGGTGACCAGATCGGCCCGGACGGAGTTCCCGGCAAAGGCACCGACGGCACCGAAAAGGAGGAGATGCTTGTAAGAACGCATAAATGTTAATTATTGGGGCACTTCAGGATGAATTTAATTTTGAACTACCAACACTGCCGTGGGAGTGGACGATCCTGTATTCTAATCAATCACACCAACACAAGTTGATACCTAAAAACTCCCCCTCCTTTGTGGGGAATGGACGCAAAGCAGGGGCGAAATGCTCTCTTGGAAGCCGTTTTTCAGTTGGATTGGACGGGGCAACCGCCGTTTCATCTCGGCCACGATGGAACCCGCCGCCACTCCGCGCCGCCACTTCGCCAGCGACAATTACGCCGGCATCTGCCCCGAAGCCTGGAACGCCCTCGCCGAAGCCAACGCCAACCACGCCCGCGCCTACGGTGACGACGAATACACCCGTCGCGCGGCCGACCTGATCCGCGAAATCTTCGAGACGCACTGCGAGGTGTTCTTCGTCTTCAACGGCACGGCGGCGAACTCCCTTTCGCTGGCCCACATGTGCCAGTCTTACCACAGCGTCCTCGCCAGCGACGTGGCCCACATCGAGGTCGACGAATGCGGCGCGCCGCAGTTCTTCTCCAACGGCGTGAAGCTGCTCCTCATGCCGGGCGAGAATGGCAAGGTCACTCCGGCCGGCATCGAGAAGCTGGTCAAGAAACGCACCGACATCCATTACGCGAAACCCCGCGTCGTCAGCATCACGCAGTCGACCGAGGTCGGCAGCGTCTACTCCGTCGATGAGATCGAGGCCATCGGTAGCGCGTGCAAGAAACACGGTCTCCGCCTGCACATGGACGGCGCGCGCTTCGCCAACGCAGTCGCCGCGCTCGATGTCGCGCCCAAGGAGATCACGTGGAAGGTCGGCGTGGATGTCCTGAGCTTCGGCGGCAGCAAGAACGGTCTTCCGCTCGGTGAAGCCGTCGTCTTCTTCAACAAGGACCTGGCCCGCGAGTTCGACTACCGCTGCAAACAGGCCGGCCAGCTCTGTTCCAAGATGCGCTACCTCTCCGCGCCGTGGGTCGGCGTCTTGCAGAACGACGTCTGGCTGAAGCACGCCCGCCACGCCAACGCCATGGCCGAACTGATGGAGACGCGGTTGAAGGCCATTCCCGGCATCAGCTTCCTCTACCCCCGCGAAGCCAACGCCGTGTTCGTGGAACTGCCCAAGCCCGCCATCGAAGGTCTCTGGGCCAAGGGATGGCTCTTCTACAACTTCATCGGCAAAGGCGGCTGCCGCCTCATGTGCGCCTGGGACACCCAGCCGGAGGATGTGGAGCGGTTTGCTAAAAACCTAGTCCAACTGATGAACGGATAAACTTTCAGATCGGCGACTGATCCCCACAGGCCGGGTGATCAGAGCGGCGTTTCCAGGAGCCATTTCCTAAGCGCGTGTGCCTTTGAGCGCACATCAGACGGACGCCTTGTCGATCAGACTTCAGAGGGATAAACAATAGACGTCCGAAGGAGTTCGCCGATGAAATTGCTCGGTCTCCTGGGCAATCCACCCGGACTCGTTCGGCATACAAACATGTTGTTGCACCATTGCCGCAGGAACCGGAATACAACCCGTAACCCCAGGAGATGCCCATGAATCGCCGCAAGGAAGAACTAGGCTTCACTTTGGTCGAGCTGCTTGTGGTCCTCGCCATCATCGGCCTCCTGGCGGCGATCCTTCTCCCGACCTTGGCCGGGGCCAAGCGCAGGGCCGAGGGTGCGGCCTGCAAGAGCAACCTTCGCCAGATCACCCTCGGGGCCATCATGTATACCGAGGATGCCGACGGGCAACTCCCGTGGAATCTCAGTGACTCC
>JAYTUE010000154.1:0-1551 GCA_043744715.1 Verrucomicrobiota bacterium | reverse complement strand
CGGGATCCTGCCGGAGCGCGGACTTGAGCGCGCCGCTGAAGGAAGGCGTGTCCAGCCCCACTTCACGCTGCTCGATGACCGACTGGTTGTCCTCGAAGACGAACTCGATGGGATCTTCCAGCGTGACGATGTGGCGGCGGAAGTTGGAGTTGATGTGCTCCAGCATGGCCGCAAGCGTCGTGGACTTCCCGGAGCCTGTAGTTCCGGCGACTAGCACGATGCCGCGCTGGGCTTCCGCGATCTTGAGGGTGATTTCCATCAGGCCGAGCTGTTCGAAGGTCGGCACCTGGGCCTTCACCAAACGAAGCGCCAGGGCCCAGGTCCCGCGTTGCTGGAAGATGTTGGTGCGGAATCGGCCGATGCCGGGAACCAGGTAGGAGAAGTCCGTCTCACGGTCGGCATCGAGCCGGAGGCGGTTGTGGGGCGGCACGATCTGTTGGACCACGCTGTTCATCCATTCCTGCGTCGGGAAGGGCGCCTCCACGTCGATGAGCTGGCGGTTGATGCGGAAGACCACGGGAGCGCCGGTCTTCATGTGGATGTCGGAGGCCCCGCCTTGCACGGCCGCCTTGAGGATCTTGTGAAAGATTTCCATGGCTGAGGTGCGGAACGGTAGGGACGGCGGGAGGAATTTCCAGCCGATTGATCAGGCGGACAGGGAATTTGAGCTAGGGACGGCGGTGTCGGTTGAAGGCAGGTAGAGGAGGCAGACGTGGTGGCCGCCCGATGCGAGAGGGTCGCAGGCGACGACGACACCGACGCGATGATCTTCCAGGCCGAGGTCCGGACATTGGATGCCGATCTCCAACTCGGCGAAAAGGGGCAGGGCCCAAGGGGACTGGAATTCCAGGCCTGACGGGCTGCGTGTGACCGAAGCGCAGGAGAGGTTCAAGGACAGCGACTGGCCGCCGAGGGGGACGCCGTGCAACCAGGCACCAAGGGTTCGTGCGCTCATAGGGACAAATGCAGCGTAGCACGCCCGAGCGCCGGGTCAAAACCGGCTCACCATTCGATGAGCGCGGAACCCCACGTGAGGCCGGCTCCAAACACGAGCAGGAGGACGAGATCCCCGTGAACGAGGCGGCCCGTTGTGACGGCCTCATCCAGTGCGATGGCCACGGATGCGGCGGAGGTGTTGCCGTAGCGGTCGAGGTTGACGAAGGTCTTTTCGGCGGAGACGCCGAGACGTTCCCCCACCGCGCTGATGATGCGGAGATTGGCCTGGTGCGGAATGACGAGCTTGATGTCGTTGATCGTCAGACCGGCTTTTTCCAGGGCTTCAAAGCCGACGGCGACCATGGCGTTTACGGCGCTCTTGAAGGTGTCCTTCCCGTTCATCCGCAGGAAATGCTGCCGGGTGGAGACGGATTCGGTCGTCGCGGGAATGCGGCTGCCGCCGCCGGGCATGCAGAGGAACTCGCCCTTGGTGCCGTCGGAAGCGAGGCAGGTCGTGATGATTCCGCGGGCGCCGGGCCGATGCTGCAGCACGGCCGCGCCGGCGCCGTCGCCGAAGAGCACGCAGGTGGCGCGGTCGGTCCAGTCGATGATGCT
>JAYTUE010000153.1:0-22891 GCA_043744715.1 Verrucomicrobiota bacterium | reverse complement strand
CGGCGAGGATCACACTCAGGGCGATCGTTGATTCCACCAGTCGCGAGGGCAGCCGGACCACGTCGAGCGCCGCCAGGCTGAGCGTGATCGAGTGCGCCAAAGTGAAGGCCGTGACCACCTTCAGCACGTTCATCGCGGCCGGCTTGAAGGCGTCGGTGGGCCGCCAGCCCTGGATTCTCAGCACCATCACGGCCGGCAGCAGGAGGGCTATGAGGAAGAGAATGTGGTCGTAGCCCTTCCAGATGTGGAGGACGCCTTCAAAGAGAAACTGGTCGAAGCGGGTCAGGCTGGAAGGCTTTGCCAGGTCGACGGTGATGCCGGGCGACGACTGGCTGAAGATGGCGGCGGTGGTGTGGGTGCCGACCGTGAGGTTCAGCAGTCCGCGATGCAGCGGGTCCTCCTCCCAGAGGAGCCCGTAGGTCAGCTTCAGCTCCGCGGCGGTCGGGAGAATCTCCCCGTTCAACTCCAGCTCGGCGTAGTTGCCGTCGAGGTGCTGGCTGATTTTGAGCCCGCCCCAACCGAGCGGGATGGCCTGGCCGTCGGCCTCAACCCGGATGCGTGAGGAAAGGTAGCCGACCACGTTGGTCTGTTTGGCCTTCAGCTCCGCCCATGTGATCGCCCCGTCGAGATTCGCGTCGAGCGCGAGGACGATCTCGAGGTCGCGAAGCGCGACCTCGCAGGTGCCGGTGATGCGGCCGTTGGCGATGTCGACGGTGAGATAGGCGTCGCTGAGCTTGTGCGCGTGCGCCGTCGAGGCGGCGACAACGGCAAGCAATACGGTTAGGAGAACCTGAAGAAATCGGCGGGTCATGGCTTGGCGGGGACGGCTGCGGCCATCGTCGTCAACCGGTCCCGCAGCGTCGAGAGGACTTTGTCCTCGATGCGGCTTTTCGCCATCCAGTCCAGCGTTTCCGTCGCATCGGACGACCGGTTTGCGGCGATGGCGCATTCCATCAGCAGCCGCGCATCGGCGGGTTCGCGCTGCAGCTTCCAGTTTTCCACGGCCAGGGCGAGGGCGCGGGAAGGATCGTAGCCGAGCCGCAGGAGGAAGCGGGCTTCCTCGCGCTGATGCACCGAATCACCGCGTCGCCGCGCCGCGTCGAACCGCGCGCCCAGCTCGGCAGTCATGCGATCCAGCCCGCCCGTCCCTGCCGTGGCGCCGAGCTGCCGGCGGGCTTCGGCGAGGCGGAGCAGCGATCCGTCCTGCCGGCCATGGTCGGCCAGAAGACGGATGACCTCTTCCGGGCGCTTCTGATCAAGAAGGAAGTCGGCGTAGGCCCCGAGCAGATAGGGATCGGGGTCACCCAGCTTCAAAGCTTCCCGGAACCGCGTGTCCGCTTCCGTTGGATTTCCCGTCCTCGCCTGGAGTTCGGCGAGCTGGGTGCTCGCCCAGAGACGTTGATCCACGGGCAACGCGGCGCTGCGGGCCAGAAGTCCTTCGAGCTGGCGGACGGCTGCGGCGGATTGTCCGTTGAGTCCCGCGATGGCGGCGGCGGCGACGGTGGCCGAGAAGGATTCACCCAGGCGCGCGAGCTGGATGCAGGCGCGACGCGCCTCGTCGTAGCGGCCCTGGACGGTGTCGATGGTGGCGAGGGTGAGCCACGCCTGGGCATTCGCCGGATCCCTGGTAAGGGCGAGATCCAGATCGCTCCTCGCAGCCGCAAAGTCATGCAGGCTCTGTTTGATGGTGGCGCGGAGAACCAATGCCTCCGCCGGGGCGTCGTCACGGGTCCACCAGGGACGGAGGGCGGCCTCGGCATAGCCCAGATGGCGTGGGTCCGCCGTGGCCCGGGCGTTGTGGATGTGTTCGCGGGAAACCCTGGCGGCGAGCTTCAGATCGTCCGGTGTCGCACGGAGCTGGCGAGAGAGTTCCCGCGCGCGGCGCATCTCCGGGGACGCCGAACCTGCGGGAAGCTGTTCGACGATGGTGTCGTCCGTCGGGGGAATGAAACCCCTGGTGTTGGCGGAAGACGACAGCGCGACGATCAGGCCGGCGAGGATGCTGAAGAGCAGTTTCATGCGGAGCGGAGGAACTGGAGGAGCCACATCGAAGCCGAAGATGGAAGAAGCTAAAAGAGTCGTCCACGAAGGACACGAAGCACAGCAACGGGGACCCGCTTGGCCGGAGGCTGACGAACTTCGTGTCCTTCGTGGACAGACTGCCTTGAAAGTTGAGGCGGATCCCGGGGCACACGGATTTATTTTCCCGGGATCCGCCTTCCTGTCACACGACGAGGAATCGGGCGGTTACTTGATCTTCACCGTGAAATCGGTGGCCGTGACGGCCGGCTTTTCGAGCGTGACCGGGGCCTCGCTTTTGAGCCGGAGGAAGCCGGTGTTCGGCGAGGGTTTGGGAACCGTGATCGTGCGCGTGGCAGGATTGTAGGTGCCTGTGGCGTTCGAGTAGGGCCCGTTGACCTGGGGAGAGGTCTGGGGCGTCACGAGGAACGATGGATCGTTCGGCGATCCGGGAATCGGCGTCTGCAGGTAGGGGAAGCGGCTCAGGAAGAACGACGCATTGACCATGGCGCCGTCGGTGAAGGCCGCGTTGCCGGCGGGAGCCTGGCCGGGAGTGCCGAAGAGGCCGAGGGAGATGAGCTTGCCCATGGCGACACGGAGCTCGATGTCGACGACGTCGTCACCGGGTCGGCGGCCGTTGGGGAAGCCGGCGTTGTCTCCGGCGATCACGCCGAGCCGGTTCTGCGACGCGGCGGCGATGGCCGGGATGTCCATGTTGAGGCGCTGCATCTCGCCCGCGCCGCCGTTGGCGTTCAGGCCGGTGATACCGGTGACGAACGCGGCGACCAGGTCGGTGCGCGGGAACAGGGTGGGCGCGATGGCTCCGGCCGAGCCGTAGAGCAGCTCGATGATCGCGGGCAAGGTAGGATGCGTCACGTAGTCGGCGAAGTTCGCGAGGTCATCCTTGGGCTCGCTGGTGTTGAACTTGTCCTTGTCGGCGAGGCCGATCACGACCTCGTTCACGAGCGGCATGCCGAGGCGCGACAACTGGTTGGTCTGGGTGCCCTGGATCAGGCTGGCCGTGCTCCACGCACCGATGATTCCGCCGTTCACACCCGCGCCCCGGAGGTAGTCTTTCGGAATCTCGAGGACGAGCGCCGTGACGTTCTTGTAACGGAGGCTGTCCTTGTTGGCGTCCTCGGGCCCGAGCGGACTGGTGGAGATGTTGATGAGGTCGAAGGTCTCGCCGAGGTTGACGACGAAGGGATCCTTCTTCTGTCCGACGAAGATCTTGGCCTTGTTCGTCGAGCCCGGAAGGTTGATCTCGTAGATGTATTGGTCGGCGTAGGCGTCGTAGCTGGGGAAGGTCTTGGTGCCGACGTAGTCCTGGGGCTTGGTGAACACGCCCGAAACCGAGTTGGTGAGCGGGGTCACGGTGCCGGACCGGCGCAGGCCCTGGATGACCGAAAGCGTGTAGGTCTGGTCGACGTTCAGCGCGCCGTTGTTGCCCGCCGTGATCTGGCCGACGGCGAGGACGGGGACGCTGTTGGTGCGTTTGCTGGAACCGGAACCGATCTCGAGGGAGATGTTCCTCGGGGTGTTCTTGAAACGGAACTGGAAGGTGAGGTCTTCGCGGGCGTCGCCGGTGTTGTCGACGTGGATCTCGTAGAGCGCGTTCGTGTCGAGCTGGAAGTAGTTCGGCCCGCCGTAGGCGTCCTGGAGGGGGATGTAGTTGGCGACGAAGGTGACGTAGTTCGTGCGTCCGGCCTCGTAGCTGTTGAAGGCATAGAAGTCGGAGCAGTCGATCTTCGGCGTCGACGTGATCAAGGGGGCTTCACGATGGCTGGAAGCAAGCGCAGGCAACGTGGCGAGGGCGGCGAGGCCCAGACGGATTGGGGTCTGGAGGAGGGGGATGTAGTTCTTCATGGCGGTTGGCTGGAAGTGATTTACGGCTTTCTCCATGTCCTACGCCGGCTGGATGCGACTGGATGCAGGGAAAATTCGCTCGCGAGTTCGGGCCGCCTTTCCCAACATCGCCTTTCTGAAGCAGGGCCCCGCCCGACGACCATGAAAGCGAAGATCATCATCACTCCGAAAAAAGCCGTCCTCGATCCCCAGGGGAAAACCGTCCAGAGCGCCCTCGACCACATGGGCTACAAGGGCGTCGCCGCCGTGCACGTCGGCAAATACATCGAGATCGACCTCGCTCCCGGCACGGACAAGGCCGCCGCGACCAAGGCTTTGAACGATGCGGCCCACAAGTTCCTCAGCAACCCGGTCATCGAGGACTACAAGCTCGAGATCGTCGACTGACCATGAACTTCGCCGTCCTCCAATTTCCCGCCTCCAACTGCGACCAGGACTGCGTCCACGCCGTCCGCGTCCTCGGCCACAATGCCGGGCTCGTCTGGCACAAGGACACCAGTCTCGGCGCCGTCGATGCCGTCATCGTTCCCGGCGGCTTCAGCTACGGCGACCACCTGCGCTGCGGCGCCATCGCGCGCTTCAGCCCCGTGATGCAGGCCGTGAAGCAGTTCGCCGACAACGGCGGAATGGTCCTCGGCATCTGCAACGGTTTCCAGATCCTCTGCGAAGCCGGCCTGCTGCCCGGCGCGCTCATCCGCAACCGCGACCTCCAGTTCCGCTGCGAGCAGGTCTTCATCAAGACCGACAACTTCGGCACCGCCTTCACCTCGAAGATCCCCGCCGGCAAGCCGCTGATGATCCCCATCGCCCATGGCGAGGGCTGCTACTTCGCCGACGCCGAGACGCTGGCCGGGCTCCAGGCCAACGGCCAGATCCTCTGGCAATACTGCGACTCCAACGGCGTCCTGACCGAAGCGTCGAACCCGAACGGTTCCGTGCTCAACATCGCAGGCATCGCCAACGACCGCTTCAACGTCGCCGGGCTCATGCCGCATCCGGACCGCGCCAGCGAAGCCCTGCTTGGCACGACCGACGGACGCTTCATCTTCGAGAGCATGATCGCGGCGCTTCAGGCCAAGTCCGCGGCCAAGGCGGGCTGCTAAGGCAGCACGGTTGTCAGAACCGCGCGGTCAGGCCGACGCGGAAGGCGATCGGTTCCACGGGATGGAAATGAACGTCGTTGTAGCCGCCGTTCAGGTTGGGATTGGCATTGACCGGTTCGCCGGGCAAACGCGACTCGTAGTAATAGTCCACGTCGCTGTCCTTCCGGTTCAGCAGATTGAAGACTTCCACGCTGAGGGTCCACGTCTTGCTGAACTGATACCCGACCCGGGCGTTGAGCTGAATCGTTTCGCCTGACCGCACGCTGTTGTCTTCTATCAAAGAGCGCGGTCCGAAGTAGCGCAGGCGCAGGCTGCCGAAGAACCCCCGCAAGTCATGCACCGAGACGCCGGCAGCAAGGACGGTTTCAATGGAGCCGGGAATATGGCGGCCCGCCGGATCTTCGTCGCGGAAGCGCGAGTGCGACATGGCGAAGTCCGCGTCGAAGGTCAGCCACTTGGTCGGCGAATAATAATTGGCGAACTCGACGCCGTAGCGACGGCTGGGACGGCTTGGTTCCGTGGTGCCGGCATCGCCGACGAAGAGCAGCTCCGAGTCGATGTCGAGCATCCAGAGCGAGAGCGTGGACTGGAGGCCGGGAACGAACGTGGTGCGGACGCCAACCTCCGCGCCCATCGTGCGGACGAGCGGATCGACCGGTATCACGGCTGCGCCGCTGCCGGGGTCGATGGTGGTGGTGGAGCCGCGACCGTCGTTGCTGTGGAAGCCGAGTCCGCCGCTGAGGTAAACCTCCGTCTGCGCCCATGGCCCGAAGATCAGGCTGAGCTTGGGGCTGACGATGCCGTCGCCCTTGTCCCCGGAGTTGGCCGCGTTGTCGCTCTCCACGTCGAAGTGGTAGAAGTCGGCACGGAGTCCGGCGACGGTGCGGAACTTCTCGCCCCACTGGATGCGGTTCTCCGCGTAGGGCGCGAGGCTGGCCTGAAGCACGTCGTCTTCGCGCGTCGTGGCGAGGCGCTGCCGGGCGGCGGTGCTGAAGAGCCCGTTGCGGAGGCTGTCGGTGCGGAACTGGAGGCCTACTGTGTTGTCGACCGGCTTGCCGAACCACTCCTGATGCCATTCGTGGCTGGCCTTGAAACCGCCGACGTAGCGCCGGTCCTGCTGCTCGAACTGGTCGCCATTGACCGGGTCGTTCAGCACGTAGGAGAAGTTCGAGAACAGGTCCAGGTCGTAGTAGAAGCCGTAGGCCATGAGCCGAGTGGTCGAAGTTGCCGTCGTCCGGTGCCATTCGGCCAAGAGGCTGTAGCGCCGGGAATCGCCGCCCGTGGTCGGATCGAGAGTGCCGAAGCGGTCCACCTGTCCGCCGTCCACGGCGCGTTGGGCCAGCTGGTCGGTGGCGTTCCATTTCCCGTGATAACCCATCGCCGTGATGCTCCAGCCGAGATCCGGGGTGCCGTGGCTGTAGCGCAACACGCCGTTGAACTTCCGGTAGTCGTCCTCGCGAATCCATGGCCCGTCGTTGTGATACGCCTCGCCGCCGAAGAGGAGGCTGCCTTGTCCCGCTTTGGAGGAAATGCCGGTCACGGCCCGCGCATAACCGAAGCTGCCGCCTTCGAGGGTGACGAAGTTCTGCGGCAGCGTGTTCGCATAGCGGATGTTCACCGCGCCCGCCGAGGCGAAGTCGCCGTCCTCCGCCGAGTAGGGGCCGTGCTTGTAGTCGATGGCCTCGACCAGCTCCGGAATCATGAAGTTCAGGTCGGTATAGCCCTGGCCGTGTCCGTGTGTCGGCAGGTTGACGGGCATCCCGTCGAGCGACGTGGCGAGGTCGGTGCCGTGGTCGAGGTTGAAGCCCCGCAGATAATACTGGTTGGCCTTACCCGCGCCGCTGTGCTGCGTGATGATGACGCCGGGGATCGTCTCCAGCAGTTCGCCGGGACGCATGATGGGCCGGGCCTGGAGCTGCGCCGCGCCGACGGTGCCGACGCCCGCCGAGTCCACTATGCCCAGCAGGCTGTCGGAGCGCCCGGTGACGACGATAGGCGAAAGGCTCTGGACTTCATTGGTTGCGACAACGGCGTTCTGCGCGTGCAGGGCCGAGGTTCCGATCACGAACGGAGCGATGAGGGGAACCAGTTTTTTGGAACGACGAAGGAATCGGGATTTCATGGGAACAAATGGGTTCAAGGCCGACGCCAGTGCGCCGACACGGATCAGGAATGGGGTGGGGATTGTTCCGGCAAGATGGAACGACAACACGCAGAGAGTCGGCCGGATGCGACTGGCTGGCTGAAGCCGGGAAAGACGACGTCGGTTAAACGCCGATTTGACCGGGCGCTTCAGGTGTCGGGGGAACGCCTAGCCCAAGAAGCCGGGAGGCGCGCGGCTGGCCGAGTGGGGTGACCAGTCCGAAGCCGGAAAGAAGTCGCGGGAAGGCGTTCCTTCTTGCGAGAACTGCATCGGAGGAACGGCCGGAGCGTCCCAGGTGAAAGCAGATTCAACCAGACCATCGCTGAGGGATTGCGCGAGGCTGTTATGCCGGTGATCTGAGTGGGGTTCTTCCGATTCGCCGTCGTCGGACCAAAGTTTCAGCAGGCGGCTTACAATTTCGCGGACGGGCAAACTGCCGAAGGGATGGGACTGAAAAACGTGTTCCAGCCTCTCGGCAGTGGTTGGAATAGAAACCTCGACCGGAGCATCATGCCTGTGTGGACGGCCGTCGCCGTGGTCGTGCCAAAGGGTGGCTCCGTCGCGATGCATGTGGGCCGGGCCTTGGCCGCCGTGTTCAACCAGCCGATGCAGGCTCGGGTTGATTCCGACCCATCCGGACACCACGACGCACAACGCCAGCAGCGTCGCGGCTATTTGATGTCGGAGTTGTTGGTGCATTGCTGTCTGAAAGACTTTACGGGCCGGATATGCCTGCAAGTCCCGTGGCGGAAACGATTCCGCGTCGACGGGTCATTGACGGCTCTCCAATCTCATAACGCCGCCCACATCCTTTCGGATGCAGCCAGTTTTGTTTGAAGCCTCGGAAACGGGCTCACGCCCGGCGCTAATGTCTTCCGTTGCTCCGCATCTGGGTTGAAGAGACGACCTAAACGACGGGGAAGACCAGCACATCGGCCGGGCGGACGTGGACGTCAATGCGTTCGCCGGGGCGGCGGACCTCGACGGGGTTCTGCTCGAAGGCCTTCACCGTGAGTCCGCCGTCAAGCTTGAGGCGGTATTGCTCGATCTCGCCGAGGTAGGTGACCTGGTCGATCTCGGCGGAGAGGTTGTTCACCAGCGCGGTGCCGAGGCGGATGGCTTCCGGGCGAATGCCGATGGAAACCTTCTGGCCTGTCGAGAAGCCCGTCCGGGCCGACGCGGTCAGGATTCCCGAAGCGGCCTTCAGCGTGAGTGCGGAGGAATCGGAGCCGATCACGTCGCCGTCGAGCCAGTTGGATTCGCCGATGAAGTCCGCGACGAAGTGGTTGGCCGGTTCACGGTAGACGGAACGCGGGTCGCCGATCTGCTCGATGCGTCCGTCGCGGAGGATGGCCATGCGGGACGCGAGCGAGAGTGCCTCCTTCTGGTCGTGCGTGACGTAGATGGTGGTGATCCGCGTGCGTTCGTGGATGCGGCGGATCTCGTCGCGCATTTCCAGGCGGAGCTTGGCGTCGAGGTTGGAGAGCGGTTCGTCGAGCAGGAGGACGTCGGGCTTGATGACGAGCGCACGGGCGAGGGCGACGCGCTGCTGCTGGCCGCCGGAAAGCTGGTTGGGCGAGCGCCCGGCGTAGGGCGTCATCTGCACGATGTCGAGGGCCTCGCGGACGCGCTGCTCCTTCTCCGCGCGGCTGACGGAGCGGACTTCCAATCCGTAGGCGATGTTCTCCGAGACGCTCATGTGCGGCCAGAGCGCGTAGTTCTGGAAGACCATGCCGGTGTTGCGCTGGTGCGGCGGCACGCCGGCCATGTTCTTGTCGCCGAAGAGGAGTCGGCCGCCATCGGGCTGGTAGAAGCCGGCGATGGAGCGCAGCAGCGTGGTCTTGCCGCAACCGGACGGGCCGAGGAGGAAGAACAGCTCGTGGTCGCGGATGTCGAACGAGAGCGACTTGAGCGCCTGGGTATCGCCGAAGTTCTTGACCAGGTTTTCGATGACGACGCGCATGGGATTAGAAGGTCGAAGGACGAATTCGCGAAGGCCGAAGGAAACCAGAAGCCTGAAGAAGCGAAGGCCGTCGCCTTCCGGAGAGACCCGCTTCGGTCTTGGAGCTTCTTTCGGCTTTTGGCCTTTGGCCTTCGAGCTTGGCGTCTAGCGGGTTCGTCTTCATTCGTGTTTGGCGATCTTCCTGTATTTCTCCTGGGCCCAGGTCTGCCACTGGATCTTCAGGCGGTTGCGGACGGCGGGGTCCTTCCATTCGTTCTTCGCGAGGCGCAGGGCTTCGGTGCCGGAGATGGGAACGGTCCCGAGGAGCTTCCACTGGTCGCCGTTGCCCTTGAGCGGCATGACGGTTTTCCACGCCTGGCGGAGTTCCGGATGCGTGTCGACGAGCAGCGCGCCGATCAACGCGGCCACGACCTCGCGGCGTTCGCGGGCGAGCTTGGAGTCGTAGTTGAAGGTGTTGGTCACGGCGAAGGGCGAATACTGGATGTTCGAATCGTCCTTGAACCGTTCGTAGAAGTCCGGACGGACGCACATGCGGTCGATCGCTTCCTTGACCGCGCCGCCGGGCCGTCCGGTCTGGAGGAACCACAGCTTCTGGCCGTCCTCGCCGAGCGTGTAGTCGATGAAGCGCTGCGCCGTCTGGAGATTCGGTGCGCCGGTCAGGATGGCGATGCCGTCGGCGTTCAAGGCGATGAAGTCCTTGGGGAGCGTGAAAGAGAGGTTGGACTTTCCCGCCGCCGCGATCTGCGTGAAGCCGTAGAAATCGATGGCCAGTCCGTAGGCCGTTTCGCCGAGCGTCACGTCCTTGGCGGTCTGGGAGGAGAAGCGGTCGAAGTGGCGGACGTTGCCCCCGAGCCGCGCCAGCAGGTCCCAGCCGCGTTCCCAGCCGTAGAACTGGAGGAACGTTTCGAACATCGTGTTCATCGTCCCGCTGTTCCGAGGATCGCCCGCGCCGACCCAGCCGAAGTAGCCCGGTTGCGCTAGGTCTTCCCAACTGTCCGCCAACGGCAGCCTGGCCATCCGCTGGACCTTCGTGTTCTGCAAGATGCCGAAGGTTGAAAGCGCGGCGCCGAACCACTTGAACTTCGCGTCGTAGATCTCCACGCCGCCGTGGTTCTGCGGAATGCCCCGCATGATTTCGGCGGGAGGTTGGTAGGCGGCGGCGAAGCCCTTGTCGGCCAGAAGCAGATACGGCTCAGGGCCACCGCCGAAGAAGATGTCGATGCCGATGCCGTTGATCTTCTTGGAGAATTCCGACTGGACGAACCGCAACGCGTCCGTCGTGCCGCCGACGTCCCGCCAGTCGACCACGGCCTCTTCGCCGAACTTCTCCTTGTGCCACTTGGCGAAGCCCGCGCCGAACTCGTTCCGGATGGCCTCGTTGTGCGGCGAAATGATGACGACCCGAGCGGCGGCAAACGCGGCGCTGCTGCCGGAAAGAAATCCGGCCAACAGGATCAGGCTGAAACAACGCCGCAGCATTGGTGCGGAAGCTAGGCGGGCTGTGAGCCGAGACAAGGCTGGACGGGATGCGCGAGAGAATCTTGCTGGCTGGCTGTGCTTCCTCTCCCGTTGCCGGGTGAAGGACGGGGTGGCGCCGGGAACGCCTGGGAGGCATGATCGGACGCATGTGCGGCCGGTATTCCCATGCCAAGCTCCAGACCGAGATTGGCCTCGAATGGGGCGAGGTGCGGATCGAGCTGAAGAAGTCCCGGTTCAACATCGCGCCGGGCCAGTTCGCGCCGGTCAACCGCTTGGACGACGGCAAGCCCCGGGTTGACGAGCTGCGGTGGGGACTCATCCCCGGCTGGGCCAAGGACGCGAAGATCGCCTTCCAGTGCATCGAGAAAGCCCCGTTGACAGAGCTGTTCTGAAGGCAGCTCCTCATTTGCAATGATTGCGGATGCCCGCCGACAAATGAAATCCCACCGTTCCTTCGTCCGTCACAGCCTTGGTCTTGTCATGCTCGCGCTGGCGTTTTCCCTCCACGCCGATGACTGGCCGCAATGGCTCGGGCCGCAGCGCGACGGCGTGTGGCGTGAGACGGGCATCGTCGAGAGTCTGCCGACGAACGGTTTGAAGTTCCGTTGGCGCACACCCATCGGCGGCGGCTACAGCGGGCCGGCGGTGGCGAAGGGCCGTGTGTATGTCATGGATCGCCAGCTTGCGACGGGCGCGAAGAATCCCACGAACGCCTTCGCGCGAGGGGAAATTCCCGGCAACGAGCGCGTCCTTTGCCTCGACGAGGCCGATGGGAAGATCCTTTGGCGGCACGAATACGATGCCGCCTACACCGTGAGCTACGCATCCGGCCCGCGCGTCACGCCGGCGGTGGCGGACGGCAAGGTCTACACGCTCGGCAGCGAAGGAAATCTCGTCTGCCTCGACGCGGAGAAGGGCACGCTTCTCTGGTCGCACGATTTCAAGAAGGAGTTCGGCATCAAGACTCCTCTGTGGGGCTTCGCCGGACATCCGCTCGTGGACGGGAAGAAACTGATCTGCCTCGCGGGCGGCGACGGCAGCGTGGCCGTGGCCTACGACAAGGACACCGGCAAGGAACTGTGGCGCGCGCTTACCGCGAAAGAGCCGGGCTATGCGCCGCCGATGATCTACGAGTTCGGCGGCAGGCGGCAGCTCATCATCTGGCATCCCCAGGCGGTGAACGCGCTTGATCCCGAGACGGGCAAGGTTTTCTGGACGCATCCGCTCACGCCGGCGGTTCGCGCGGGCATGACCATTCCCAGCCCCCGCAAAGTGGGCGACCTGCTGTTCCTCACCTCGTTCTACAACGGATCGTTGCTCCTGCGCGTCGGGGCGGAGACGCCCACGGTGGTCTGGCAGAGCAAAAAGATCAGCGAGATGGACACCGACGGACTGCACAGCGTCATGGCCACGCCGCTGATCGAGGACGGCCACATCTACAGCCCGTGCAGCTATGGCCAGTTCCGTTGCCTGAAGCTGGAGACGGGCGAGCGCCTCTGGGAAACCTTCGCGCCGACCAGCGGCAAATCCACGCGCTGGGGCCACGCCTTCATCGTGAAGAACGGCGACCGCAGTTTCATCTTCAGCGAGAAGGGCGACCTGATCATCGCGAAACTCACGCCCGAGAAATACGGGGAACTCAGCCGCGCGCACCTGCTTGATCCCGTGAACCACGATCCCGGCCGCCCCGTCGTCTGGTCGCACCCCGCCTTCGCCAACAAGTCCATCTACGCGCGCAACGACCAGGAAATCGTCTGCGTGTCGTTGAGCCGATAACGGCCAAGGAGGCCCGGCCTCACCCGACCTCCTCGCGCCACGCTTCGTAGATGAGCACCATCGCGAAGGTATCCAACTCGCAGTAGCGCAGCAGGGCCGCCTGCAGTTGGTCGCGTTCCTTCTGGTCCATCTCCTCGAACTGCATCCGGGCGTAGGCCGTCATGGCGGCGCCGCCGTCCTTCAGTTCGTCGTCATCGTTCAGGCGTTTGAGGTCGTGGTCCGACACGTCGGTGAACAGCTTCGGCAACAGCTTGTAGGGATCCACCACCCTGCCGTCCTCGACCTTGATCCAGCGTTGGTCCGCGAAGTTCCTGCTCAGGATGCCGTCCTTGGCGCCGTAGAGAGGCTTCGAGAATTTGCCCTGCAGGAAAGCGGAACTGTTCAGGACCGCCGGCAGCACCTGCTTGATCGAGTTCGATCCGTTCGTGGACGGCGCGTAGTAGAACCGTTTCACCATCTCGCAGAGGTCGATCATGCTGCGGTCCCCTTTCCAAGGGTTCGCGGCGTCGCCTGACGATACGGTGATCGAACGGATGAACTCCGAGAGGGCCGCCCGGTCCTTCGGCGGGGCCGGGTCCTCGGCCATCTGCCGGTCGATGGCCACGAGCGTCGAGTTCTCATGCGTCGCGTAGCGGAAGATGGAACCCTGGTCGTCCTCCAGTTCCCGCTTGAGGGCGCGCACGAAGTCGTAGTTCGGAAAGTAGCCGGGCTCGGTGTTCAGGTATTGGCCCCGGTGCTCGATCCGTCCGTCCTCCTGCATGATGTGGTGGGAAAACTGGAACGCCACCAGTTCGTAGGGATGCCGGCCTTGGTTGAAAGGAATCGCGACGCGGGTGGTTTCAAAATCGATGAAGTGCAGCGGGAACTTCCACTTGGCCATCTCCCGGCGAAGGGCCTCACGGTCGATCCAGATGGTGTCGTCCTTCTTCTGCGCCTTCTCCACCTGCAACCACCGGCGATCGCTGGCCGAGATGCCGGCCTTGTCGTCCCCTTCCGGTGAAATGTCCTCCTGCGTCACCTCGCCGATGGCGATGCGGCCTTCATCCATCAAGCGGGCCTTGCCGCGATAGTTCCAGATGTCCAGCACGCTGGGCGCCTCGAAGTCCCGGTCCTTCCACTTCAAGGCGGCTTTCCAGCATTCCTTGAATCCGCTCTTGAGGCCCTTGGCCTCCTCCTCCGGCGTGGCCTTGAACTCGCAGCCGCCGCACACGGGCGCTGGTCGGCTGAGGATCTTCGCGTCGCGCTCGTAGTGGTCGGCCAGCCATCCGATCCGCTCGATGAAACCGGTCGGCCCCTGTTCCACCGCCAGCTTCGTGGCGAAGATCACGTCGCATTCGCGGTCGACTTCGACCTGGCAGAGGATCCGGTTCTTCTGCTCCACCGCCGTCAAGGGTTTGACCACAACATGCTGGCGGTTCAACCGGCCGGCTGCGTTCGATCCTTTCGCCACGCGGAACTTCTGGTGGAGGCCGTCGCTCGGGCACTGGGCCGCCTTGTCGGCCAACATCAGGGAGGCCCGCACCTTGAACTGGGGGAATGCGCCGACGATGACGTGCTTCTGGAACGCGACGTCGTAGAGATAGGGTTTCCACGCGGACTTGATCCCGTCCTTCCGGCCCATGAACGGACTCTCTTCCCCGGAGTCGAATGTGGAGTCGAATGACTTGGCCTTCACCTCGATCAGGTCGATCACGTCGCCCTTCTTCACCAGCAGGTCGGCGCGGATGAAGAGGTTGCCGAACCGGATGGCGGCTTCGTAGATGACGACATTCTTCTGCCGGAGAAGTTCGTTGGTCTGCGCGAGCGCCTCCTCGTAGTCCAACGTCTCGATCTCCGTGCCACCGGGGAAATACTGCTTGGCCAGTTCGCCCACCTGGAAGCCGCCCTCGGCCAGCGCCGCCAAAAAACTGTCCTCCAGGTTCTCGTTGGCGTATTCGGCCTCCTTGCGCGTGTAGAACAGTTTGGTCGGACATTCCATCCCGAGCTTGAAGCGGGACTTGGTCAGGTAGCGGGGCGCCACCGGCTTGGAGGATTTACCCGTCCGCTTGGATCCGTGGGATGTGTTCATTCGTGGGAAACCTCGATGGATGAAAGGGAGATCAAAGCTTGGCCAAAGGTCCCGCCCCCGGCAACGAACGAAACGCGGCCCAGGAGCGCGGCGACGGCCCCGTGTTCCGTCGCGGGGAACTTCGCGGCAATCCGGTCGAGCGTGCGTTGTTCGAGGTTCATGGCCGGGAAGATGTCGTCACCAGGGATGGCCGGGAAAACCGTTCCTGAATACCTGGGCAACAGGTGCTCAAATTTTAGTCCGCAGGCTCCGGCCAAGCCGCCGCTGCGTTCACTGAGAAAAATGGGTTCCTCGCTGTTTTCAGTGGGTTGGAGTGGAAGGAGGAACCCATCCCTCCGGGTTGCCGGAGACGATCCCACCCACTGAAAACAGCGAGGAAAGAAGTCTTGGTTCTCATGGATTTACGAGGGGCTTCTTTGGAGTTTCACGCAGCGGGACGGGGCTTGCCACAGGCATTGCCGCTACACCAGCGCCTCGCGGCAATACCGGATGGCGCGGGCCAGTTCGGTCATGCGGTCGGAGCCGGCGGGGATCTTGTATTCGAACTCGATCGTGGCCTGGATGGGCCACTTGTTGTCGCGGATCAGCCGGAGGACTTCCCTGATCGGCGTTTCGCCTTCGCCGAACGGCGTGTTGGGTCCGTTCTGCATCCTGCGGTCCTTCACATGCACATGGGTGATGCGCTCGTGGTATTTCTCGATGAACGGAACGGGCGAGGTGTTGTTGCCCGCGACGAAGTGGCCGAGGTCCACGTTCGCACCGTTGAACTTGGCGAAGGAGAACGCCTTCTCCCAGTGCTCCGGATTCGTGGTCGCATGGCCGTGATACCCGACGTGCAGCTGGTGTTTGTCGGCAAACTGCCCGATGCGTTTGAGGTCATCGTCCTTTTTTGAAATCTCGCTGGAGATGGCGCGCCCGCCCAGCGCCTTGGCCAGCGTGAAGGCGTAGTCCAGTTCGTCGTCGGACATCTTGAAGATGCCGTCCACCTTCACGATCTCGATCCACACTCCGGCCGTCTCATACTTGCTGCGGAACTCCTTCACCCGGTCCATCGATACCGACTTGCGCCATTGCCGCAGCTGCTCGGCCGTGGCGGCCGCGCTGCCGGGAGCCACGTTCTTCTTGGGGCTGATGAGCTCGGCCGGAACGCCGAGGAACGCCTCCACGGGCTGGGTCCGCAGTTCCACTCCGCTCAGGCCCAGTTTCACGCAGTTCAGGAGAATCTCGTCGCCGGTCATGACTCCGCTGCCGAAGCTGTAGGGCACGTTCATCCCGATCTGCACTCCATTGACCTTCGAGTTCGGCTTGGCCGCCCCTTCCGCAGCGCCCAGCGGATGGACGAGGGAGGCCAGGCCCGCGCCGGCCAGCGCAGCCAGGGAGAGGCCTACGAATTCACGGCGGGTCCGGGACGGGGTGTCGTTGAAGAGTGGATGGCAATTCATGGTGAGTGGCGGCAGCCTAACGACGCTTCACGGATTTGCTCGTCGGAAAATGCGGCACGCCGACGCCGAACCGCTTCCGCGACGGCCCCACCTACCACGGCAACAACGTCGGCATGATCACCATCGACTGGCGGACGAGCGGTCCATCGGTGCTGGTTCAGTTGTTCGACGTGGCCGGCGTGGCGCGGATCGAGAAGCGAATCACGTTCCCTCGGTGATATTCCGCTGAAGAGATCCTGCGGAGGAAAGATTGGTGCCGACAGAGGGGGTCGAACCCACACTCCCGTAAGGGAACAAGATTTTGAGTCTAGCGCGTCTGCCAATTTCGCCATGTCGGCACCGGGAAAAGGCACCGGCAACTTAAGAAGCGTCTGGCGACCGTGCAAGAGCGGAATCGAAAGACAGCACACGCCACGTTGCCGAAGGATTGGGCTTGGTGCCGCCCATGCTTTCCAGTAGCCCGTGACCATGAACTTCCTCGTCACCGGTGGCGCCGGCTTCATCGGCTCCCATGTCTGCGAAGAACTGCTCCGCCTGGGCCACGCGGTCTGGGCCTTCGACAACCTGCATCCCTTCTACCCGGCGGCCGCGAAGGAGCGGAACCTTGCGGAGATCAAGGCGGCGGGCGGCGACTTCACCTTCGTGCTCGGTGAATTGGCCGAACCGACGGCGCTGCGGAACCTGTTCCGCAACGTCAAATTCGACCAGGTCATCCATCTCGCCGCGCTGGCCGGGGTGCGTCCCAGCCTGATGGAGCCGGAGTCCTTCCAGCAGATCAACGTGGAGGGAACGGTGAATCTCCTCGAAGCCGCGCACCACAGCGGGATCAAGAAGGTGACCATCGCATCCAGCTCCTCGGTCTACGGCGTGAACAAGAAGGTGCCGTTCTCCGAAAACGATCCGACGCAACGGCTCATCTCCCCGTATGCGGCGAGCAAGCTGGCCTGCGAAGCGCTCGGCCACGTCTACCACCACGTCTACGGCATGGACATCGCCATGCTCCGCTTCTTCACCGTCTACGGGCCGAGGCAACGTCCCGACCTAGCCATCCACAAGTTCGCCCGGCTGATCGAGGACGGGAAACCGGTGCCCGTCTTCGGCGACGGTTCGACGGCGCGCGACTACACCTACGTGAGCGACACGGTGGCGGGCGTCATCGCCTGCACGAACCGCGAGTTCGGCTACGAGATCTTCAACCTCGGCGAAAGCCACACGGTGACGCTCGCCCGGCTCATCGAGGTGCTGGAACAAACGCTCGGCAAGAAGGCCATCATCGAGCGGCACCCCCAGCAGCCCGGCGACGTGCCGCTGACCTATGCGGACATTTCCAAGGCGCGAAAACATCTCGGCTACGACCCGAAGGTCGGCATCGAGGAAGGCATCCGGCTGTTCGTGGAATGGTTCCGGCAGCAGAAGTGAACGGAGAGAGCCGGGTAGCGCAGGCCGATCTCCCGGACAAACTTTGCTTCCGTCGCCTACTGGGGCCACGCAAGCTCCCGCCGCGCGCCGCATGACCGACCTCGTCAAACTCCTCTCCGAACTGATCGCCCTGCCGAGCGTGAATCCAGCGTTCGTCGAACCGGGCAGCACGTTGGCGGGCGAACGACTCGTCGCCGAATTCCTCGTCCGCACCGCAGCCAATGCCGGCTTGGACGTGCAGCTCAGCCGGGTGCTCCCCGATCGCGACAACGTGATCATCCGCCTGACCCCGCGCGGCCGGATTCGTCGCCGCATCGTCCTCGCGCCGCACATGGATACGGTGGGCGCGTCCGGTTCCCAGTTGAAGCCGGTGCTCAAGGATGGACGCCTTCACGGCCGTGGTGCCTGTGATACGAAGGGCTCCATCGCCGCCATGCTGGGAGCAGTGCTGGATGTGGCCGCAGGAAAGAACCGGCCTTCACAGACCGAGATCATTTTCACCGGCCTGATCGACGAGGAGAACAACCAGTCCGGCTCGCGCGCTCTGGCCAAGGCCAAGTTCAAGGCGGACCTCGCCATCGTGGGTGAACCGACATTGTGCGAAGTGGTTTCCGCCCACAAAGGCGACCTCTGGCTCAAGCTCACGACCAAAGGCGTGGCCGCCCATGGCGCGACGCCGTCGTTCGGCCGCAACGCCATTCTTGAAATGGCGCGCGTCGTCCAGCTGCTGGAGACGGACTACGCCGCCTCGCTGAAAGCCCGGACGCATCCCCTGCTCGGCAGCCCGACGATCAACGTCGGCAGCATCCGCGGTGGCCGCCAGCCGAACATCGTGCCGGATCTCTGCGAGATTTCAGCTGATCGCCGCACGTTGCTGGGCGAAACCCAGACCACCGTGCGTCGCGAGCTGGCGGCGCTATTCAAGAAGCACGGCCTGGCCGTGACGATGACCGACACGAAAGGCGCGCCCTGCCTGCCGATGGAGACCAACGCGAAGCTTCCCCTCGTCCAACTCTTCCTCAAAGCGGCGCAGCGAAAGCAGTCGCTCGGGGTCCATTACTTCTGCGACGCCTCGGTCTTCTCGAACGCCGGGACGCCGTCGATTGTCTTTGGACCCGGTGACATCGCCCAGGCCCACACCGCCGACGAATGGGTCGCCATCTCCGAACTGGAGCGCGCCCGGGCAGTGCTGGTGAAATTTCTCCGCAGCCTCCCGTGATCCGATCCTCCTTCTTCCGGCAAAGCGCGTGGATGCTCTTCGCCTCTTTGGCCGGCGGCGGGCTGCTGGCCCTCGTTCACAGGATCGCCGGCAGAATGGACGTGTCCGGGGATTATGGCCTTTTCACCACCGTCCTGAATTCCCTCACGGCCCTGACCTGGCCGGCCCTCGGGCTGGCGGCCGCGTTCATGCAGATGACGGCGGCCGCATCCACGGACGAGGCCAGAAAAGACGTCGGCGCAGCGGCGAAACGGGTGGCCGGAGCCATGGTCTGCTACTGGTTGCTCGTTTGTCTGGTGATCTTCGCCGGACGCGGATGGGTCATGGACAAGTTCAAGCTGACCAGCTCACTCGCGTTGTTCTGGCTCGCGCCGACGCTGTTGCTCCAGCTCCTGAGCCCGATCATCCAGGGAATCGTGCAGGGGCGGCAGGACTTCTTCACGGCCGGCTGGGCCGCGATCATCGGCGGGGCCGGACGGCTCAGCATCACCTGGTTCGCGGTGACGATGATCGGGGCCAGCGCCGGCTGGGCCATCTGCGGCGTCTTCTTCGGACTGCTCGCGGGATTCATCCCGCTGCTGTTCGCGAGCCGGCCCGTGTGGCGGCTCGGCGGGGGCTCGTTCGACCTGAAGCGCTGGTTGAAGGACGCGGGGCCGTTGACCGGCGGCCTAGCCGCGTCGGCGTTTCTTTTCTCGCTCGATCAATGGGCGGCCCGCGAATTCCTGAGCACGGAGGGCAGCGACCTCTACGGCGCCGCCGGCACGGTGGGACGCATCGTCATGTGGGTTTCCGCGCCGTTGGTCATCGTGATGTTCCCCAAAATCATCGGTTCGGCGGCCACCGGCGAAGACCGGCGCATTCTTTTCATGGCGGTCGCTGCGACCTTGGCCGTAGCGGCTCCAGCGGCTTTGGCGTGCACCCTTTTTCCGTCGGTTCCTCTGCTGGCCTTGCAGGGGAAAAAACTGGCGGCTTCGGCGGCTCCGCTGGTGCCGGTCTACGTCTGGTGCCTCGTCCCGCTAACGCTCGCGAACGTCCTCCTGAACAATCTCCTGGCCCGGAAACGCTACGCGGTAGTCCTTCCGCTCCTCGCGGTTGTCGCGGGTTATTGGGTCGCCCTGCGCTACTTCAACCGTTCGCCCCAGGAAATCATCCTTACCATGGGCGCTGCGGCGACCACCGCCCTGGCGGTCACGGCATTGTTCACCTTGCGGCAGAACAGAACTCCCGCGCCCGCGGGAACCTGAGCGGTATCCGCTTCAACCCGGCTTGAGCGGCGGAGTGGCGGCGACCTCCGGATGGTCGGGCGTGGTGACGGCTTCACGGCGCGGCGAGGGCGCGCGGAGCTTCATGAACAGCCACGCTTCCACCGGACGCAGCCACGTCAGGCGCTTGTAGAAACGCGAGTAGATCAGCCGCAGCCGCACGACGCTGAGGAACATGGTCAACGAGGAACGGAAGAGCGTCTTCGTCACCTTGGAGCCGGCCTTGTCGGTCCATTCGGTCGGCACTTCCTTCACGCTGAAGCCCGCGCGCTTGAGCGAGTAGAGCAGGTTCACGTCGAAGGCGAGGTCGGCTGCGCTCAGACGCGGCAGCACCTTCTCGATGGCCGGACGTTTAATGACCTTGGCCGGGCATTGGGTGTCCTTGATCCGCATGTGGAACAGCGCCTCGACGATGGCGTGGAAGCAGCGGCTGGCGAAGCGCCTGAGCCACGGCTGCGACTGGTGCAGCTTCGCGCCGGGCAGCCAACGCGACCCGATGACGCAGTCGGTGTCGGTGCAAAGCCGGACGAGTTTGATGTAGGCCTCGGGTGAAGTCGCGCCGTCGGCGTCGACATAGCCGATGAGATCGGCCAACGGCGCGAGTTGCAGGCCTTCGATGAGCGCGCCGCCCTTGCCGATGGGTTCTTTGAACTCGAGCGCCCCCACCCAGAAAAACTCCTTCGCCACTTCCCGCACGACGCCGAGCGTGTTGTCGCGGCAGCCGTTGAGGACGACGATCAGCTTGAAGGGACCGCGGTAGTGGTCGCGGAAGTAGGCGGCGAATTCGCGCAGGGTCGGGCCTATCCGTTCCTCCTCGTTGTAGGCGGGAACGAGCAAAAGCAATGACGGCTCGGGCTGCACGCGAGCGTAAGTATCCCAGCCTGCGCGCGGATGCAATGCGGCCGGCACAATTCCCCCACGCCGGGCTTTCCCCTTGCCAAGGCCCGCTCCGGTCACTTTATTCGCCCCCGTGGAATCGCAGCAGCTTCAGCAATACATTCCCATCCTGATCCTCGGGCTCGTCGCCGTAGGCTTCGCCGTCGCCAACCTGGTCCTCTCGAAGGTCGTCGGCCTCCTCGCCGCGAGGCTTGGAAAGGTCACGCCCACCAAGAACATCCCCTACGAGTGCGGCATGTTGCCGATCGGCGAAGGCAACACGCGCCTTTCGGTGAAGTTCTACCTTGTGGCGCTGCTCTTCGTGCTTTTCGACATCGAGGTCGTGTTCATGTATCCGTGGGCGGCCGTCTACAAGGACATGCTCGTGACCCACGGGTTCTACATCCTGGGTGCGATGATGTCGTTCCTCGGCATCCTTTTCGTCGGCTACATCTACGCGCTGAAGAAGGGCGCACTCGACTGGAAGAAGTAGCGGAAGCGCCGGGACGGATGCCAGACACCGGATACCGGTTTGGCTATCAGCACCGTCTCTGACATCGGGCATCAGGAATCCGGTATCCGGCATCCACCACCAGAAACTCTCCCATGTCCTCCCCCATCAAATTCGGCACCAGCGGCTGGCGCGGCCTCATCGCCCGTGACTTCACCTTCGACAACGTCCGCCTCGCCACCCAGGCGATTGCCGACTACCTGAACGCGGAGCGCAAGAACCCCGCGTCCGAAGTCTCCAAGCGCAAGCCCGTCCTCATCCTCGGCTGCGACACCCGCTTCCTCGGCAAGGAATTCTGCCTCGCCGCCGCCGAGGTGCTCGAAGCCAACGGCATCACCCCGCTCGTCTGCGACCGGCCCACGCCCACGCCGGTCATCGCCCACACCATCCGCGCCCGGAAGGCCATCGGCGGCATCAACATGACCGCCAGCCACAATCCCTCCGAGTATCAGGGGCTGAAATTCTCCACGTGGAACGGAGCCCCGGCCACGACCGACGTGACCAAACCCATCGAGGCCAATGTCGCGGTCCTCGAAGCCAAGGGCTGGAGTTTCAAGGCCGCCGTCGTCGGCACCTACCAGTGCAAGGAGATCGATCCCAAGCCCGACTACTTCAAGGAACTCCGCAAGTTCATCGACTTCGCCACCATCAAGAAGGCCAAGCTGAAGGTCGGCGTGCAGCTCATGTATGGCACCGGCGCCGGTTACCTCGATGAACTGCTGAAGGAGAACGGCGCGACCGTCACCGTCTTCAACGCCCAGCCTGATCCGATGTTCGGCGGCCATCATCCGGAACCCAACGCCGAAGGCATGGAGGAAGTCAGCGCGCTCGTCCGCAAGGGCAAGATCCAGCTCGGCCTCGGGCTCGATTGCGACGCGGACCGTTTCGGCGTCACCGACAAGAGCGGCACCTGGCTCACCCCGAACCAGATCCTCGCCCTCGCCCTCTACCACCTGAAGAAAAACCGTGGCTGGACTGGCGCCGTCGTCCGCACCGTGCCCACGAGCCATCAGGTCGATGGCGTGGCCGCCATGCTCGGCGTGAAGGTTTACGAGACCCCGGTCGGCTTCAAATACATCGGCGCGTTGATGGAGTCCGAACCGATCATCGTCGGCGGCGAAGAATCCGGCGGCCTCAGCGTGAAGGGTCATGTGCCCGAAAAGGACGGTATCCTCGCCTGCCTGCTCATGGCCGAACTCGTCGCCACGGAGAAGAAATCCCTCGGCCAGATCCTCAAGCAGATCGAGAAGACCACCGGCCCCTATTTCACCGACCGCATCAACGTGAAGGTCGCCCCCGAACGCAAGCAGGCCATCCTCGACACGCTGGCGAAGGGCTTGGAGAAGGTCGGCAAGTTCAAGGTCCAGCAGTTCATCACCACCGACGGCTACAAGTTCCTCCTGCCCGGCGGCGAATGGGTCGCCTTCCGCGCCAGCGGCACCGAACCGATGATCCGCTGCTACATCGAGGCCAAGTCGGAGGCGAACCTGAAAGCTCTCCAGACCGCGTGCCGCAAGGTGCTGGCGTGACGATCAAACATGGCTTCAGACCCGACAGTTCCACGAAGCGATTCCGGCGAAGCCGATGTCTTCAGCCCTGTTTGGTCTTAACCCGGATTGATGGACACCTTGGGGGTGGGGGCGCATGGTGTTTTAGTTGAGTTGGTTCTCGAAGTCCACGGGTGTCTGGTAGCCCAGCGCGCTGTGGGTGCGCACGCGGTTGTAGTATTTTTCAACGTAGTCGAA
>JAYTUE010000152.1:0-5975 GCA_043744715.1 Verrucomicrobiota bacterium | reverse complement strand
AGCGCCACAGCCTGGATCTACATCGCCATGATACGCCTCATGCTCAACAGACTCGCCTGATTCCAAGCGTCCCATGACTTTTCGGACAAGCTCTTAGGCAGGGTTCGATGGACACCGGACGATCCGTGCCCATCTGGACATCGGGTGATGCGGGAATCCTTGGCTGGACTGGTCAAGCTGGAAGCCCGCCCGACCTGGGGCTGCATCGTCCGTCTCAGGAGGGTGTCGCCTTGAGCAGCCGCTTCAGTTCATCAGTCGGTGCTTCGACGAGTTTCGCCGTCACCGCGAACTTCTTCACGCGGCTGTTGGGCAGGCGGAACTTGAGATCGCGGAAGACCCGTTCGCAGACGGTCATCAGGCCACGGGCGCCGGTGTTCTCGCCGCTGGCCATCTGGGCGATCGCACGCAGGCCTTCGTCCTTGAACTCGCAGCGGATCCCGTAGGCTCCAAAAGCGCGTTCATATTGGTGGACCAGGCTGCTCTCACTCTTCCGCAACACGTCGAAGAGATCGTCGGCATCGAGACCGTGGCAGGCGACCCGCACGGGCAGACGCCCGACGAACTCGGGCTCCAATCCGTAGGTGACGAGGTCCGCCGTCGACGCCTGCTGGTAGAGCTGGTCCACGTTCTGCAGCTTGGCGGCCTTCGTCTGGCCGGTCCCCATCAGCCGGTCGCGGATGATCTGGTCGATGCCCGAGAAGGCGCCGCTGACGATGAAGAGGATGTGGCGGGTGTTGATCACCTCCGGCGCGGCGGCACCGCCTCCGCGCATGGCCGACATCGCGGCCTGGAGCTGGCCCGTCATGTCGTTGGGCGAGACGAGGGGCACGTCGCCGTCCTCCATCAGCTTGAGCAGGTTCGTCTGCACGCCCCGACCGGAGACATCGCGCCCGCCGCCTTCGCCCCGTGTCGCCAGCTTGTCCGCCTCGTCGAGGTAGATGATGCCGTGCTCGGCCGTCTTCACGTTGTTGCCCGCGCGGCGATACAGGTCGCGCACGAGATCGTCGACATCGCCGCCGACGTAGCCGGTCTCGCTGAACTTCGTCGCGTCGGCCTTCACGAAGGGCACGCCGATCATCTCGGCCGCCGAACGGATCAGGTGCGTCTTGCCCACGCCGGTGGGCCCGAGCAGGAGCACGTTCTGCTTCTGGTAGAACGGCGCGGCCAGCCCCTCCAACGTCATCCGGACATGCTGGAAATGGTCGCACAACGCCACGCTGAGGACCTTCTTCGCCTCGCGCTGGCCGATGACGAAACGGTCGAGGTGCTTCGCGATCTCGTGGGGCTTGAGGTTGAAGCTGAACTCCGCCGCCGGGGCCGCCGCCGATTCGGCCACGCCCGGCTTGGTCGCGGCATCGAGCTTCGACGGCCTGTGCTTCTTGAACCGCTTTGGAACGCCAGCCGTGACGGGACCGAGGGACTCTGGATGGCCGGAGGGGACTTCAATCATCGGCAGAGAGTGTTCGCGACGGGCCCCAAGGTCAAAAACTGGCTTCCCACGCATCGGCCTGGCACGGGGACGCGACGTGTCGCTTGAGTTCCCTTTCGTGCGGGTCTACCAGTCTCGCCGTCATGAATTCCACCGCCCACAAAATCGTTTCTCAGCTGCGGAAATGGACCCTGATCGAGGGCGTCTCCTTCCTGTTGCTGCTCTTCGTGGCCATGCCGTTGAAGTATCTCGCGGGTCTTCCTCTCGCCGTGAAGGTGGTCGGGATGGCGCACGGCGTCATCTTCCTCGTCGTCGGTGCGCTCCTGGTCATGGCCTTGTTCGTCGCCAAGTGGCCGCTGGGCCGGGTCGCGTTCGTGTTCCTCAGCGCGCTGTTGCCCTTCGGGCCTTTCCTGATCGACCGTCGGCTGAAGTCCTACGAGGCGGAGGCGGCGGGCAAGTAGGCCGGGCGTCCGCGCCCGGCCAGTGGGTGCTTCCTTGGAGCAACGTCGAACACCCAACACCCAACACTGGAACATCGAATCGAACGCCAGGCTGGCGGACGAAAACCAAGCGCTCCATGCGCGGTCCGTCTTCGAGTCCTTCGTAGATAAATATCTTCTGACTGGTTGTAGAGGGATGCCACCTGGAGCTCGGCCTCATCATGGGCAGGCAGGATGCACTGCCCTACCTTGCCAAGGCCGCTTCGCGGCTCGTTCTTCAACTGCATGAGTCCGGATTACGGCCAATCCTCCGGTTGAAAGCGGCCTGCGGTTGGAACAGCGTCCGTCATGACCCGCCGCGATTTTCTCCTCACGACCGCCGCTTCCACCCTGGCCGTTTCGGCTGCGCTTCCCGGTGGCGCGGTCGAAGGCGGTCCTCGCCGCATGAAGATCGCGCTGACGCCGGGCAGCATCGGCGTGAACGTGAAGAGCCAGAAAGAGCTGAACGACCTCGCGCATCGGCACAGGTTCGAGGCGGTGGAACCGATGGCGGGGGAGTTGGCCGCGATGTCGGCGGACCAGGCCGCGGAATGCCTCGCGGACCTGAAGGCCAAGAATCTCGTCTGGGCCGCAGCCGGGTTGCCGGTGGATTTCCGGGGCGAGGACGCCGCGTTCCGCGATGGTCTTGGAAAGCTTTCCGCAATCGCCGCCGGCTTGAAGCGCGCGGGCGTGGGCCGCGTGGGCACGTGGCTTTCGCCAAGCCACGGCGGCCTGGCCTACGTGGCGAACTTCAAACAGCACGCGGCGCGGTTGCGCGGGATCGCCTCAGTGCTCAAGGACAACGGCCTTCGCTTCGGGTTGGAGTATGTCGGCACGCGGCTGTTGTGGACCGGGAAGAGGTATCCGTTCATCCACACCATGGCCGAGACGCGCGAACTGATCGATGCCATCGGCACCGGCAACGTCGGGCTCGTGCTCGACACGTGGCACTGGTGGCAGGCGGGCGACACCGGGGCGGACATCCTCGCGTTGAAGGCGGAAGATGTCGTGAGCGTGGATCTGAACGACGCGCCCAAAGGCGTGGAGAAGGCGCTGCAAAAGGACAATGAACGCGAGTTGCCGGTGGCGACGGGCGTGATCGACGCGGCCCCGTTCCTGAATGCCCTTCAACGCATCGGCTACGATGGACCGGCGCGTCCTGAACCGTTCAACCGCGTGCTCAACGCCATGGACAATGACGCGGCCTGTGCGGTTTCTTCGACGGCGTTGCACAAGGCGATGGAGCTGGTGCGCCCCGGATGAGCGGCCCGCCTGGAACCTTCGCCCTGCCATCGTTCCCTGCGGCCGGGTCTTTGACTGCGGGCACGGAGGAGGGTTAGCCTCGACGCCAATGGCGACTCCCTCACCGAAACCAAACGATCCGCTCCACGGCGTCACGCTGGAGACGATCATGAACAAGCTGGTGCAACGCCACGGCTGGAAGGGGCTGGCCGACCGGATTCCTGTCCGCTGTTTCATGTTCAACCCGACCGTGAAATCCAGCCTGACCTTCCTCCGTAAGACGCCCTGGGCGCGGCAACGGCTGGAGGACTGGTATGTGCTGGAGAACCGGGACGTGCCCGGTTCCCGCTGAAGATTTTTCCGAGCTTGGGCGGAGCTGCTGCCGCCCCGATTTCACTTCGGCCGCATCTGGGGGAAGAGGATCACGTCGCGGATGCTTTCCTGGCCGAGGAGCATCATGCAGAGGCGGTCGATGCCGATGCCGATGCCGCCAGCGGGGGGCATGCCGTGCTCCAAGGCCACGAGGAAGTCCTCGTCGAGCTTCTGCTGTTCGCCGCCGGCCTGGTGTTCAAGCGCCTGGCGCTGGGCGATGGGGTCGTTCTGCTCGGTGTAGCCGGGGGCAATCTCCTGCCCGTTGATGCAGCACTCGAAGACTTCCACCGTGGTCGGGTCGTCGGGCGAGAGCTTGGCCAGCGGCACGAGTTCCTTCGGCAGGTGGGTGACGAAGGTGGGGTTGATGAGCGTGGGCTCGACCAGCTTCTCGAAGACGGCGCCGGTGACCTCGAAGTCCTCGTAGCCGGCGGCGATGTCGCCACCGAGCTTGAGGTCTTCCGTGGCGCGGCGACGGCGCTCTTCGGAGCTGACATCAAACCAATCCTGACCGGCGACGGAGCGGACGAGGTCTTTGTAGCGGGCGCGACGCCAGTTGGGGGTGAGGTCAATGGTCTTGGGTTCTTTGAGGCTGGAAAACTGAGACAAAGCTGATTCGACAACAGAAAGGATTCGTAGAGCAAAGGTTGCTGGAACATCCGAATCGCTTTGGACGGGACGAACGGACTTGGCCAGTTGGATGACCTCGATGATGTCGTTCGCTATCGCATCACAGATGGTCGCGTTGGCTCCATCTTGGTTCTTGGAATGAGTTTCCAAAGTTGTCGCCAGTTGAATTGCTCTCTCTTCAAGCTGCTCCGCTTCCACGTTGCCCGACGGTATGCTTTTCGGAGTCGGACCTTCCTTCAAAACGGAGACCAAGGCGGAGGAAACCTGTCTGGCAAGAGCCGCTGCCGCTCCTTTGCGTTCATGCACGATCACAAGCGTCCCCAGCACCTTCTGCGCGATGCCGCAGATGAGGGACTGGACGGTCTCCATCATTGTCTCGTAGTCGCCGAAGGCTTCGTAGGCTTCGAGCATGGTGAACTCGGGATTGTGCCGGCGGGAGAGGCCTTCGTTGCGGAAGTTCTTCCCGATCTCGAAGAGCTTGTTCACGCCGCCGACGAGCAGCCGCTTGTGATAGAGCTCCAGCGCGATGCGGAGGTAGAATTCGCAGCCCAGCGCGTTGTGGAAGGTCTTGAACGGGGCCGCCGCCGCGCCGCCGGGAATGGGCTGCATGGCGGGCGTCTCCACCTCCACGTAGCCGCGGCCGTGGAAGAAAGCGCGGATCTCGTGGACGATGGCGGAGCGCTTGAGGAAGACGTTCTTCACCTCGTCGTTGGCGATGAGGTCGAGGTAGCGCTGGCGGTAGCGGATCTCGGTGTCGGCCAGGCCCTCCCACTTGGCCGGGGGCGGACGGAGCGCCTTGGCTAGGATGGTGAAGCCCTCGACCTTCACGCTGATCTCGCCGGCGCGGGTCTTAAAGAGGGTGCCCTTGACGCCGATGAAGTCGGCGAGGTCGAGGTGCTTGAAGATCTCGAAGCCTTCGTCGCCGAGGGTCTGTTTCTGGGCGTAGATCTGGATGCGGCCGGAGACGTCCTTCAGGTCGAGGAACTGGCTCTTGCCCATGTCGCGATGGGAGCTGATGCGGCCGGCGATGGCGACGGCGTGGCCCTCGGCGAACTCGCCCTTCTCGAACTTCTCCCGCGCTTCGCCGCAGCCGATGTCGGTCTTGAACTTGTTCTTGAAAGGATAAATGCCCTTGGCCTCAAGCGAGGCCAGCTTGCTGCGGCGTTGTTCGATGAGCGCGTTCGTATCGTCCATAAAGAACCGTGAAGAGAGCACACTCCGTGGAAGCGTGTCGAGAGAGCGGGGGGGATGGATTCAAAATGCACCCTGCAAAATTGGGGAAGCCGTCGATGGAGCGCCGAGCTTCTGCTCGGCCGGAAGTGCTGAGAAATGCCTTCAAACCATAAGGAGCGGCGACTTGCTTGCGGAATGGGACGAAGCCACGGGTGGTAGGGCGAAGGCTCCGGCCGAGCCGCCTGGAAACTTCCTGCCAACACGGTTTCCAACGGTGGCCACTCACGGATGCCTCAAGCGGCGACGGGCTCCCCGGAACAAGCCTGACCGATCCTGGAAAGCCACAAGGCAGCTCGGCAAGGAGCCTTCGCCCTACCACAGCCGTAGGCCGGGCATCCCTGCCCGGCGAGTGGGTGTTGCGTCACGGCCATCGTGCAGGAGCACCTACTGGCCGCGCGAGGACGCGCGGCCTACGATGGCTCGGCGGGGAGCCTTCGCCCTACATCTTCGAGCCGACTCGGCCCACCTGGTGGCCACCGTGGCAACGGTCAGCTCTGGGCGGAGTCGGGCGGGAGGTTGGCGGGGAGTTCGTCGAAGCCTTCGAAGTCGCCGGGGCGGAGTTCGCGGGAGACCTTGTGCTCCTCGTTGAACCA
>JAYTUE010000151.1:0-22917 GCA_043744715.1 Verrucomicrobiota bacterium | reverse complement strand
CAGTGAACGTGCATGACCCCGGCGAAGGGGATCGCGACCGTCCCGGTCGCATCGGTTGGCGTCCCGCCAACCGAACTCCGTGTGCGACGAAATGGTTTCGGCGAGACGCCGAAACCTGCGACCGAGACGGTCGCGCGCTCCCCTGCGCCAACACCGACCCGCAACCATCAACCAGCGCCTGAGACTCTCATATCCCCTAGAGCAGTTTGGAAGGTCCGGTCATGTGGAACAGGGGTCTTTCGGGTTAGGTTGAAAATGGAACCCGTTGATCTTCGGGCTTCTTCAGGGTGTTTCAGCTTCCTTCTGGAAATAAGGAACGAATCGCGGACGGAGAACAATCCCAATGAAAAGTGGTGCGCGGGGCGGGGGTCGAACCCACAACCTTCGGCTTCGGAGACCGACGCTCTATCCAATTGAGCTACCCGCGCACAGGAAGGACGGGCGGACGCTAGGAGCTGGCAGATGCCGCTGCAATTCAGAAAACCAACTGATACCGCTCATCGCAGCGTGAGGGATCAGATCCGGACGCTGAAAAGCCGGTTGTATTCCTGCACGGCGTAGCGGTCCGTGAAGCCGGCCAGGTAGTCGCAGACGGAACGGTGGAGCCCGTCCTTTCGCACGCGTTTCTTGGCCTGCTCGCCGATCTCGCCGGGATGGGCGATGAAGTATTTGAACAACTCCTCCAGCATCCGGACGGCACGGAGGTTGGGTTCATGCACGACCGGATTGTAGTAGAGGTTTGTGTAGAGGAATTCGCGCAGTTCGAGGTTCTGCCGATGGCGCTTCTCGCTGTAATGGACGAGGGCCTTGGGCTGGCGGCGCACGTCGTCGGCGGTCTTCACCTCGGCGGCTGCGACGTGATCTTCAGTGGTCTGGACGACGTCCTTCACCTGGCCGTCGATCAGGCAGCGGATCGTGAAATAGCGTCGGCATTCGTCGGCCAACTCCCCGTGCAGGCGCTTCACCTCGCGTGAGGCCTGGTTCCAGATGCCGACGTTCTTGAGGAGCTGCTTCTCGGAGAGCAGGCCGGCTTCAAGCCCGTCGTCGAGGTCGTGGCTGTAGTAGGTGATCTCGTCGGCGAGATTGGCCACCTGCGCTTCGAGTCCCGAGTTCTTGGCGGTGAAGCCGAGCTTCTTGCCCGGTTTGTCGTAGGCGGTCTCGTGTTTGGCGAGTCCTTCCCGGACTTCCCAAGAGACATTCAGGCCGGCGAAGCCCGGATACTTCTGTTCGAGCAGCTCAACCACCCGGAGGGACTGGCGGTTGTGCTCGAAGCCGCCGTGGCCCCGCATCATGCGGTTGAGGACCTCCTCGCCCTTGTGGCCGAAGGGCGAGTGTCCCAGGTCGTGCGCCAGGGCGATGGTCTCCACGAGGTCCTCGTTCAGCCGCAGGGCCCGGGCGATGTTCCGCGAGATGGCCGCGACTTCCATCGTGTGTGTGAGGCGGGTGCGGAGGTGGTCGCCGGAACCGTTGAGGAACACCTGTGTCTTGTATTCCAGCCGGCGGAAGGCGCGGGAATGGATCACGCGGTCGCGGTCGCGCTGGTATTGGGTGCGCCACTCGGGAGGCTCCTCCTTGTGCCGGCGGCCGCGGGTCTCGGCGCTGAGCTGGGCGTAGGATGCGAGGATGGTGCGCTCGCGCTGTTCAAGTTCTGCTCGGGAACAGGGCATGGCGGCCTAATTGGAGAGAAGGGATTCCACCGCGACACCCTTGAGCTGGAAGAGGCGGCGGATGGTGTCCTCGATCAGGTTGTTGGGGCAGGATGCGCCTGCGGTGATGCCGATGGTCAGCGGGCTCGACGCGGGAAACCAGTTGGGCGTTTCGACTTCCTGATTCGTGTGCTGGTTCCAGTGCCGGATCAGCGTCGCGGACTCCATCATGGCGGCGTTCTTGATGAAATATGTGGGCAAAACATTTTCTCCCATCTCGGCAAGATGCGCCGTGTTGGAGGAATTGTAGCCGCCGATGACGAGCAGGAGGTTCATCGGTTGGCAGAGCATCTTTTCCAGTGCGTCCTGACGTTCCTGCGTGGCGCCGCAGATCGTGTCGAAAAAACGGAAATGGTCCGCGAGTTTGGCGTCGCCGTGCTTCTTGGCCATCGCTGCCTTGAAGCGCCGCTGCACTTCCTCGGTCTCGCCGCGGAGCATCGTGGTCTGGTTGGCGACGCCCACGGCGTTGAGATGAAGATCGGGATCAAAGCCGGCGGAGTAGGCACCCTTGAACCGGGACAGGAAGTCCTCCTTGTCGCCGCCATTGAGGATGTAGTCGCAGACGTAGTCGGTCTCTTCGAGCGTGAAGACGACGAGGTAATGGCCCGCGCCGTAGGCCGTCGCCTGGCTGGTGGTGGCCATGGTCTCCTCGTGCTTGGCCTTGCCGTGGATGATGCTGGTGACGCTCTCCTTCGAATACTGCCGCACACGTTTCCACACGCTCATGACGTCGCCGCAGGTGGTGTCGACGAGTTGGCAACCCTTCTCCTCGAGCGCCCGGCGGGTGGTCACCTCGGTGCCGAACGCCGGAATGATCACGACGTCGTCGGCCGTGATGTGGGCGATCTCCTCGGGCGAAGGTTTTGGCTTCATGCTGACAATGCCCATGCCACGGATCTGGTCGTTGACCTCGGGGTTGTGAATGATCTCGCCGAGCAGAAAAACGCGTTTGGGTTCCGGGAAAACCTTGCGGGCGGCATAGGCAAGGTCGATGGCCCGTTCGACGCCGTAGCAGAAGCCGAATTCCTTCGCGAGTTTGATGGTCAATCCGTCGGCGCTCAAGACGCCGCCGCTGGCACGGATGCGTTCGACGAGTTCGCTGCGGTAGTGGAGGACGACCTGGGCCTGGACGGCCTCCATCACATCGGGCGTGCGGAGGTTGATTTTTTTCTTCGGGCCATCGTCCGGAGGTTTCGACATGCGGCGAACCTAGCAACTGAAGGTTTCGGGTAAAGAGACGAATCCGGCGGAAGAAAGCATTGCTACGGCGGAAACGGTCACCAATAGTGCCGGCCCGTGCGAATCGGAGCGTAGCTCAGCCTGGTAGAGCACTTGCTTTGGGAGCAAGACGTCGCAGGTTCAAATCCTGTCGCTCCGACCACGTTTTTTGCGGTTCAACCCCCGTCCTTCAGTCCTAGCCTCTTCCGCATGGCCTTTTCGGCCTCCTTGTCCCGGCGGCGTTCGTCTTCGCGGTTCTCGGCTTCGGCTTTCTTGATCCCGTGCATCTGGTCGCGCTGCTCCGCTGCGGCGATGGAGGCGGATTCCGGCGTCGGGAGAACGGTCGGACGGATGAGGACCATCAGCTCCACCTGCTGGCCGGCTTTGCCCGTGCTCCGGAACAAGGCTCCAAGTCCGGGGATGTCCTTGAGGAACGGCACGCCCGATTTCGTCTTGGTCGACTGTTTGGACATGAAGCCGCCGAGGATGATCGTCTCGCGGTCCCGGACGGCCACCTTGGCGCTGGCGGCCCGTTGAGTGGTGGTGGGAACCTCGTTGTTGTCGATCTTGGTCGGGGCACCTAGCTGCTGGATGTCCTGGACGATGTCCATCACGACAAGGCCGTCCGGGTTGATCAACGGCGTGACCTGCAGGTCGATACCGACGAAGGTCTGCTGATACTGCGACGACGATTGCCCTCCGATGTTTCCTCCACCGAAGTAGGTGCCCGTCACGTAGGGAACGGTATTGCCGATCTTCAGGGTGGCTGGGACGGCATGCGAGGTCTGGATACGCGGGCGGGAAAGGACGTTCACCGTTCCGTTTTGGGCTATGGCAGTCACCGCCACATTGAGGTCGTTGCCCCATTGGCCGAAGTAGCTGAATCCACCGGGAAGTCCGTTGATCACGGAAAGGCCGTTGGTGGCGATGTTCGGGAACGGCTGGCCGTTGTTCATCCCGCCGAAGCTGTTGAGCTTGCCGTTCTGCAGGCGGGGCTGTCCCGCGCTGACCCCGTAGTTGAGGCTGTCGTTGGTCGACACCTCTAGGATGATGGATTCGATCAATACCTGGGCGAGGACGACGTCCAGCTTCTCGATGATCGACTTGATCATGACCATGTCCTGGTCGGTGGCGAAGACGAGGAGCGAGTTGGTCCGCTCGTCGGCGATGATCTTGACCGAGCCGAGGATCTGGAATTCACCCTGGCCCGAGGCCCGGGCGATGATGTTGTTGATGCGGCTGTTGAAGGCCGTGCTGCCGGCGCCGGCCGCGCCCGCGGCTCCGAAGGGATTGGCGGCTCCACCGGCCGGCGCGCCGAGGCGACTGGCCCCGAAGTTTCCACCGGCTCCGAACTGACCTTGCCCGCCCATGCCTAGTCCGCCGGTCGATCCGGCTCCGCGTCCCAGGGAGGTGCTGCGGCTCTGGCCCACGGTCGCGCCGGCTCCGCTGGGAGTCAGCGAGCCAAGGACGTTCTGGATGTCGGCGGCGAGGGCATATTTGATCGGGATGACCTCGGGCTTGACCTCGATCGGGACGACCTGGTCGACCTTCTCGATCACTTCCAGCATGCGCTTCACGTTCTCGGCGTAGTCGCGAAGGATGAGGGTCTGGGTGCTGGGAAGCTGGACGATGCTACCCGGTGTCTTGGCGAAGGGGGTGATGGCGGAAACGACATCGGTGATCAGCGCATACTTCAACTGAACGACGTGCTGAATGATGTTGCCGGTGGACGGGATCTGATCGGCCGTCAGCTTCGAAAACTCCGGCGCAGCGGTTCCGGCCAGGCCTTCGGGCACGATCTTTACGAATTTCTCGCCGATGGGAACCAAGGCGATCCCGTTCATTCCCAGAATTGTTTCCAGATAGATGATCGCTTCGGACTTGGTCAGTTTGACGCCCGGAGGGGTGACGGCCAGCACGCTCAGCTTTGCGTTTATCGTGCTCGGAGAGCCGGGTCCCGCGCGGAGGGGGATCTTCCCCGTGAGCTTCATGTATTCGGAGATCACCGGTTCAACCGAACCTTCCGCTCCATTAAAGGTGTAGAAGTAGAGCGCCTCCTCTTTGGCGGCTGCGGCCGATTCTGCCGTGGACGGCGTGGACGCCATTGCACCTGCAACACCGGGAGGAAGCAGAGTGGGACTGTTCGTCCTGCCCGCGAGGCGGGCGTTGTTCAAGTCGTCGAGGGTCCGGATCCGGTTCGTCCGGGCCAAACCTCCCGTGCTCGTGTTGCCGGGCAGGGGACGAACGGCGGTGTTCGTCGAAAGGAGGTTCGTGAAGGCCCTCGGAGAGACCGTTGGCGGGGTCGGGAATGGAATCGTCGGATTGGCCGACGGGGCCGGGATGTCGCTGCTGCGCAACAGCGGTGGGATGAGAACCGGCGCGGCGTTGGTCGAAGCCGGGGCGGTCGTCGTGGGCGGCGGAACGACGCCGGGCGCGGGTGGCGTGTTCTGTCCGTGGGCCTGGCCTGCCAGGAGGATACCGGTGACAAATACGGCGGTGGATTTCACGGTCTTCATGGATCAGGGCTTCTTTGCGGGCGCGGCGGGCGCACCGGGTTTCTTGGCCACGGGCTTCTTCTGGTAGCTGGCAGTCAGCGTGAGCGAACCCTGCAGTTTCTGGTTCACCGCATCGGGACGGAGATTCATGTCGCGCACGCGGATCAAGGAGGTGCCGGTGCTGAGGTTGTAGAGGAAGTCGACGAGCTTTTCCTCCTGCGTGTCGACGAGGCCCATGGTCACGGACTGCTCCTCGAAGAAGTCCGTCGGATTGGTCGTCGCCCCCGCGCGGTTGACCGGCGTGATGCCGTTCGGGATGACGCCCGCGGAGGCGGCCAGCGACTGCACGGTGCGGATGAGGTTCAAGGCCTGGTCCTCCGCCAGCACGGAGCCGCCCTCCTGCTCGAGTTTCTTGAGCGCCGCCTGATAGGTCGGGGCGTTGGCTATCTCCTTCTTGAAGCGCACAACATCCTTCTGGAGCTGGGTGATCTGGGTCTGGGCCTTGGCCACCGCGCCGAACTGCGGCCAGACGAACATCACGTTCAAGACGACGAAGAGGATGAAGCCCATGCCGACGACGAGGCGGATCTCGTTGGGCTTGAGGTTCAGTTTTTCGAGGAAGCGGATCATTCGTCCTTCCCTCCGAAGATGGCGTCGAAGCTCCAGCTGATCGTCGGGATGCCGGAAGCGTTGGGGCGCGGGGCCTGTTGGATCGGCGGCGTGACGGCGACGGGCTTGCCGTTCACGACCGCCTTGGAAAGCGCCTCGTTGAAGTCCGAGATCTTCGACGAATCGGTCTGCGGAACGGTGCCGAAGAGGGCCATCTTCTTGCCCCGGGACAAGGTCATGGAAACGATCTGCATCTCCGGCGGAAGCAGTTCGGCCGTGGTTTTCCAGGAATCCAGCGCGGCAAACTTCAAGGACGACTGTTCTTCCAATATCTGCACCCGCTGCCGCATCTGCACGGTGTTGGTGTAGCCGGGGCGGACGGAGGCGACTTCCGCTTCGATCCGGCCCTGCTGGAACTTGAAGATGCCGAGCGCGCCCATGTAGAGCGCCGCGCCGACGCAATAGACTCCCACGGCGGCGCCGAGCGCGCCGATCCAGAGGCGGTTGGTCAGCTGCTGCTTGTAGGCCAGCGTCTTGTCGGCCGGGACGAGGCCTTCGACCGTGGCCGATTTCAACGCGCGATCCGCGTTGCGTCGGGCAAGTTCAGCCGGAGCGAGGGGCGGTTGGACGTCGACGGGTCCGCCGACGACGGCCTGAAGCACGGGCTCCCACTCCGCGATCGTCTCGGGCATTCCGACCAGATGCCACTTGGGTTCAGTGGTTAGCCAGCCCTCGAGTTCACCGGCCCATTGGACCTGCCCAAGCTGCGCCGTAAGTTGCGCGGCGCGGTCTTCGGCCGAAAGGGAGGTCAACAGGGCGAGCTGTTGCCAAGTGCCGCCCGTCCACCAGGCCACGAGGAAGGTGTTGTTCTCGGCCGGGATAAGCCACGCGCTGTCTTCGCGGGGTTCGAGCCCCATCAACTGGTCGATCAATGGGACTTCGATGCGGTCGGCGATGTAGCCGCGCTTTTCGAGTTGGCCGAGGAACTCGTCGACCGTGCTCCGAGGCACGATGGTGACCGCGATCGTCGTCAGGTTGTTGGCCGCGCCGGGAAGGATCTGGTAGCTCCAGACCACCTGGGAAACGGGGATCGGCGATAGCTTTTCCAACTGCAGCTCGATCATCGACTGGAGCTCGGTCGTGTCGTTCGAGGGGAGATGAAGGAGACGGAGGTAGACGCGGCCGAGGGGCAGCCAGGCGACGTTCAGACGCGGGTGGACGGCGGCGCGCCAATCCTTGCCGACGATGCCGTTGGACAGGAGGCCCTGTTCGGCGACGGGGGTTTCCGACTGGAGGACGGGCTTCTGCTTCTCGATCCCGAAATGCCAGAGGCGGCGGCTGTTCGGCCGCAGGTCGAGGAGGTTGGCGGACTGCCAACGCTGTGGGGTTGTTTTCTTCGGTTGCGCCATGCGTCAAGTCCTTCGTTCAGTCGACCAAGGACTTCATGTGCTCCTCGGACTGCGTGACCCGGAGCACTTCCTCGACGGTGGTGGCGGCGTTCATGACCTTGATCCAGCCGTCGTCGCGCAGGGTTTCCATTCCGTCCTCGATGGCCTTCTGCGCGATCGTCGTGGATGCGGCGCGTTGCATGACCAGGGGCCGGATGGATTCGGTCACGACGAGCAGTTCATGGATGCCGTTGCGGCCCTGGTAGCCGAGTTGGCGGCATTCTTCGCAGCCCGTGCCCTTGTAGAAGGTGGTGGAGTGGATGTGCTCCTTCGGGAACCCGATGCTCTGGAGGTAATCCAGAGACAGGGTTTGCGGAGCCTTGCAATGGGGGCAGATCGTCCGGACCAGACGTTGGGCCATGACGGCCTCGACCGAGGAGGCCACGAGGAACGGTTCGATGCCCATGTCGATCAGACGGGTGAAGGCGCTCGGGGCGTCGTTTGTGTGCAACGTCGAGAAGACCAAGTGGCCGGTGAGCGAAGCACGGATGGCGATCTCCGCCGTCTCCGAGTCGCGGATTTCGCCGACCATCACCACGTTCGGATCCTGGCGCAGGATGTGGCGCAGGCCCATGGCGAAGTTCAGTCCGATGTCCGAGCGGACGGCGATCTGGTTGATGCCCTTCAGCTCGTATTCGACCGGCTCCTCGATCGTGATGATGCGTTTGGTGACGGAGTTGATCGTGCTGAGGAAGGCGTAGAGCGAGGTCGACTTGCCGGAGCCCGTGGGGCCGGTGACGAGGAAGATGCCGTGGGGTTTGACGATCAGTTCCCGGATCAACTTCTCCTCCTTCGGACGGAAGCCGAGCTTCTCCAGGCTGAACATGATCTTGCCGCGCATGAGGAGGCGCAGCGAAACCGATTCGCCATAGACCGTCGGCACGGTGGAGACGCGGATGTCGATCTCCTCGCCCTTGATGCGGACGTTGATGCGGCCGTCCTGCGGGAGGCGCTTCTCGGCGATGTTCATCCCGGACATCACCTTGATGCGCGAGATGAGCGCCGCCTGATAGCGCTTCAGCTGCGGAGGCATCGGGGCCTGGAGCAGGATGCCGTCGATGCGGTAGCGGATGCGGAGCTCGTCTTCCTGCGGCTCAAAGTGGATGTCCGTCGCGCGGGTCTTGTGGGCTTCCCAGATGATCTGGTTGACGAACTTGATGATCGACGCTTCCTGGTCGTCCTCGGTGATCTCCTTGTTGTCGCCGATGAGCAGCTCCAGCGGTTCGTCCTTGGAGATCTCGTCCAACGTCTCGGCGCCGACGCCGTAGAACTTCTTCAGCGCCTTGTCGATGTCGACGGAGGTGGCCAGGGCGAACTTGACCGGTCCACGGGCGTCGAACTGGACGGCGTTCAGCATGCTGGAGTCGAAAGGATTGCTGACGGCAACGGTAAGGACTCCGTTTTCCCAGGCGGCGGGCAGGGCGTTGTATTGGAAGGCGACCTTCGTGGAGATCTTGTTCCGGGCCTCGACCGGGATGTCCATCTTCGACACTTCGAGGAACGGCCAGCCGAAGCTGGCGGCCAGCTTCTGGAGCAGGGACTCCTCGGAAATGCCGCGCTCCCGGGCGATGAACGCCAGCAGGGTTTCCGTCGCACCGGTGTCGGCGGCGGATTTCCAGGCGCGGGACCACTCGCTGAATTGGCCGGGCGACGCGATCCCTTCGCGTTCAAAAATCTGCTTTATAGAGGCCAGTGCCATTCAGTTGAGCTTCTTGCTGGAATGAAAACGCCGTGAATCTGGAAAAGTTTCGGCCCACAGCCAAGGTTTTTGGTTCCTCGGCCTTTCCATGAAGGGAGTTAACGGATTGCCGGAAGGCATCCGGAGGGGGCCGATAGGGCGAAGGACAGGCATCTGGGCTGGCCATCTACTCCCCGGATTGCGTGAGCATAGAGGGCCGGGCCTTCGCTGGGCGGCATCCGGCAGCGTCCGATCGGGTTGCAACCGGCTCGGCACTTGCGCGGAGGGAATATTCTGCGAGCTTCCGGCCGACGGTTTCAATCAACTCTCCCCGAAGTATGCCTGATCAATCCCAGAGGACCCGGCCGGTGGTTCCCGGACCCGGCAGTGGCGGCGACGACGGTCCGACAGCCCCGAAAGTCGACAAGCCCAACACCGAGGAACTCCTCAAGCGCATGCGCAAGGTCGATCCCGACCAGGCCAAGCGCTACCGCCAGCGCACCGGTCAATAGAACCCCGGGAACCCATGGCTCACCCGATTGCCGGAGATTTCCTCTCGCTTCTGAACGACCACCGCGTCGAGCCCCTGCGCGGGGCTTCGGTGAACGCCGCGACGTTTACCCAGACCCAGGCGACGACCGTGTTCGCGTTCCACTGCGCGGAGGGCGTCCTGATGGCGGGGGACCGGCGGGCGACGGCGGGAAACCAGATCGTCACCGACCAGGTGGAGAAGGTCATCGAGATCGATGCGACGTCGCTTCTCGCCATCGCGGGCGTGCCGGCCACGGCCTTCGAGATGGCGCGGGTGATGCAGACCTCCTTCGAGTATTACCGACGCAGCCAGCTCCAGCCCCTCAGCCTCTCGGCCAAGGTCCGCGCGCTGGCCAGGCTGCTGCGCGACAATCTCCCCATGACGCTTCAAGGCGTCGGGGTGGTCGTGCCGCTCTTCGCTGGGTTGGACACTTCGGTCACACCGGCCAAGCCGCAGATTTTTTTCTACGACCCGCTCGGCGCGCAGTTCCAGGCCGTCGGCTACTCCGCGTCGGGATCCGGTTCGCAGACGGTGCGGAGCATCCTGAGCTTCCAGCACAACCACGGGTCTCCGAGGCCTTCGGAGATGAACCGTGCCGAGGCCGTGCGATTCGCCCTGCGGCTCCTGATCACGGCGTCGGAGTTCGACAGCGCCACCGGCGGGGTGAATCCGGCCACCAGCCAGTTCGCCACCATCCGCCTTTTGAAAGCCGACGGCGTCCAGGCCGTAAGCGATGAGGAGCAGAGGGAGTTGCTGAGATGAAGGGGAAGAAGGCGGAACACCGAACAACCAACATTGAACACCGAACCATGCTTATCCGGTTTGCTGACAAAGCCACGGAGCCCCGAGCATTGCTCGGCAGGAATGAAGGCATTTAGGCCGAAAGCCGAGCGATGCTCGGCGCTCCAACCGATCCAGAAGTAAAATTGTCAGCAAACCGGATAAGCATGGTTGGTTGTTCCGTGTTCCCCACTCCCTAGCCCATGACCGAAGAACCCTATCGTTGGTTGGAAGCGGTCTCGAACCGGCGCGACTACGTGCGCGAGCAGTTGAAGGGCGGGTCGCCCGTCTTCGCCGCCAGCCTGGCCGATGGCATCCTGCTGCTCGGTGTCGGCAGCGGGCAGTCGAAGGTGTTCGAGCTGTTCGACCGTCATGCGCTCGTCGGTCTTGGCCATCCGGCGGACATGGAAAAGATCCGCCAGGCCGCCATCGACGCCGCCCATGTCGAAGGATTCACCCGCGCGCCGGAAGACGTGAGCCTGCGGCGGCTGGTCGGGTTCGGACTCGGGCCGCAGTTGAAGACCGGCTTCGAACAGATCTTCCAGGCTCCGTTCCTGGTGGAGCTCATCCTCGCCGAGTTGGCCGATGCTCCTGATCGCGACCAACTCGTTCGTCTCCGTTACGACGGCACGTTCCAGATCCAGCCAGGTGGTGTGATAATGGCCGCAGGCAATACCGATCTCGAAGCCGGTGCCGCCGCGCATCTCCACGCGCTTATCTCACCGCAAACCCCGATGGCCGACGCGGCTCGTGCGTTTCTGGAGGTCTGGTTTTGCCTCACGAACGACAAGCCATTGACGACTCCCCGCGTCGAACTTGAAGCTGGTTGGCGTGCGAGCGTCGTGGGGAAGACCATCGAACTCGGCTGGCTGAACCGTTGTGGACAACGGGCGGCGAGGTATGAACCGCTGGCCGCCGCCGGGCTGGGGCTTTGAGAGTTCGTGGTTGAACTGCTCCCAGGTGATTGACGCATGAACCGCATCGTCGGCCTCGAAACGGAATACGGCTGCCTCGCGCCCAACCTTCCAGGATCGCCCGGGGCCGTCAGCCGGGTGCGTGACTGGATCTTCGCGCGGCAGCGTTACGGACTCATCGACGTCCACCAGCGCGATTGGGACGAACCGGCGGGCAACGGGGGCTTTTTGTTCAATGGCGGCAGGGCCTATGTCGACATGGGCCATCTTGAGCTCTGCACGCCCGAATGCCTCTCGCTCCTCGATGTGCTCCGCTACGACCAGGCCGGCGACGCCATGATCTGCCAGGCGGTCGAGGAGCTGGGAATGGGCGACGAGGTCAGCTTCATCCGGAACAACGTCGACCATTATTCGGGCGCGACGTTCGGCTGCCATGAGAACTATCTCGTCCGACGTTCCGCCCAGTTGACCGAGGGGAACGTCCTTTCGCTGCTGACCTTCCTCACCGTGCGTGTGCTGCTCTGCGGGGCGGGCAGGGTGGGCTCGACCGTCGCGGCCGAAGCGCGTGGTGACCTGACACGGCCGGGTGAATCCAATCTCTTCCAGATCAGCCAGCGGGCGGACTACATCAACAACGACCTCTTCGAGTGGGTGCAATTCAACCGGGCCATCATCAACACGCGGGACGAGCCGCTGGCCGATGCCCGCCGTTACCGCAGGCTCCATCTCCTGCATGGAGACGCGAACGTGTTGCCTTTCTCGCAGATGCTCAAGATCGGGACGACCTCGCTCGCGCTCGACCTCTTGGAGATCGACCACCTGCCGCAGCTTTCCCTGGCGGATTCGGTGCAGACGTTCCGGTCATTGTCCCATTCGCCCGAGGGGCCGTGGGAGGTGCCGTTGTCCGACGGACGGACTCTCGGGGCGGTCGAGATCCTGGCCGCGTATTGGGAAAGCGCCCAGGCGGAGTTCCGCGGTCGCGACGCCGAGACGGACTTTCTCCTGTCCGCGTGGAAGCAGGCGCTCGACGCGTTGGCGGGCGATCTGTCGTCGATGATCGGCAAGGTCGACTGGATCACCAAACGCTGGCTCTTCGGCCAGTTCATCGAGCAGGAAGGCATCGACTGGGGCCATCCCTGGCTGAAGGCGCAGGATCTCGAGTATCACCATGTGGACCCGGCGCGGAGCCTCGGTCTGGCCTTGGCGCAGACGCCGGCGGAATGGTTCCTCGACGAAAGTCAGCTTCGAGAAGCCTTCCTCAAACCGCCCGAGAACACGCGAGCAGCGGTCCGTTCCAGGCTGATGAAGGATCTTCAGACGGCAGGTGCGAGCTACTACCTCGACTGGGAGATCATCGGCGCTGAGGGCGGCAATCCGATCCAGCTGCTGAATCCCTTCGAGACCAACCCGGCCGAAGCGGACGAATGGCTGGCGCGTCTGAAGAATCCGCGTCCCCGTCCGGCCTGACACCGCTTGGCTTGCCGAGACCGTCCCCTGCTCGCCATTCTTGCCGCGTGACCTCCGACGATCGCCAGTCCGACCAGCTCGCAGCGGCCAAGACTTCGCTAGGGTTGGAGAAGTTCAGCCGCCACCTCTTTCTTTGCGCGGATCAGACCGAAGCCAAATGCTGCTCGAAGGAAGCCGGGCTGGAGTCTTGGGAATTCCTGAAACGCCGCCTGAAGGAACTGGGCCTCGCCGGAGCAGACCCGGCCGTCTATCGCACCAAGGCGAACTGCCTGCGTGTCTGTCTCCACGGTCCCGTGGCGGTCGTCTATCCGGAAGGCACCTGGTATCATTCATGCACCCCCGCCGTGCTCGAACGGATCATCCAGGAGCACCTGATCGGCGGGAAGGTTGTCGGCGAATTTGCCTTCGCCCGGAACCCGAACTTCGGTTGAGCGGAGCGGTAGGAGGCGATGATGGACTACTTCGCGTTCGAAGCCGGCTTGGCGGCAGCGAGTCTTTCTTCGAGGGCTTTTTTCCAGTTGGCGCCGAGTTCCTGCACGGCCCACTCGCTGCTTGTCAGGAACGGGGCACAGCCCTATGCCATCGCCCGCCATGCCTGAAGTTGAAATCCCGGAAAACGTGAAAGACGACCATGAAAAGAGGATCGGCCTCACCATCGCGATCATAGCCATCCTCCTTGCCGTCGTTTCGAGCCTGGGGAAGGACGAGGACAACGAGAAGATCGTGGCCGAAGTGAAGGCCTCGGGCTTCGAGGTCAAGGCGTCGAACGGATTCGCCTGGTATCAGTCGAAGCGGAACCGACAGGGGATGAACGACCTCTTCATCGAGCAGTTGAAGATCGACGCCCTGGGCTCTACGACGCCCGCCCAGTTGGCCGCGATGAAGAAAACCGAGGAGAAGCTCGCCGCCAAAAACGCGGAGTATAAGGAGGAGAACGAGAAGATCCTGAAGGAGGCCGAGGACTTCCGGAAGGAAGCCGCCAAGGAGCAGATCCTCGCCGGGCGGTCGGCGAAAACGGCCGACCGCTACAACAAGGCCGAGATCTTCCTCCAGATCGGCGTCGTCTTCTGCTCCATCACGCTGCTCACAAAAAGGCGCGGATTCTTCTATCTGGGAATCGTGCTCGCCGTGGTGGGAGTGGTGATCGGCGTCTCGGCCTTCCTGATGTGATGCTTGGCATCGCTTCGGGCGCGTGGCTAGGCTCCGCGCGCCGATGAAATCTCTTCGCCTGTTCCTGCCCGCCGTCGCCGCGCTGAGTGCCGCCCAAGCCGGCGCCGCCACGCTTCCCAACGGCTGGGAGATCCGCGGCCGCGATTCCACGACGCAGATCGATGCCGACCTGGCGGGTTTGCTCCGCGGCGACATCTCCGCCAAGGGCGGTGTCGTGCTTTCCTTCGAGGGAATCACGCTTTCCGCCGACCGCATCACGGGCAACTGGCTCAGCGGCGACGTCCTCGCCGAGGGGGCCGTCTCGGTCATCGGAAAAGGCGCCGCGTGGACCGGCGAGCGCATCAGCTACAACTTTTCCACGAAGCAGATGTCGGCGGGCGAGTTCAAGGGCGGCAGGGATCCCCTCTTCATTTCCGGCGCGGGATTGAGCTTTGACCGGGACAAGCAGTTCTACTCCGCGACCAACGCCGTCCTCACGTCCGACAACTACGCCGAGCCGGGCCATCGGCTGAAGGCCAGGTCAATCCGTGTCGTGCCCGGCCAGTATGTCGAGGCCGACGAGGCGACGCTCTATCTGGGCGATGTCCCGGTGTTCTATTTTCCGCACTACCGGCGCAGCCTGGAGCGGCATCCCAACAATTTCTCTTTCCTCCCCGGCTACCGCAGCCTCTACGGCGCGTATGTGGAGACGAAGTTCAACTTCGCCGTCAACGAACGCCTCGACGGCGCGCTGCGGTTCGACCTGCGCGAGAAACGCGGCGTGGCCGGCGGGCCCGACATCAATCTCCATCTCGGGCGCTGGGGTGAAACGAAGCTTAAGTATTACATCATGCGCGACGACGATCCGGACCTGGATACCCGGACGCCGCCGCAGCCGCAGCCTCTGCCCGACAACCGCCAGCGCCTGAACTTCAGCTACGCGGCGGCTCCGTGGACGAACTTCACCTTCAAGTCCGTCGTCCGCTACCAGCAGGACCCGTTCATCGTCCGCGACTTCTTCGAGAGCGAATACCGGCAGAACGTCCAGCCCAGCACCTTCGTCGAAGCCCAGAAGACCTGGCCCAACTGGTCGCTCGACACGCTCGTCCAGCCGCAGGTCAACAAGTTCCAGGAAACCGTCCAACGTCTGCCCGACGTGCGGTTCACCGGATACCGCCAGCAGCTCGGGGACTCGCCGTTCTTCTATGAGAGCGAAAGTTCCCTCGGCTACTACCAGAAGGATTTCGCCTACGGGCTGACGCCTTCGTTCGCCGCATGGCGCGGGGACAGTTTCCACCAGATCCTTCTGCCGAAGACGTTCTTCGGCTGGCTCAATTTCACTCCCCGTGCGGGTGGCCGGCTCACCCACTACTCGGAGACCCACGGGGCAGCGGCCACGGCGGACGACCGGGACCGTTTCGTCTTCAACACCGGGGCCGAAGCCTCGTTCAAGGCCTCCCGAATCTGGAGAGGCACCGCCAACCGGACCTTCGATGTCGACGGCCTGCGGCACATCGTCGAGCCGTCGTTGAACTACGCGTTCGTCCCGTCCCCCAACGCCCTGCCGCCGGAGTTGCCGCAGTTCGATCCGGAGATTCCCAGTCTGCGCCTGCTGCCCATCGAATACGCGGACTACAACGCCATCGACGCAATCGACAGCCAGAACGTCCTGAGGTTTTCGCTCCGCAACAAGCTCCAGACCCGCAGGACCGAAGGCGTGGACAACCTCGTCAACTGGGGCGTCTACGGCGACTGGCGGCTCAAGCCGCGCCAGGGACAGAGGGGATTCTCCGACGTCTACAGCGACCTCGATTTCAAGCCGCGTTCGTGGATCACCTTCAACTCGATGATCCGCTACACGATCAACGACGGCCAGATCCGCGAATCCCTCCACCGGGCCTACATCCAGCCGAACGACATCTGGCACCTGACCCTGGGCCACCGGTTCTTCGACGACGAGGCGATCTACGGGCCCAAGTCGGGACACAACCTTCTTTTCAGCAGCTTCTACTACAAGCTGAACGAGAACTGGGCCTTCCGCACGTCGCACCACTTCGAGGCCCGCGACGGCGTGCTGGAGGAGCAATACTACACGCTCTACCGCGATCTGCGCAGCTGGACGGCGGCGCTCACGGTGCGCAAGCGGGACAACCGTGTCGGCAAGGACGACATCACCGTGGGCGTGGCCTTCTCGCTCAAGGCCGCGCCGCGCTACCGCCTCGGCCAGGACCGTGACGAGCCGACCACGCTCTTCGGCGGTTGATCCGGCGTCCGCTTCGAGATGAACCAGCCGCTTACCGCACCCGACATCCACCACGTCCGATCGGCCCAGGGCTGGATGGAGCTGGGTTGCCGTGTCGATGCGGAGATCGAGCTGGGACACGTCTCCGCGATGAACCGGCATCATCCCGAGGTGCTGGAAACCGAATGGATGGTCGTGGCCGCGCGTTTCGACTGGAGCCGCGGTGTCGTTATCGGCGAACTGCTCGTCACCCTCTACCCCGAGCGCGCCAACGGCTGGCTCCACCGGGCCTATGCCCTGCGGCGGGTGGAGAACGGAGGCCTGGGCCGCGCCCGCGAATCCCTGCTCCCGGCACCCGGGCAGTTCCCCGACGAACCGGTGATCCCCTACAATCTCGCCTGCTACGCCGCCCAGATGGGCGAACTCGACGAGGCGCGGAAGTGGTTGAAGCGCGCGGTCTCCATCGGCCGTTTCGACAAGGTCAAGGCCATGGCCCTCGCCGATCCCGACCTAGTTCCGCTGTGGGACGAGATCCGGCTCTGGAAGAGGGCGCAGATGGCGTAGTCCGGGCGTCCCCGCCCGGCAAGTGGGTGTTCATCCGTCAATGACTGGATAGGAACGAATGCTCTCGTTCAGATCGCGTGCTCTAGGTGAACGGCCGTAGGAGCGTTCTTGCGTCCGACTGGCCGGGCACGGATGCCCGGCCTACGATGGCACGTTTCGGACACGGGTCGGAATTGCTTCCCTGTCCATCTTCCGGCAGGTTGCCGGTCCATGTCTGACAGTGGTGACTCCTTCAACGACAACCTGTGGCGCGAATATGCGCGCATCTTCCGCGACTGGGATGATCTGACGATCGCGCGATGGATGGCCCAGACGCTCGGCCAGTTCGAGGGCCGGAGCTGGCGTCTTTCCCATCCGCTGATGGGCTCCTACCGCCTCGCCTGCCAGATCGCGCAGGACCGCGGCCTCAAGCTGAACCGGCTCGTGACCGTGCCGGTCGCCTATGGCGTGGTCGAATGCTGCGGCCAGCCGATCCTGCCCCTGTTGACGCGCGACGTCGTCGAGTCGGGTCTGGTCTGCCAGCATTGCGGGGGAACCGCCGTTTCGTTCGAGGACCTGCCAGAACGGATCAAGCCGGCCGTCCGCGATTGGTCGGACCGGTATGCGCCCGTCCACCAGGTGGCCCACTGGGATGACCGCGAGCGGAAGGGTTCCAAGAACTACGACAAGGCCTTCGAGAACGCCGCGCTGAAAGTCGAGCTGCTCCTCAAGGAGGCCGCGCACGAGGTCGCTCCGCTCCTTTTGCGGCACTATCCGGCCGTCGTGTGGGAGGACCAGGACGAGTGCCTCGACGTCGTGCCGGAGGACGTGGTGCTGTGTCCTTGAAACGATTCATCAAGTGGTCAGCGATCGCGTTGGGCGTCCTTCTCGTGCTGCTCGTCGCGGCGCTGTTGGCCGCAGGACCGGTCATGAAGCGGATCGCCCTAGCGGGAATCCAAAAGCAGACCGGGCTGGTGCCGACCATCGAAAAGTTCGACTACAGTCCACGGACCGGAACCCTTCACATCTCCGGTTTCCGTCTGCATGAGCACGCGACCAATGGCGGCCGGCTGGTCCTTGATCTGCCGGAGCTCCATGTGGAAGCCGAGCCGGCTGCCGACGGGCGACGGGAACTGCGGTTCCGCGAGATCCGGGTGAACCTTGCGGAGGTTTACCTCTCGACCAATCAGATCGGGGGCGGTCTGAACCGGCTGGTGAAGCAGTTGGAATCGGACGGTTCCAGCAATGCGACCCGGGGCCTGAGGTTCACGGGCATCGATCGCCTCACCCTGACAATCGGTTCAGTGAAGGTGCCGGATCCCGCTCTTCCCGGCGGGATGCGCACGATCCCGATGAACGTCCGCGGGCAGACGTTCACCAACGTCACGACCACCAATCTCGAATCGATCGTGATGTTCCTCGGGATCAAGGCCGGCGCGGGGATGTTGCTGGGGCGTTGAGCACCGCGTCCAACTTTTGACGCATGTTCCGTGAAGGGCATGGCTTGAATTGGCCCTGATCACTTGGGGCTTGGCACTTGGCCCTGCTTGCCGACACTTCGGCCATGCCCTCCCGTTTACTTCTCAGCGTAGCCGCGTTCTTTTTTTCCTTCTCGGTCCTTCTGGCCGATGGCTCGGCCGACAATCTCGTCGACAAGGTCCGTCGGGTTCCGCCGCCGGGAATCAAGGTGCCCGAGGCTGATCGCGCCAAACTGGAGCAGGGAGTCGCCGCGCTCGGTGCCGATCTGAAGGCGCTTCGCGGCGAACTCGCCTCCAGGCCCGACTTGGTGCGCGTTCTTCCGGACGTTGAGGTCTTCCACAAGGCGGTCGACTGGGCGTTGCGCTACGACGAGTTCTTCACGACGAACAACGTCAAGTCCGGCCACGAACTCCTCCGCGCCGCCAACCAACGCATCCAGCAGCTCCGCACCGGATCCGCGCCATGGATCAACGCCACGGGCCTTGTCGTGCGCGCCTACGTTTCCAGGATCGACGGTTCCATCCAGCCCTACGGCCTCGTGGTTCCTGCGTCCCACAAAGCCGGCAAACCCACGCGCCTCGATTTCTGGTTCCACGGACGCGGCGAAACCCTGAGCGAACTGGACTTCATCGCCCAACGCCTCCGCAGCGTCGGAGAGTTCGCCCCGCCCGACGCCGTCGTGCTCCACACCTACGGCCGCTATTGCAACGGCCAGCGTTTCGCCGGGGAAGTGGACGCCTTCGAGGCCCTCGACGCCGTGAAGCAGGACATGGTGGTGGACTTGAACCGCATCGCCGTCCGCGGCTTCTCCCTTGGTGGCGCGGCCTGCTGGCACATGGCCGCGCATCACGCCGGGCTTTGGGCCGCCGCCGCGCCGGGAGCGGGATTCAGCGAGACCGCCGACTTCCTCAAGGTCTTCCAGAACGAAACCCTGAAGCCGAACTGGTGGGAGCAGAAGCTCTGGCGGCTCTACGATTCCACCGAACATGCGGCGAACCTCTTCAACATCCCCACCGTCGCCTACAGCGGCGAGGTGGATAAACAGAAGCAGGCTGCCGACTTCATGGTGAAGGCCGCGGCCGATCAAGGACTGGTGTTGAAGCACGTCATCGGTGCCGGCCAGGGGCACAAATACGACGCGCCTTCCAAGAAGATCGTCGACGCCTTTCTCGACAACGCCATGGTCGCAGGCCGCGATCCGGTTCCGGCCAAGATACGCTTCGTCACCCATTCGCTGCGCTACAACGAAATGAAATGGGTCCGCGTCGACGCGATGGGCGAACACTGGGAGCCGGCGCGCGTCGAAGCCGAGATCACCTCCGCCAGCCAGATCCAGATCACGACGACGAACGTCACCCGCCTGACTCTGGCCTTTCCGGCTGGCCAATCTCGGCTCGGCCAGACGGTCAAAGTGTTGATCGACGGGGCCACGGTGGCCGGTCCTTCCGTCGCGGCGGATGGTTCGTGGACGCTTTCACTGGAGCGCACGGGCAGCAAATGGAAGGCCGCGAAGGCATCGACCAAGGGCCTCGCCAAGCGACATGCCTTGCAGGGGCCGGTCGACGACGCCTTCTACGATTCGTTCCTCTTCATTGCGCCGAGCGGGGTGGCTGCGAATCCCAAGCTCGCGGCCTGGGCGGACGCGGAGATGAAACACGCTGTCGAACATTGGCGCCGGCACTTTCGCGGCGATGCGCGCGTGAAACTGGATCGCGACGTGACCGAGGCCGATCTCCGCGACAACAACGTGGTCGTCTGGGGAGATCCGTCGTCGAACCTTCTCCTCAAGCGCCTGGCTTCAAAGCTGCCGATCGGCTGGGGCACCAATTCCATCACGGTCGGCAAGCTGGGGAGCTACTCAGCCGACAGCCATGCGGTCGTTGGCATCTACCCGAACCCGCTGAGCCCGGCCCGCTACGTCGTGCTCAACAGCGGCTTCACCTTCCGCGAATACGACTACCTCAACAACGCCCGCCAGACCCCGAAGCTGCCCGATTGGGCGGTCATCGACATCTCGAAGCCGGTGACATCTCGCTTCCCCGGCCAGGTGGTGAACGCCGGATTCTTCGACGAGAAGTGGCAGCTCAAGGCGGTGAAATGATCACGCTGGCCATGTAGGGCGAAGCCGTTGTTCCGCCTGCGCCCGGTCCGGGCTTGTGTGATCGGGGTTGGCTGCGAAGAGTCTCTCCATGACCAAGCGCATCCTGATAGCCCTGCTGCTTTCGTTCATCCCATCCGGCCTGCTGGCGGCGCAGACCCCTCCGGCGGGACTGGAGCCGGTTAAGACCGAGCTTGTGTCGTTTGGTTCGGACATCGCCAAACTGAAGACGGAGCTGACGTCGAAGCCGGACCTCTTGGCCTTGATGCCCGACGTGGAGATCTTCCACAAGGCGGCGAGCTGGCCGGTCCAGTTCAACGAATTCTACAAGACCAACGAGCCGCAGCAGGCGTTGGAGCTGATCAAGGTCGGCCGCGAACGCATCGCCCAGTTGCGGACGGGCGAAGCGCCCTGGACGTGGGCGACCGGGTTGGTTGTGCGCGCCTTTCGTTCGCGCATCGACGGTTCGCTCCAGCCCTACGGCCTCGTGGTGCCGGCGGGCTATCAGTATCAGGACAAGCCGCGCCGGCTGGATCTCTGGTTTCCCGGCCGGGACGAGAAGAGGACCGAGCTGTCGTTCATCCAATCCCGGTTGAAGAGCGTGGGTGAGTTCGCGCCCGCCGACACGATCGTGCTGCATCCCTACGGCCGTTACTGCAACGCGACGAAGTTCGCCGGCGAGACGGACGTCTTCGAGGCCCTCGGCGCGGTGTTGAAGGAGTATCCGATCGATCCGCAGCGCATCTCCGTCCGTGGCTTTTCCATGGGTGGCGCATCGACCTGGCACCTTGCGGCGCATCATGCCGGACTGTGGGCGGGTGCGGCTCCCGGCGCCGGCTTCGTCGAGGCGGCGAAGTATCTCAAGATCCAGGTGACGCCGGAGTTCCCGCCACGCTGGGAACAGAAGCTGTGGCATCTCTACAGCGCCACGGATTACGCCGGAAATCTCTTCAACGCCACGGTCATCGCCTACAGCGGCGAACTCGACAAACAGAAGCAGGCCGCCGACGAGATGGAGCGTTCCATGGCGTTGGAAGGCCTTCCGTTGCGTCACATCATCGGCCCGAAGGTCGAACACAAGTATGAGCCCGCGGCCAAAAAGGAACTGGCCCGCCAGTTCGACGAGCTGCTGTCGAAGGGCAGGGAACCGGTGCCGCAGGAGGTGCGCTTCACGACCTGGACGCTTCGCTACAACCGGATGGCCTGGGTGCGTGTGGACGGACTGCGGCAGCATTGGGAGAGGGCCCGGGTCAATGCGAAGCTGCTGCCCGGAAAACGCGTTGAAGTGACCACGACCAACGTCTCGGCGTTCTCCTTGGACTTTCCCGAGGAACAAACGGTGTTGTCCGGCATGGTCTCCGTGACCATCGACGGACAGGGTTTTGAAGTCGCCGGTGCGCTCCGGGATCATCCTTGGACCGTGTCCTTCGTCCGCGACGGCAGCCGTTGGAAGAAGGGCGTGGTTGATCCGAAGAAGCTGGCAAAACGCGCCGGGCTCCAGGGTCCGATCGACGATGCGTTCATGGATTCGTTTCTCTTCGTCACGCCCACCGGCAAGTCGCGCCACCCCCGAGTGCAGGCCTGGGTCGAGCGAGAGATCAAGCGCACGTCCGAGCAGTGGCGCGGGCAGTTCCGGGGCGAAGTGCGGATGAAACGCGATGTGGACGTGACCGAGGATGACCTTGCCAGGAACAACGTCGTCCTCTGGGGCGATCCCGAGAGCAACCGGCTCATTGGCCAAATCGCCGGGAAACTTCCCATCCGCTGGGACGCAAGGCAGATCGTGGCCGGAAAGACCAGGGCTTCGTCGGAGAGCCACGCCCTTGTCCTCATCCACCCCAATCCGTTGAACCCCGAGCGGTATGTCGTGCTGAACAGCGGCGTGACTTTCCGAGGGCTCGGGAGCAATGCCGATCAAACGCCCAAGCTGCCCGACTGGGCCGTGATCGACGTGGTCCAACCCCTCACGGAGAAGGCCCCCGGCGGCGTCACGGCGGCGGGATTCTTCGACGAGAAGTGGGAGCTGGCCCGCTAAGCGGCGCAGGCTTTGCGCGTGTCGCGGTGCGGTCAGGGGCGGCATCTACGCCATCCGTCCCGAAGCCACCGGAGACCTGACGCTTCCATCCGGCGTGACCACGAATGCGGGCATCGTCTGGAGCGTTCCTCGCAAGGGGAACTACATGCAGACGCCCATCGTCGTCGTCCATCTGCTCTACTGCTGCAACGACGCGAGAACCCTCAGCTGCTACGACGCGCGTTCAGGCAGACTCCATTTCCAGGAACGGATCTCGCCGACGGCCGATGGTTACACGGCCTCGCCCGTCGCCAGCCATGGCCGCATCTATTTTGCGAGCGAACAGGGCAAGGTCCGGGTGCTCCAGGCCGTCACCTCGTTCAAGGTCGAAGCCACCAACGACCTCGGTGAAACCTGCATGGCGACTCCGGCGGTCAGCGACGGGGTGCTTTTCTTCAGGACCCGCAGCCAGCTCATCGCCGTCGGGACGAAGCCGGCCCGGTGAAGTTCGCCCGGGCGCATCCACGTAGGGAGGATTCCTGCCT
>JAYTUE010000150.1:0-23062 GCA_043744715.1 Verrucomicrobiota bacterium | reverse complement strand
CCCTACGAGTTGGAAGAACACCCGATCGATGTCCACAGCGTGTCCGCCCGGAAGCCGCTGTTCATGGACGAGAGCGCGCACGACTGGCGCATGGTGCGGCTGGGGCGTTCGCTTGGTTGGACCGGTGTGGCGCTCAAGACGTGCAAGACGCAGACGGGTGCGATCCTCAGCGCGTGCTGGGCGAAGGCGCACGGAATGACGCTGATGGTCCAGGATCTGACGAACCCGATGCTCGCGCAGATCCCGCATGTCGAACTGGCCGCGCACGTCGGAACCATCATGGGAGTGGAGACGAACGCCATGCAGTTCTATCCCGAGGCGTCGTGGCCCGAGATGGCGGTGCATCCGGGAATCTACCAGCGGCGGAACGGCGAAGTGGATCTGTCGACGTTGCGCGGGCCGGGTTTCGGGCATCGGATGGAGGAAGTGGTGCGGACTTTGCCGGAGCCGGCGGGAGTGTTTCGCGGATGAATCGGGCTTGCCGCTCGGGCATGGTTGGTTGAACTGTTACGAAACTTTCCAAATCCACGAGCCACTCATCATCATGGGCAAGATCTACAACAACATCATTGAAACCGTCGGCCGCACGCCGCTGGTCCGCCTCAACAAAGTCACCGCCGGCCTCGACGCGACGATCCTCCTCAAGTGCGAGTTCTTCAATCCACTCGGCAGCGTGAAGGACCGCATCGGCATGGCCATGATCGAGGACGCGGAGAAGAGGGGCATCCTCCAGAAGGACACCGTCATCATCGAGCCGACATCCGGCAACACCGGCATCGCGCTGGCGTTCGTCGCCGCCGCGAAGGGCTACAAGCTCATCCTGACCATGCCCGAGACGATGTCCGTCGAACGGCGCACGCTTCTGGCCTTGCTCGGCGCGAAGGTGGTGCTGACCCCCGGCGCCGAGGGCATGCGCGGCGCCATCAACCGCGCGACGTCGCTCGCCGCTGAAACGCCCAACTCCTGGATTCCCCAGCAGTTCGAGAACGAGGCCAATCCAGAGATCCACCGCAAGACGACGGCGGTCGAGATCTGGGAAGACACCGATGGCAAGATCGACATCTTCATCGCGGCAGTCGGCACCGGCGGCACGATCACGGGTTGCGCCGAGGTCATCAAACCGATGCGCCCCGGCTTCCAGGCCATCGCCGTCGAGCCGAAGGATTCGCCGGTCATTTCCCAGACGCTCGCCGGCCAGCCGGTGAAGCCCGGCCCGCACAAGATCCAGGGAACGGGCGCGGGCTTTGTTCCGAAGAATCTCCACCTGAAGGACAGCGCCGGAAATCCCCAGATCGTCGAATGCGTGCAGGTGAGCAACGACGACGCCTTCGCCATGGCCCGCCGTCTGGCCAAGGAAGAAGGCATCCTCGTCGGCATCTCCACCGGGGCGAATGTCGCCGCCGCCATCGAGGTCGCGAAGCGGCCCGAGAACAAGGGCAAGATCATCGTGACCATCGCCTGTTCCACGGGCGAACGCTACCTGTCGACCGCTCTCGCTGAAGAAGCCCGGAAGGAAGTGGGCGGCTGATCCGTCGCGTGGTCAGTGCAGCGGAATTCATGACGGGCGGACCAGCAGGGTTCCGCCCGTTTTTCTATGAGATGGCGCGTCTTGCCGAAGGTCCGGGAACTTTGTCTCCGGACCCCTGGTCACGGAACTGTTTCAAAATAGAGATTGCGCATTGGCATGGGCGCGCTTACCTATTTGCCGTTCAGTAGGTCTGCTCCGCCGGGTTCAGGTTTATCTCACAGTTCCCAAATCCCGGCGGGCTTTCACCAGTTCCACCACTTCCGTGGGTTTTGGACTTTTCTTTTCGTCTTGGACCATTGAACGCACTGATACCTATGAGTAACGCGCCACAACAAGCGCACGGTCGTCCGCAGCATCAGAACCATGGCCAGAACCCCGGGAACGGGGGCCAGCCGCAGAATCAACCCCAGCCCTCGGGCCCGCCGATGATGGGTTCCGGATATCTGGAAATCTCCGACAAGGGATTCGGATTCCTGCGCACTCCTGATCAGCATTTTTCTCCAAAGCCTTCGGACGTCTTCGTCACGCCCGACACGATCAAACGCAACTTCCTCCGGGAAGGCGCGCAGATCACCGGCATCACCCAGCCGCCGCACCGGGGCACGAGCCCCCAGCTGCGCTCCGTCGAAATGGTCAACGGAATGCCTTTCAGCGACTACGTGAAGGTCACGCGCTTTGAAAGCCTCACCTCGATCGACCCCATCGATAAGATCAACCTGGAAGTCGCCTCGGACCAGCTTGAGACCCGCATCATCGATCTGGTGACGCCCATCGGCCGCGGCACCCGCGGCCTCATCGTCGCCCCGCCCCGCACGGGCAAGACGACGATTCTGAAGCTGATCGCCAACGCGGTGACGACGAACCATCCCGACATCCACGTCATCGTGCTGCTGATCGACGAACGCCCCGAGGAGGTCACCGACTTCCAGCGATCCGTGAAGGCCGAGGTGGTCGCTTCCAGCAACGACCAGGATCTTGAAACGCACGTCCGGCTGTCGCGCTTCATGATCGAGCGGTGCCGCCGGATGGTCGAGGCCGGCAAGGACGTATTCATCCTTCTCGACTCGCTGACCCGTGTGGCGCGTGCCTACAACAGCGTGCATGGCGGGTCCGGACGCACCATGACCGGCGGCGTCGACGCCCGCGCCTTGGAGATCCCGCGCAAGATGTTCGCCTCCGCCCGCAAGATCGAAAACGGCGGTTCGCTGACGATCATCGCCACCGCACTGGTCGATACCGGCAGCCGCATGGACGAGCTGATTTTCCAGGAGTTCAAGGGCACCGGCAACATGGAGCTCATCCTTGATCGCAAGCTGGCCGAGCGCCGCCTGTATCCAGCCATCGACATTCCGAAGTCCGGGACGCGCAAGGAGGAGAAGCTGTTCTCCGCCACCCAGATGGAGCCCGTCCGCAAGCTCCGCCGGATGATGGTTGACCTGAATCCGATCGAGGCCATGGAAACCCTCCAGGCCGCCATGAAGCGCCAGAAGACCAACCTTGATCTTCTGGCCAAGTTGGGTTGATTCAACCGGAAGCTTTCAGACGCGCGGCACCGGAAACGGGCCGCGCGTTTTTCGTCGGGGCATTTCCATTGCCCAATGGCCGTTCAGCGGCATCGTCTCCGGCCATGAAGTCCAAGTCAGCAGGACGCGGGATGCCTTATTCAAGGCCGCCGCTGGAGCGGATGATGAAGATCCACGCCGCCCTCCAAGCCGGTAGATTTCCCAAGGCGTCGGATCTCGCCGGCGAGTTGGAGGTGAATCCCAAGACCATCCTGCGGGACATCGAGTTCATGCGGGACCGGATGAACCTGCCGGTGGAATACAGCCGTGCCACCAGGGGGTTTGCCTACACGGCCGAGGTGAGCGCGTTCCCGACCATGCAAATCACCGAGGGGGAGCTGCTCGCCATGCTGGTCGCGGAAAAGGCGCTCCAGCAGTATCGCGGCACGAACTTCGAGAAGCCGTTGGCGGCGGCGTTCAAGAAGCTGGCCGCGTCGCTGCCGGAGAACATCTCGATCAACTTCTCCGACTGGGAACAGACGATCTCCTTCCGCACCAGCGCGGAACCCATTCTCGATTTGGCCGTCTTCGATCAGCTGGCTCGGGCGACCGCCACCCATCAGCGGTTGCGCCTGACCTATCGCAAACCGGGCCGCAAGGCGACGGAGCTTCGGTTGGTCGATCCCTACCAGCTCGCCAACATCAACGGCGAATGGTTCCTCTTCGCCTGGTGCCATCTGCGGAAGGACATCCGGACCTTCGCTCCGGCGCGCATCGTGGGCGTCGAAGCCAGTGGTGACACGTTCAAGCGACCGGAGAAATTTTCGCTCGAACGCAGGTTGCGGGACAGTTTCGGGGTGATTGCGGGTAAGGGCATTTTCGACGTCGTTCTGCGGTTCGATGAACTGGTCTCAGACTACATCCGCGAGAAGCGGTGGCATCCATCGCAGAAGCTGGCGGAACTTCCGGATGGAGGCGTGGAACTGCGGTTGAAGCTTTCCAGCCTCGATGAAATCCGGCGATGGGTGCTCGGATGGGGCGGGAGTTGCCGCGTGGTTGGTCCCATCGAGCTGGCGTCCTCCGTGCGCCGCGCGGCGGAGCATGTGCTTAGTTTGTATCCGGCCGGCTAACCCCAAGATTGACCTCGGCCGGGCGGTTTCGCAGCTTCCTGCAATCATGAGCCAGCCCGCTGACACGTTGAAGATGGAGTTCCTCGCCCTTGGGGGAGGCCTCGTTGCCAAAGACGGCCAGACCGTTTCCGTCCATTACACCGGACGACTGGCTGACGGGACTAAGTTTGACAGTTCGGTGGACAGGAACGAGCCGTTCGAGTTCGTCGTCGGGGCTGGGGAGGTCATTGGAGGTTGGGATGCGGCCCTTGGACGGATGCGGATCGGTGACAAGGTCCGGCTGTCGGTTCCGCCCACGCTGGGCTACGGGGCGAACGGGTATCCCGGGGCAATCCCTCCGAACGCAACCCTGGTTTTCGACGTGGAACTCCTCGCGGTCCGTTGAGCAAAGGAGGGATGGTTGTAGCGACAAAGGCGCGGGAAGGCGGCGCTTGACGGTGCTTTACGCGGTTGTCAGTGTGGTCTGACAAAGGCAAAAGACTGCTGGGTCAGACCAGCGCCGAAGTCGGAGAAGCCAATTCTGCCGACTTTTTTGTTCCCCGAAAGGGGCTGTGAACCGAGTTATGAACGCCGATTTTATTGCTGTCCTCGACTACTGGGAACGCGAGAAGGGCATCAGCCGAGAGGTGCTGGTGGCCGCGGTCCAGGAGGCGCTCCTTGCTGCCGCCAAGAAGGCGGTCGGTCCCGCCCGTGAGCTCAGTTGCGAGATCGATTCGAAGACGGGGGACATCAAGGCTTTTGCCAAGCTGGTGGTTGCCGACAAGGTGCTTTCAAAGCACGACCAGATTTCCATTTTCGACGCCCGGAAGATCAAGGCCGACATTCAGGTCGGTGAGGAGGTTTTGATCGAAGTGACCCCCGCCGGCTTCGGCCGCATCGCCTCGCAATACGCCAAGCAGTCCCTCATGCAGGGTATCCGGCGCATGGAGAAGGCGATGATCTACACCGAGTTCAAGGACCGTGTCGGCGAGATCGTTTCCGGGATCGTCCGTCGCTTCGAGCGTTCCGACGTCATGGTGGATCTCGGCAAATTTGAAGCCGTCCTGCCAAACCGCGAACGCGTGCCGACGGAGGAATACCAAGTCGGCGAACGCATCCGCTGCTACGTCAAGGCCGTGGAGAACGGGCCGCACGGGCCCGACATCATCCTGTCGCGCGCGGATCCGATGTTTGTCATCAAGCTTTTCCAGATCGAGGTCTCCGAGATCAACGACGGGACCATCGAGATCAAGGGTGTGGCCCGCGAACCCGGTTTCCGCACCAAACTCGCCGTCTGGACCCGGGACGACAAGGTCGACCCCGTCGGTGCGTGCGTTGGTCTTCGCGGCCAGCGGGTGAAGAACATCGTCAAGGAGCTGAACAACGAGAAGGTCGACATCGTCAAGTGGTCGACCAACATCCGCGAGTTCATCTCCAACTCCCTTTCCCCGGCGAAACTCAATGCCTTCGAGATCGATGAGACGTCCAAGCGAGCCAAGGTCCTGACCAGCGAAGACCAGCTCTCGCTCGCCATCGGCAAACGCGGCCAGAATGCCCGTTTGACGGCCAAGCTCACCGGCTGGCGCATCGACATCGAGGCCGAGGTGGTCGTCAACGTCGGGTTCGACTCGAAGGTCGCCAAGGCCGTCGACGAGATGGCCGCGATCCCGGGAATCTCCCGCGAAGCCGCCGACAAGCTTGTCCATCACGGGTTCCTCAACCTCGAGATGCTGGGACAGGCGGAGCCTTCGGACCTGGAAGGCTTCGAGGACATCAAGGACCAGGCCGCCGAGATTCTCGCCTCCGTGAAGGAAGAGCTCGCGCGTCGTGAGGGAGGGATCGTCTGACGCGCCAAGCCGCCCCGCGTGGGGCCGGCTGAAGCGCACGAAATACTGCTATGCCCGTTCGGATTTACGAAATCGCCAAACAGCTAGGGATCGAGAGCAAGACCGTCCTGGTCAAAGCCAAGGAATTGGGCATCTCCGCCGCAAAGGTTCCGTCGAGCTCGCTCGACAAGATCACGGCAGAATATCTCTTTGAACAACTGGGCGGCGCCAAACCGGCCGCCGAACCCGCGGTCGCTCCGGCACCCATGCCCGAGTTGAAAGTGGTGGTGGAAGCCCCGCCTCCGCCCGAACCCGCGCCCATGCCCACGTCGGAACACGAGCCGATGGCGGCCCGTGCTCTTGAACGCGCGGGAGTTGAAGCTCCCGCTCCCGCCCCGATGCCCGCCGTGGTCATGGAGGCTCCGGTTGTCCCGGCGGCTTCCACTGCCATCCCGGAACCCCCGGCGGTTGCTCGGGAATCTTCTGACTCATCCGCGCCGGTTGCTGAGCCCGTGGCTGTCGCTCCGGTCCCGGTCCAGGAGATCCCTGCGGCTCCGCCCGCTCCGGTTGTTCCCCCGGAACCGCCCAAGAGCACCTTGGGCCAGAAGGTCGGCTTCATCCAGCTCCCGTCCCGTTCTCAGCCGCAGCGTCCTCCCGAACGCGGGAACGACCGGGGCCCGCAACGTCCCGCTGCTCCGACCCCGGCCCCGGCCCCGGCCCCCGGCCAGCAGCGCCCGGTTTTTCCACAGCGTCCTGCGTTCCCGCAGCGTCCCGGCGGGCCGCAGCATCGTGCGCCCGGAACGAGCTTTCATACCCGTGGCATCCAGGGCGGACCCGCTGGTCGCGGTGGTTACCAGCAGCAGCGTCCTGCGGCCCCGGCCAAACCGGCCGATCCTCGGTCCAGCCTCCCGAGCAGCGCCCGCGTCATCATCTTCAAACCGCCGATCACGGTGCGCGACCTTGCTGAAAAACTGGGCCTGAAGCCCTTCCAGCTCATCGCCGACCTGATGGGCATCGGCGTGTTCGCGACGGTCACCCAGACCGTCGATGAAACCGCCGCGATCAAGGTTTGCGCCAAGCATGGCGTCAAGTTCGAGGGCGAGAAGCGCGAGAAGGGCGGCGGCGTCGTCCATACTCCCGTCGTCGTCGTCGAGGAGGATGTCCCGGAGAAGCCCGAGGATCTCAAGCCCCGCCCGCCTGTGGTCACGATCATGGGCCATGTCGACCACGGCAAGACGTCGCTGCTCGACGTCATCCGCAAGGCCAATGTGGCCGGTGGCGAATCCGGCGGCATCACGCAGCACATCGGCGCCTACACGATCATGATTCCGCATCCGGAACGGCCGGCGGAATTGTCCCCGATCACGTTCCTGGACACTCCCGGGCACGCCGCATTCAGCTCGATGCGTGCCCGTGGAGCCAACGTCACGGACATCGTCATCCTCGTCGTGGCGGCCAACGACGGCGTCATGCCGCAGACGCTGGAAGCGCTCAGCCATGCGCAGGCCGCGAAAGTTCCGATCCTTGTCGCGGTCAACAAGTGCGACCATCCGGCGGCCAATCCGTTGAAGGTCCGCCAGCAGCTCCAGGAGAAGGGTCTCGTGCCCGACGACTGGGGCGGCGAAACCATCTTCTGCGACGTCTCCGCGCTCACCAAGACCGGCATCGACAAGCTTCTGGAGATGATCGTCCTCCAGGCCGACCTGCTCGAACTCAAGGCGAACCCCGACCGCAACGCCAAGGGCAACGTCATCGAGTCCGGCCTCGAACCCGGAGGCCCCACCGCCACCGTGCTTGTCCGCAAGGGCACGCTCCGCGTCGGCGACATCGTCCTCTGCGACCATTTTTACGGCCGCGTCCGCGCCCTCATCAACGAGGACGGGCAACGCATGAAGGAAGCGGGCCCTTCCCACGCCGTCCGCGTGCTTGGATTGAACGGTGTGCCCGAAGCTGGCATCGGCTTCAGCGTCGTCGATGATGAGCGCGCCGCCCGCGACCTCGCGGAAGAGCGCGAGGTCAAGGCGAAGGAGGAATCCCAGCAGGGCCGCAGTTCGCGCGTCACGATGGAGAACCTCTTCCAGACCATCGCGGCCGAGGGCAACAAGGTCCTCAAGCTCATCGTCAAGGCGGACACCCAGGGCTCGGCCGAGGCCATCGTCGAGGCGCTGCGGAAGATCGAGACCAACAAGGTCAAGCTCGAGATCATCCACGACGCCGTCGGCACCGTGACCGAATCGGACGTTCTCCTCGCCTCCGCCTCCAAGGCCGTCGTGCTCGGGTTCCATACCCGCATCGACAACGGCGTCTCCGCGGGCGCGAAGCGCGAGGGCGTGCAGATCAAGCTCTACTCCATCATCTACGAGCTCATCGACCAGGTGAAGGAGTCCATGGCCGGCCTGCTCGATCCGCTGCTCCGCGAAGTCGTCGTCGGGTCCGCCGAGGTCCGCAAGGTCTTCGCCCTCTCGAAGGGCGGCGCGGTCGCCGGTTGCGCCGTCACCTCCGGCCGCATCGTCCGCGGCAAGGTCCGCGTCATGCGGAAGAAGGGACTCATCTACGAGGGCGTCACGCAGACGCTTCGCCGCTTCCAGGACGAGGTCAACGAGGTCCGCGCCGGCATGGAATGCGGCATCCGCATCGAAGGCTTCGACGACTTCCAGGAAGGCGACGTCATCGAGACCTGCACGGTCGAGAAGATCGCCCAGAAACTCTGATCCCGGACCGTTCCGGGAACGCACGCCGCCGGTCCGCCGGCGGCGTTGCCCTTCCGGGAATCGTCCCTACATTGCCCCCGCCATGTCTGTCCGCACCGAACGAATCGAAGAGCTGCTCCTCCGGGAACTCAGCGAGATCATCCGCCGCGAATTCTCCGTCTCCGAGGTCGGCATCCTCAACATCAACCGGGTGAAGGTCGCCCGCGACCTCCAGCAGGCCCTCGTGTTCGTCGGCTGCATCGGCAGCGCCGGCCAGAAGAAGAAGGCCGCCGTCCAGCTCGAGGAGCGCCGCAAAGACATCCAGTCCGACCTCGGCCGGGGCGTCGTCCTGCGGTTCACCCCCGTGCTGAAGTTCCTCATCGACGAGTCGGTGGAAAAGGGCAACCGGGTCCTTGAGATCCTCAACGAGCTCGAAGAGAAGACCCCGCCCGCGGCGACATGAAGGAGCCACCGAAAGTCGTCGGGCAGATCCTTGAAACGATCCGCCAGCACCAGACCTTCTGCGTCGTCGGCCACATCCGTCCCGACGGCGACTGCATCGGCTCCACCCTCGCTTTGACGCTCGCCCTGCTGGCCGAAGGCAAGGACGTCGTCTGCTGGAACCAGGACCCCGTCCCCGCCAAGCTGAAGTTCCTCGACCCCGAGCGCATCGTCCATCGGCCGAAGTCCGGACAGCAGTTCGACTGCGTCATCGCCGTCGATTCCGCCAGTTGGGAACGGATCGGCACGGCCGCCGAGGACTTGGCCGACCGGAAGGTGCTGATCAACGTCGACCACCACACCAGCAACACCGTCTACGGCGACATCAACTGGGTCTCCGCGAAGGAAGCCTCCTCCGGCGAACTCATCACCAAGCTCATCCGCCATGCCGGATGGAAGCTCACGCCCCAGATCGCCAACTGCCTCTTCGCCGCCGTCTCCACCGACACCGGTTCCTTTCAATACGGCAGCACCAAGCCCGAGACCTTCGAGACCGCGGCCGATCTGGTCGAAGCCGGGGCCGACCTTGGAGCCGTCTGCCACGAGGTCTACCATTCCCATCCGCTCTCCCGCGTGCGGCTCCTGCGGCACCTCTATTCCAAGTTTAAGCTCACCGCCAACGACCGCATCGCCTACTGCTGGTTGCGAAGGCGTGATTTCTCCCGCGCCGGCGCGGAACGCGAGGAAGCGGAGGGGCTCATCGACAAGCTCCGCGAGATGGAGCCCGTCATCGCCGCGTGCATCTTCGAGGAGATGGAGCCCGAGCTGACGCGGATCAGCTTCCGCTCGAAGGACGACCGCATCGACGTCAACGTCGTCGCCCAGCAATTCGGCGGCGGGGGCCACAAATCCGCCGCCGGAGCCCGCATCGAAGGAACGCAGCTGGCCGTGCAACGCCGTGTCGTCGCGACCCTCCGTCAGGCGCTCAAGGCGGGGCTCAAGAAGGGCTGACCGGCTAATCGACCCGCCGAGCAAACTGGAAATTTTCATGGAAGGATTCGACCCATTTGACGGTGCCCTGCTCGTCGACAAGCCCGCCGGAATGACGTCGCACGACGTCGTCTACAAGATCCGTCGGGGCTTCCAGTTCAACAAGGTCGGCCACTGCGGCACGCTCGATCCCGGTGCGACCGGCCTCCTGATCCTCGTCATCGGCAAGGCCACCAAGCTCTCCGACCGCATCATGGGCGGCGACAAGGTCTACGAGGGATCCATCCGCTTCGGCGAGACGACCGACAGCTACGACGCCGACGGGAGGATCGTCGCCTCGATGCCCGTCCTCCCCATGACCCTCGACGAGATCAGCCGCTACGCCGCCGAGTTCCAGGGCGATCTCATGCAGACGCCGCCGATGGTCTCGGCGGTGAAGGTGGGCGGCATCCCCCTCTACAAGCTCGCGCGCAAGGGCGTCGAAGTGGAGCGCAAGCCCCGGCTCGTCCACATCTACCGGTTCACCATCCTTTCCTACGCCGAACCGGAGGTGCAGTGCCGCATCGCCTGCACCAAGGGCACCTATGTCCGCAGCCTCGCCCACGACCTCGGCCAGAAGGCCGGCTGCGGCGCGCACCTCAAATCGCTTCGCCGCACCGTCTCGGGGAAATACGACATCAAGGACGCCCTGCCGCTGGCCAAGCTGCTGGAGCTGCCCTTGAGCGAACTGGAGAAGCGTGTCATTCCCTTCCTGACCCTCGCCCAGAACGAACAAGTGGTCTGACACAGGATGCGCCTCGTCCACGCCGCCAAAGAACTCCACCAGCTTTCGCAGCCCATCTGCGCGGCCATCGGCGTCTTCGACGGCCTGCATCTGGGGCACCGCGAAATCCTCCGCCGGATGCGGGATCAGGCCGGCCTTTGCGGGGGAACGTCGTCCGTCATCACTTTTGACAGGCATCCGAACGCCGTCGTCGCCCCGGAGCGTGTTCCTCCGATCATCTCGCCCCTCCGCCAACGCCTCCGCCTGATGGAGATCCTCGGCGTGGATGCTGTGCTCGTCCTTCCTTTCGACGTCTCGTTGAGCAGGGTGGGCGGCGAAGACTTCATCCGTGGACTCGCCGCCGACATGGGTTCACTGCGGAGCCTGACGGTGGGCGAGGAATTCACCTTCGGCCACAAACGCAGCGGCGACATCGACCTGCTGAAACGTCTCGGCGGAGAACTTGGCTTCACCGTCGATCCCGTGGCGGGCGTCGGACTCCACGGCCAACGCGTCAGCAGCACGCGCATCCGAGATCTCATCCAAAGCGCCGACTTCGGCGCAGCCGCACGGCTGCTGGGGCGGCGCTGGACGCTGGTGGGCGACGTCGTCACAGGAGACCAGCTCGGGCGCCAGATAGGTTTCCCCACGGCCAATCTCGCAACCAACGGCCTCGTCCTTCCACCCCACGGAGTCTATGCCGGGCGCGTGCAGGTGGACGGGACGAGCTGGAAGGTGGCGCTCAACATCGGGGTGCGGCCCACCGTGGACCAGCCCGCGCCGCAGCTCCGCGTCGAAGCCCACCTCATCGACTTCTCCGGCGAACTCGTGGGCCGGGAACTGGAAATCGAACTCCTCGAGCGCCTACGCCCGGAAATGAAGTTCGCGAGTTTCGACGCCCTTCGCGCGCAGATCGCCGCCGATGTGGAAGCGGTGCGGCGGCTTCCGTAGCCCGGGCGTCCACGTCAGGCCAGCCGTTGTTCATTCCTCCCCGACTCCACTCGGGTCCAGGAACCCCGGCTTACGGCAATTCCCGTATCCGCAGGTTGCGGAACTCCACGGGCGACCCTTCCGATTCCAGGCAGAGGTATCCAAAGGCCGGTTTGCAGTCCGTGCCTCCTGAGACTTCTTCGCCATTCACCCACAGCCGCACCTCGCCGTTGATCGCGCGGATGTAGTAGTGGTTCCACTCGCCGACCCCCTTGCTCAGGTTCTTCCGTGGAAAACTCCTTTTGCCGCCGGGAGCAGTCGGAGGGAACGGCTTCATGTCGGCCTTTCCCGTGGGGAAGACGTCGCCGTGCGAGGTGAACCAGTCGGCCTTCTTGCCGGACTGTTTCTCGTATTGCTCGGTGTAGCCGTGATCGAGCACCTGCACCTCGATGCCTTCCGGCAGGCGGCCGTTGCCCGCTTCGAGATCGCGGATGGACCGTTCCGTGGCCCAGAGGAAAACGCCCGAGTTGCCGGCGGATTTCAGATGCCGCCACTCGACCACCATTTCCAGATTCGTCACCAGCTGAGTTGAACGGATCACTCCGATCGGCTCGCCCGTGCAATGCACGCCCGCGTCCTTCCAGGTCCAGGTGTTCGATGCGCAGTTGACGTTGGTGAAATCCGCCGCGCCCAGCGTCCGCCAGCCCGGCCCCGTGCCGTCGATGAACGCCCTGGGAGTGGGAGGAGAATTCTGCCCAACGACTGCGGCTGCGAGGGCGAGCGCGGCGAGAGCGCTGAGAAGCGTAGTGGAACCGCGTGGGCGGAACGAACGGGGGTGCATGGATTGAAACGTGTCGCCAATGGGCCGTTGCGGCGAGAATAGATTTCGAGGACTGGCTGGTCCTCGGTCGATGAGCCCTCTGTCAGGATCTTCCACGCTTCGACGTGGTCTTAAGCGAGGACGGCTTTGACCACTTTGCCGTGCACGTCCGTCAGACGGAAGCGGCGGCCCTGGAAGCGGTAGGTGAGGCGTTCGTGGTCGATGCCCATCAGGTGCTGCATCGTGGCGTGGAAATCGTGCACGTGGACGCCATCCGTCGCCACGTTGTAGCCGAAGTCGTCCGTCTCGCCATGGACCATGCCCGGTTTCACGCCGCCGCCCGCCATCCAGAGGCTGAAGCAGCGGGGATGATGATCGCGGCCGTAGTCGGTGGCGGTGAGCTTGCCCTGGGAGTAGTTCGTCCGGCCGAACTCGCCGCCCCAGACCACGAGCGTGTCGTCGAGCAGGCCGCGTTGTTTCAGGTCGGCGATGAGCGCGGCGGCCGGCTGGTCGGTCTCGGAGCACTGGCGCTTGATGCCGCTGGGCAATCCTCCGTGCTGGTCCCAGCCCTGGTGGTAGAGCTGGATGAACTTCACGTTGCGTTCCGCCAGTCGCCGGGCGAGGAGGCAATTGGCGGCGAAGGTTCCGGGCTTCTTCGCGTCCGGCCCGTAGAGCGCGTAGGTGCTCTCGGATTCCTGCGACAGATCCATCACGTCCGGCACGCTGGTCTGCATCCGGTAGGCCATCTCGTATTGGGCGATACGCGTGTCGATCTCGCCGTCGCCGGAACGTTCCGCCGCGATCTCGTGAAGCTCCTTCAAGCGGTCCAGCATGAGACGGCGGCTCTCCGGTGAAACACCGTCTGGATTGTTGAGGTAGAGCACCGGCTCCTTGCCCGAGCGGAACTGCACGCCCTGATGCTTCGACGGGAGAAAGCCGCTGCCCCAGAGCCGGGCGTAGAGCGGTTGATCCACCTTGCCGCGCGTCACGAGGACGACGAATGACGGAAGGTTTTCATTGTCGCTGCCGAGCCCGTAGTGGACCCAGGAGCCGATGCTCGGGCGTCCGCTCAACTGCGAACCTGTCTGAAGGAAGGTGATCGCGGGATCGTGGTTGATCGCCTCGGTAAACATCGAGCGGACGATGCAGATGTCGTCGGCGACCTTGGCCGTGTGCGGAAGCAGCTCGCTGATCCATGCGCCGGCCTGGCCGTGCTGGGCGAACTTGTAGACCGAACCCGCCAGAGGCAACGACGCCTGGTTGCCGGACATGCCGGTGAGGCGTTGGCCTTGGCGGACGGAATCGGGCAACTGCTCGCCGTGGCGCTGGTTGAGGAGCGGCTTGTAGTCGAACGTCTCCAACTGCGACGGCCCGCCGGCCATGAAGAGGTAGATGACGCGTTTGGCCTTGGCCGGGAAATGCAGCTTGCCGCCCAGCACGCCGAGGTCGGTCGCCGCATTGGCGGAAGCCGGATTGAGCAATGTGGCGAGCGCCATGCCACCGAGGCCGAGGCCGAAGCGGTTGAGGAACTGCCGCCGCGAAAGATCCGTGGCGGGGACGTGGCCGGTGCAGAGTGGGTTGTTCATCTCTTCATCACGAATTCGTCGTGGTTCATCAAGGTGCTGACCAAAACGGCGGTGGCGGCGAGGTCGGTGTGGGAAAGGGCCGCGTCGACGGGACGTTCTCCAACTTTAAGGAGCTTGGTCGCGGAGGCGGGATCAGCGGCGAAGTGGTTGCGCTGCTCGTCGTAGAGACGGCGGAGGACGGCGAGTTCTCGGGCGGTGGGCGTCCGTCCAGTCACGGTGCGGAAGCCTTGGTTGATCCGCGCATCGAGGTCGGCAGGCGAGGAGCGGAGGAGCTTCTCGGCTAATAGGCGGGCGGCTTCGAGGAACTGCGGATCGTTGAGCAGCACCAGCGCCTGGAGCGGCGTGGCGGTGACTTCGCGCTTGGCGGTGCAGACTTCGCGGGTGACGGCGTCGAAGCTCAGCATCGACGGCGGTGGTGCGGTGCGGCGCCAGAAGGTGTAGAGGCTGCGGCGGTAGAGTTTATCGCCCTTGTCCTGGGTGTAGACCTTTCCAGTGCCGGCTTCTTCCCAGACGCCGGCGGGCTGATACGGCTTGACGCTGGGGCCGCCGATCTGGCGGTTAAGCGTGCCGCTGATGGCGAGGGCGGCGTCGCGGATCTGCTCGGCGGCGAGGCGGTGCCTGGGCCCGCGAGCGAGGAGCCGGTTGTCCGGATCGGCGGTGAGCTGTTCCTTGGGCGCTTCGCTGGCCTGGCGATACGTGGCGGAGGTGACGATGAGCTTGTGCAGGGCCTTGCGGTCCCAGCCGGAGCCGACGAAACGCATCGACAGCCAGTCGAGCAGCTCCGGGTGCGTGGGAAGTTCACCCTGCGAACCGAAGTCGTTCAGCGTGTTCACCAGTCCCCGGCCGAAGTGCAGCTTCCAGACGCGGTTCACGGCGACGCGCGCGGTGAGCGGGTTCTTTGGATCGGTCATCCACTTGGCGAGGCCGAGGCGGTTGCGGGGAAGTTTTCCAGAGAAGGGCATGATGCGTTCCGGCGTGTTGGCGATGACAATTTCGCCCGGAGAATCGTAGGCGCCGCGCTTGAGCAGATGTGTTTCACGGGGCTTGGGCATTTCCTCCATCGTCATGATTTCCTTCACGCGGGTGACGAGGGTGTTTTCTTGATCGCGCAGTTCCTTCAGCCGCGCGGTGGCGGCGAAGACGTTGGTGTCGAAGCGGGATGCCAGATGCCGGATGCCCGATTCCCTGGGCAACGAAGTGGCTGGCAGGCCGACGAGGCTGGCGGCTTCGACTTCGGTGAGCGTGGTGCTGAAGACTTGGAGTTCATCGATGGCCCCGCCTTTGAAGCCGTTGTCACGAAAGCGTCCGCCGAGCGTCAGGTGGATGTTGCCGACTTCGTTGTCGCCCCATTCCGCGCGGTGTTGGATGTCCTTGAAGAGATTGTCGCGGACAATCTCGGCCTCGAGCGGCCGGCCATTGAGGAAGAGTCGAAGGCCCGCCGCGCGGCTGGAACCGTCGTAGGTGAGCGTGAGATGGGACCAGTCGTTGGTGGGAAGCGGTTGCTTCGCGCGGATGGCGATGGCGTTGCCGGGCCAGAAGTGGATGAGGCCGAAGAAGGGTTTGCCATTTTCCAGAACGAGTTCGTAGCCGCGGCTGCCGGAATCGCTCCATGCCCTGGAATGATGGAGCACGACTTGGCGTGCGGCGGCGTTGGCGGGCTTGAGCCAGAGCGCCATGCTGAAGGGCTGGGTGCGACTGAAGTCGCCGACGTTGCGACAGACGCCCTCGTTGTCGCCGCTGAAGAGCACGGCGTGGCCGGAGCGGCCGGGTGTGAGCTGTGGATTGTCTGAGAGACTGGCGGCGTTGGTGCCGACCGAGTTGGTGAACTTGCCGTCGACAACGGCGTCGAAGTTGAACGCGGCGACGGGCGAAAGGTAGGGCGGGCTTCCAGCCTGCCCATTGGTGGCTACAGCAAATCCAATGTCGCCCGACGAACTAAAGACCGGGGCAGGCAAGATGCCTGCCCTATCTTGGGCTTTGGCGGCTTTCCCCTTCAGCTTCGCGAGTTCCTTCTCCGCATTCGCGATGTCGGCCTTGAGCCGGGCGTGGCGCTGTTTCTCGTCGCCCTTGTAGAGCAGGAGCGTGGGCGCGGGCGTGGCGCTGGTGAAGTGGGAGTAGAGCCCGCTCTCGTCGATGGAGTTGAAGAACGCGGCCATCGAATAGTAGTCGCGCTGGCTGATGGGATCGTATTTGTGGTCGTGGCAACGCGCACATTCAAACGTCAGTCCGAGGAACGCCGTGCCCGCCGTGTGGATCCGGTCGGCCACGTATTCCTGCCGGAACTCCTCCTCGATGCTGCCGCCTTCGTTGGTCTGGCGGTGGAGCCGGTTGAAGGCCGTGGCGAGGCGCTGTTCGTCCGTGGCGTCGGGCAGGAGATCGCCCGCAAGCTGCCAGGTGATGAACTGGTCGTAGCGCAGGTTGCGGTTGAAGGAAGCGATGACCCAGTCGCGCCACGCCGAGAAGTCGACCTCGACATCGGACTGGTAGCCATAGGTGTCGGCATAGCGGGCGAGGTCCATCCAGTCGTTGGCCATGCGTTCGCCGTAGGTCGGTGAGGCCAGCAGACGGTCGACTACCTTCTCATAGGCGTTTGCCGAGGTGTCGGCGAGGAACGCGTCGATCTCTACGACTGAAGGCGGAAGGCCCGTGAGGTCGAAGGACAGCCGGCGAATGAGGCGTTCCTTCGACGCTTCGGGCTGGGGCTTGAGACCTTCGCGATCGAGGCGCGCAAGGACGAAGCGGTCGATGTCGGTCTTGGGCCAGTTCTTATCGGAGACTTTGGGCGGAGAGATCTTACGGATGGTTTCAAAGGACCAGTGGTTGCCCCAAAGCGCCCCCTGTTCGATCCAGCGACGGAGGAGGGACTTCTCGGCTTCCGTCACGGTGAGATGCGACTCGGGCGGCGGCATCATCTCCTCGGGATCGGTGGAGAGGATGCGCTTGATCAGCTCCGATTCGTCGGGGTTCCCTCGGATGATGGCCGGGCCGCCCTTGCGCGGGCCGGTCGCGCCGTCCTCGGTGTCCAGCCGGAGCTTGGCTTTGCGTTTGCCTTCATCGGGGCCGTGGCAGAAGAAACAGCGGTCGGAGAGGATCGGCCGGATGTCGAAGTTGAAGCTGACCTTGTCGGGCGGCACAGCGGAAGTCGCCGCGTCGGCGGGGGCGGAGCCGATCACGGCTCCAAGGGTCGTGAGGAGCATCAACCATCGGATGGCGGCGGGAAACGTCATGGGTCTGCTGAAAGCTGGCACATGGGCGTTCGCCAGCCATGAAAAATTCCGGCCGAATACGGGCCGGGCGTGTTTTGCTGAACGGAAGATGGCCGATGTTGCAGGGGGGAAATCCTGCCTGTTCGTTAGCTCGAATCTTTGCGAACTTCCGGCGTCCAAAAAAATCCCTGCCATGCGTGCTCGTTCGTCCAGCTTGTTCGTCGTCCTGTCGGCTCTGCTGATATTGCCATCGCAGCTGCCTGCGGCGGACCCCGTCACGCTCCCGGCGGCGGCGGCCGAGACCGTTGATTTCAAGAAACACATCCAGCCGATCATCGAGAGCCGCTGCCTCGAATGCCACGACACCAAGAAGCACAAGGGCGGCATTCGTCTGGACCGATTGGACGACCTGCTGGTTGGTGGCGATTCTGGAAAGCCGGGAGTGATCCGCGGCAAAAGTGCCGAGAGCTACCTCATCCACGTCGTCGCCGGGCTCGTCCCGGATGCCACCATGCCGCCGAAGGGCGAACGCCTGACAGCACAGCAGATCGGGCTGCTTCGGGCTTGGATCGACCAGGGCGCGGTCTGGCCGGCGGACGTGTCGGTGCAGCAGAAGATCCATTGGGCCTACGTGAAGCCGCAGCGCCCCGCCGAACCCAGGCTCCCGTCGTCGGAACGTCGCTGGGTGAAGAACCCGATCGATGCCTTCGTCCTCGCCCGGCTCAAGCAGGAAAAGCTGAAGCCGTCGCCGGAGGCTGACCGAGCTCAGCTCCTTCGGCGCGTCTCGCTCGACCTGATCGGACTGCCGCCCTCGTTGGACGAAGTGCGGGCGTTTGAAAAGGACCGCGGCCCCGATGCCTATGCCAAGGCTGTCCACCGTCTGCTCGAGTCGCCCCGCTACGGCGAACGCTGGGCGCGGCCGTGGCTCGATCTCGCGCGCTACGCCGACACGCAGGGCTACGAGAAGGACAACCGCCGCTCCATGTGGCCCTACCGCGACTGGGTCATCGGCGCGTTGAACCGCGACCTGCCCTTCGACCGGTTCTCCGTCGAGCAGATCGCCGGCGATCTGCTGCCGAACGCCACCCAGGACCAGAAGGTCGCGACCGGCTTCCATCGCAACACGATGACCAACACCGAGGGCGGCACGGACAACGAGGAGTTCCGCTACGAGGCCGTGGTGGACCGCGTGAACACGACCTACGCCGTCTGGATGGGAACGACCTTCAGCTGCGCCCAGTGCCACAACCACAAGTATGACCCGTTCACCATGACGGACTACTACCGCACGATGGCGTTCCTCAACTCGACGGAGGACGCGGACCAAGACGACGAGAAGCCGACGCTCAAGGTCTTCGCCGCAGGCCAGGAACAGACGTTGGCCGATCTCCGCTCGAAACAGTCCGCCGCCGACAAGGCGCTGGCGACTGCGCTGAAGTCCGACGAATTCCTGCGCGACCTCGCGGACTGGGAAAAGCGGACCACGGCCACGCTCGCGAAGTGGGAGCCGGTGGAAATCATCCGCTCCGCTTCGGACAGTGGAACGACCTTCACCAACCTCGGTGCCGGAGAACTCCTAGCGCAGGGCAACGCGCCCGATACCGATGGCTACACCATCCGCGCCAAGGCCGCGCTCAAGCCGATCACCGGCTTTCGGCTGGAGGCGTTGCTGGACGATTCGCTTCCCGGCAAAGGCCCGGGCCGCAGCGGCCAGGGCAACATCATCCTGACGGAGTTCCGAGTCGCGGTGGACGGCAACCCGGTAGTCCTGACCCATGCCAGCGCAGATTATTCGCAGCCGACTTATCCCGTGACGAACGCCATCGACGGCAAGGACCAGACCGGTTGGGCCTGGGGACCGGAGTTCGGCAAACGCCATGTCGCCGTGTTCGCCCCAGCCACGCCCGTCGAGCTGGACGGCAGGTCGGAAATCACCTTCCGGCTCGAACATCAGAACAAGGAATGGACCAGGCATTCGCTCGGGCGCTTCCGTTTGTCGGTGACGAGTTCAGCCACGGTGACGAACGCCGCGCTGCCGGGGGACATCCAGAAGATCCTGACATCGGCACCCGCCGCCCGGGACACGAAGCAGGCGGCTAGGTTGACGGACTTCTACCGCGACCAGTCATCCATCACGCAGCCGTTGGTGGCCAACGCGGCGAAAGCGAAGAAGGCGGCCGACGATTTCCACAGCGCCATTCCCATCACCAGCGTCATGGCGGAGCTCAAGGAGCCCCGGAAGACGAACCGCCACATCCGTGGTTCCTTCCTCAACAAAGGCGAGGAAGTCGTGCCCGGAACGCCGTCCTCGCTCCACGGATTCCCCGCAGGCCAGGCCACCAACCGACTGGGGTTTGCGGAGTGGATTGTCAGCACGGACAACCCGCTCACGGCCCGCGTGACGGTGAACCGCATCTGGGAGTCCTACTTCGGACGCGGCATCGTCGAGACCACGGAGGACTTCGGCACGATGAGCGAGAAGCCCACGCATCCCGAGCTCCTCGATTGGCTGGCGATGGAGTTCATGCATCCGACGATTCCGGGACCGGACGGACGGCTGGCGCAGTCGTGGAGCCTGAAGCACATCCATGCGCTCATCGTTTCATCCGCCACCTACCGCCAGAACTCGAAGGTGACGCCGGCGCTGTTTGAGAAGGACCAGTTCAACCGCCTCTTCGCCCGCGGCCCGCGCATCCGCCTGGAGGCCGAAGCCATCCGCGACCAGGCCCTCGCCGTGGCCGGTCTCCTGAGCGCGAAACTCGGCGGACCCAGCGTGATGCCGCCGCAACCAGAAGGCGTCTGGCAGATGGTCTACAGCGGCGACAAATGGGAGACGCCGACGAACGAGGACAAACACAGGCGCGGCCTCTACACCTTCTGGCGGCGCACGAGCCCGTATCCGTCGATGGTCACTTTCGACGCGCCGAGCCGGGAGTTCTGCGTGCTCCGGCGGGTTCGCAGCAACACGCCGTTGCAGGCGCTCACGCTGTTGAACGATCCCGTCTACATCGAAGCCGCGCAGGCGTTGGGGCGGCGCGTCCTCGCGGAAAAGCCCAAGGCGAGCGACCGGGAACGCATCGAACATGCCTTCCGCCTCGCCGTGGCTCGCAAGCCGACGCGCGAAGAAGCATCGCGCATCAACGCTCTCCTGGAATCCAAGCGGGTCGAGTTCGCGGCTGACTTGAAGTCCGCCGAAACATTCGCGACCAGCCGGCTCGGAAAGCTTCCGGATGGACTGGCTCCGACCGAGGCCGCCGCCTGGACGGTGGTGGCCAACGTGCTGCTGAACCTCGACGAACTGATTACCAAGGGATGATTTCCATGAACGCCTTCCAGCACCTGCATCTCGACAATCTCCAGGCCGTCACGCGACGCCACTTCTTCGGCAAACTGGCCGGCGGTATCGGAGCCGCCGCGTTGGCGTCGATGCTGGAGCCCGACGCGTTCGGGGCTTCGATGCCGGCCGATCCAATGGCGCCCAGGCCGCCGCATTTTCCGGCCAAGGCGAAACGGGTCATCTACCTGCACATGGCCGGCTCCCCGTCGCAGCTGGATCTCTTCGACAACAAACCCAGACTCGCCGAACTCAACGGCCAGGACTGCCCGGACTCGCTGATCAAGAAGGAGCGGTTCGCCTTCATCAAAGGCGTCCCCAAGATGTTGGGCTCGCCCTACAAGTTCGCCCCGGCCGGGAAGTCCGGCCTCATGCTGTCGGAGCTTCTTCCGAACCTCGCGTCCGTCGCGGATGACATCTGCCTCGTCCGCTCGATGTGGACGGACCAGTTCAACCACGCCCCGGCCCAGCTCTTCCTCCACACTGGTTCCCCTCGGCTGGGCCGGCCTGGAATGGGCTCGTGGCTGACTTACGGACTCGGTTCCGAAAGCCAGAATCTGCCCGGCTTCGTCGTGCTGACTTCCGGCGGCAAGACGCCCGACGGCGGCGCGTCGCTCTGGGGCAGCGCCTTCCTGCCGACGGTCTATCAGGGCGTGCAGTGCCGGTCGCAAGGCGACCCCGTCCTCTATGTCTCCAATCCCGAAGGCATGTCGTCCCGGGTCCGCCGCGAGTCGCTCGACGCGCTGCGCGACTTGAACCAGATGCATCTCAAGCAGGTCGGCGACCCGGAGACGCTGACGCGCATTTCGCAATACGAACTGGCCTACCGCATGCAGACGTCGGTGCCGGAGCTCATGGACATTTCCAAGGAACCGGCTGCGGTGAAGGAGCTCTACGGCATCGAGCCGGGCAAGGTCTCCTTCGCCAACAACTGCCTCCTCGCGCGGCGCCTGCTGGAACGCGGCACGCGTTTCGTGCAGCTCTACCACTGGGGCTGGGACAGCCACGGCACGAGCCCGGGCGACGACTTGATGACCTCGCTGCCGCAGCGTTGCAAAGAGACGGACAAGCCCACGGCGGCCTTGCTGAAGGATCTCAAACAGCGCGGCCTCCTCGAGGACACGCTGGTGATCTGGGGCGGCGAATTCGGACGCACTCCGATGAACGAGGAGCGCAACGGCAGCAAGTTCCTCGGGCGCGACCATCACCCGCACTGCTTTTCCATGTGGATGGCCGGCGGCGGCATCAAGTCCGGCACGAGCTATGGCGAAACGGACGAACTCGGCTACCACATCGTGAAGGACAAGGTCCATGTGCACGACCTGCAGGCCACCATTCTCCATTGCCTAGGACTCAATCACGAGAAGCTCACCTACCGCTTCCAGGGCCGCGACTACCGGTTGACGGATGTGCATGGGGAAGTGGTGAAGGGGTTGTTGGCGTAGCCAGGACCATGCTTTCGCCGGACAGTTTTCTTTTCGCGTTCCATCGCGCCCTTCGCGGATAAACAAACCCGATGACCGTCTATCTCAACGGCCAGTTCGTCCCGGAAGCCGCCGCTACCGTGTCGGTCTTCGACCGTGGTTTTCTCTATGGCGACGGGTTGTTCGAAACGGTTGCCGTCCACAACGGCAAACCGTTTCGCTGGAAGCAGCATCTGGAGCGGTTGCGGAAGGGGGCCGCGTTCATCGGGATTGTTCCTCCACTTAACGACGCAGGCTTCACCGAAGTCGCGCAGAAACTTTCTCTGCGGAATCAGGTTCGTGAAGGAATCCTTCGGATCGCCCTGTCGCGTGGAGTTGGCCATCGCGGCTATTCACCGAAGGGCGCTGATTCACCGACGTTGGTCGTCTCCACGCATCCCGCCCCTGCGAAGCCTGCCAACGGGCTGCTCCAGTGGAACATCGTGACGAGCCCCTACCGTGTCGCCGCCGGCGATTCGCTGTTGCTGATCAAGTCGGCCAACAAGCTGCTCAACATACTCGCCCGAGCTGAGGCCGAGGCGCGCGGGGCGGACGAAGCGCTGCTGGTGAACACCGACGGACACCTGTCCGAAGCCGCGGGCAGCAACCTGTTTTGGATTGATGGCAACACCCTCTGCACGCCGCCGTTGGATGCGGGCGCGTTGGAAGGAGTCTCTCGCGGGCTTGTGCTTGAGATCTGCCGTGGGCTGAAGATCCCGGTGGAGTTCCGCAAATCGGCACCGTCCGTGTTGGCTTCGGCGGATGGAGTGCTTCTCTCGAACAGCGGCTTGGGATTGGTGGAAGTCGTCTCCGTCGACGGGAAGCCGGTAAGCACTTCGCCGCTGGTCGAGCGGTTGGCGGAATCCTACGGGCT
>JAYTUE010000149.1:0-23157 GCA_043744715.1 Verrucomicrobiota bacterium | reverse complement strand
GGCGCCGTGTGAGGGCACACGGCCTACAACAAACCGAAGGTTTGCCGTCTTCCCTGTAGGCCCGGTCCCCTGACCGGGCGGTTTTTCAGACAGGCTCTTAGGCCCATGCTTGGACCTCACTGGCTGAAACGCTCTTCGTTCAGTTGGTCGGCGTTCCAAACAACGAGGCGAGGAGCTCTGGCCCATTGGCCCGTGACTAACCCACTAGGAACCCTCGCCTCCGCCGGCCGATCACCAGGGCTTGCGGGCGTTCAGCTCTTTCACGATGGCGCGTTTGAGGGCGAGCGTGTCGACGCTTCCGCTTTCCTTGTATACGATTTTCCCCTCGGGCGAGATCAGGAGCGTGTAGGGGACGGGGCCGGCCCATCCGGGGTCGAAGGCGTTGATCAGCGGATCGCGGTCGTCGGAGCCGAAGATCAGGTTGCGGTTCGAGGCCTGCTGCTTCTGGAGAAACTTCAGCACATCCTTTTCTTCGTCGGGCCGGTTCATCGCCACGGCCACGAACTCGAAGTCGCGGCCGCGATACATGCGGTTGATGGTGACGAGTTCGTCGAACTCGGCGACGCACGGCGCGCACCACGTGGCCCAGACATTCACGAGCCGGAGTTTGCCGCTCTCGTTTTTGCGGAGCGCTTTCATCGTGTCGGCGTCGGCCTTGGAGATCGTGACCGGCTCGGCGGCGAGCTTGTCCATGTAGCGTTGGACGATTTCCTTTTTGCCGGCCCACTTCACGGAACAGCCGATGACCTTGGTGCTGGTGGCTGCGGGTTCCTTTCCGGCGAGAAGCGCGTCGATCACGTCGCGGGCGTCGCTGATCTTCACCGACTGGATGCGTTCCGAATCGTCGATCCGGCCCTGGTATCGTAGCTTCCGTTCCGCATCGAAGATGAAGATGTGAGGAGTGGCCACGGGGCCGTAACTGCGTGAAACCGCCTCGTTATCACCGTCGTAGAGGTAGGGGAAATTGAAGCCGGCGTCCTTGGCCCTGACCTTCATGTCGAGGAACGAATCGCCGAGATCCGTGTATCCCAGTTCGTTCGGCGTGACGGATTTGGGATCGTTCGGCGAAATGGCGATGACCGCGACGCTCTTTGCCTTGTAGTCGGACGTGAGCTGCTTGATGCGGCCTTCGTAATACTGGGCGGACGGGCAGTGGTTGCAGGTAAAGACGATGGCCAGGACCTTGGAGCCTGCGAAGTCCTTCAGGGAATAGTTGCGGTCGTCCACGCCGGGCAGGGTGAAGTCCGGTGCCTTGGAGCCGATGGCGAGGGTCGGGGGTTGATCCGCCGCGCGGACGGAGATGGCCAAGGCCAGGACCGCAACGAACTGGGAGAACAGGCGCTTCATGCAACGACGCTAGAGATCGGTGTCCTTGCGGCAAGCCGCTATTTCACGGTTCCGAAAGCCCAAAGTTTCCTGGCTCCCCGAACGTATATCACGCCGTCCGTGATGGCCGGAGTCGCCATGATCTGTTCGCCCAACGGATTGGTCGCCACTACCGCGGGGGTGTCCTTGCTGCTGACAACGACCACCGTGCCGCTTTGTGAAGTGAAGTAGACATGGTCACCCGCCGCGACGGCCGAAGCGTAGTAGTCGCCGGCCACTCCGACGCGCTCATCCTGGACGAGCGGTTTGCCGGTGGCGGCCTCATAGCAGGAAAGCAGCCCGCCGTTCTTCATCGTGAAGACCCGGCCGGCGTTGAATACGGGCGATGAAACATAGGGCACGCTGCGGGTGACGCGCCACGCGAGGTGGGACTTGGTGATGTCGCCGCGACCGCCCGGGCGGACGGCGATGACCGCGTTGCCGGCGCGGGCGAACATGGTCCGCATCTCCTCCCATTCATCCGCCGTGACGATGCGGTCCTTATTGAGATCCATCTGGGAAAAGCGGTCCCGGACCGGGCCCGCCGGAATCTCATCGGGCGTCAGTTTGCCGTCCTTGTTCCGGTCGTTCGCTGCGGCGAACTCGGCGAACGGGTCCATGGCTACACGGCTGTCTTCGTCGCCGCCGATGTTCCATGATGAAGTGAAGAGCAGCCCGTCGCCCGAGGTGGGCGACGCGGTGGCCACGCGGGACGTGCCGGACACTGTCCAGATCTCCGAACCGTCCTTGGGATCGTAGCACTTCAGCCAGATCGAGCCGGGCACCACGAGTTCCTCGCGGCCATCGTGCTTCCAGAGGAACGGCGTGGCGAAGCTGCGCCGAAAGGCCGGGCGCTCGACCCGCCAGACGGTTTCGCCATTGGCTGGATTCACCGCGATCAGGAACGACCCGGTGTCCTGGTCGCAGATCTGAACGAGGTTTCCACCGGCCAGGATCGGTGAACCGCCCGATCCGAACTCGACGACCGGAGCCGGCAGCGGTTTGCGCCACAGTTCCTTGCCGGAAAAATCGTAGGCCAGAAGTCCGAACGATCCGAAGTAGACGTAGATCCGTTTGCCATCTGTCACCGGCGTGGACGAGGCCGGGCTGCCGATGCGATGGGTCTTTTCGAGCGGCACTGTCGGGGCGGGCACGCTCCAAATGACGGCTCCCGATTTCCGATCAAGGCAGAGCGTCTCCAGGGATGATCCCGGATTCGACGTCAGAAAGAGGCGGTCCCCCCAGATGATGGGCGACGAATTGCCCGGAGGAACCTCCGCCTTCCAGAGCAGGTTGGAGCCGGGACCGAAGTGGACGGGTGCACGGCCTTCGGCTTTGCCGGAACCGTCTTCGCCCCGGAACTGCGGCCAGTTCACCGCGTTGACGGAGATGGCTGCGACCAGCAGGAGGAGAAGTTGGAAACGCACGCCGGGAGCTAAATCGTCCGAGGGAGAACGGTCACGCACCTTTGCGCATATCAGCGACAATGGATGGCAAGCAAACGACAAGAAGGCATCTTGCAACCCGCTCCCAACTTCAAGAGCTTCTTCATCGTTGTGAAACACCCACCGTCAACCTGCAAAGAGGCGGAAGACTGCCCCCACGGCGAGGTGTGCCCGTTGTCGAAGGTTTCGGCCGGAACTTCGGTCCTGGTGAAGCGGCTTTCGGCTCCGCCGGAGACCTCCAAACGCCTGCGCGAAATGGGATTCACCGAAGACCAGACCATCCGGTTGGTCAGCCAGCAGACGAGCGTCATCTGCCAGGTCTGCAACGCCCGGCTCGGCATTTCGAAGGAGCTGGCGGAGCAGATCTGGGTTCAGCCGATGGGCCGGAGGGTGGCGTAAGATGCCCGGGACTGTCCAGCCGTTGACCGATCTTGCGGTCGGCACAAAAGCGGTGGTCGCCGAGATCAAGGTCGCACCGGAACACAAACCGCGTTTGATGGAGATGGGCATCCTTGTCGGCACGACGGTGGAGTTGGTCCGCTTCGCCCCCATGGGAGATCCGGTCGAGATCAAGGTCCGAGGCTACCACCTTTCCCTGAGGCGATCCGATGCGGCGTTGGTGTTCGTCCGGGCTGCGTGAACATGGATCGGAAACATCCAACATCGACCAGCGAGCTCCCAACCTCCAAGGGGTTCCCCCTTCGGCGTTGGAGGTTGGATGTCGGATGCTGGACGTTTGTTTCCATTGAGGTTCCCGGAGGCCGCCCGTGAGCCCGACAGCGTCTGTCCCCTACGTCGCTCTGACGGGCAATCCGAACTGCGGCAAGACGACCGTCTTCAACGCCCTGACCGGCCTGCGCGCACGGGTCGGCAACTACGCGGGCGTCACCGTCGAGCGGAAGGAAGGCCGGCTGGTCGGGGACAAGGGCGATTCCACCGCTTCTGCGTCGGGAGACACGCCGGTCATCATCCTCGACCTGCCGGGGACCTACAGCCTCAGCCCGCAGTCGATCGATGAGCAGGTTTCCCGCGACATCCTTTTCCATCGCGAGCCCGAAGTGCCTGCGCCGTCGCTCGTGGTCATCGTGCTCGACGGCTCGAACCTCCAGCGCAACCTCTACTACGCGACGCAGGTCATCGAGCTGGGTTATCCCACGCTGGTAGCCCTGAACATGGTGGACGTGGCCCGGAACAACGGCCACGAGATCAATGCCGAAGAGCTCTCGAAGGCGTTGGGCGTGCCGGTCGTTCCGCTAGTGGCGAACGAAGGGCAGGGGATCCCGGAGCTGCGCCGGCGCATCCGCGACATGGCGAGGCGGGGGACCGGGCGAACCCTGCCGCGCACCTTTTGCGAATTGCCGATTCCCTTCGGCGTAGAGATTGAAGCCGTCTCCGCCCTTCTGCGAAAGAACTCGCCGCAACGCCAGACATCGGCCGACGCGGAGGCGTTGCTGCTGTTAAGCGACGAGAAGGCCCTCTCCAAGAACACCAGTCATTACGGGACGGAGCTGGAGAAAGTCGTCTTTCAAGCCCAACAACGTCTGGAGGCGGCCGGAGTCGACTGGCGCAGCGTGGCCATCGAGGCCCGCTATGCCCGCGTCGCCGCCATCGACCAGGCCGTGACGACGTGGGCGGACACGGGCAAGGAATCCGTCAGCGACCGGGTGGACCGCGTCGTCACGCACAAGTGGTGGGGCTCGCTCACCTTCATCGGCATCATGTTCTTGATGTTCGAGGGCATCTTCTGGTTCGCCACGTATCCGATGGACTGGATCAACGCCGGCATCGCCTGGATGGCCGACACGGTTTCGTCGTCGATGCCGCCCGGCGACCTGAACAGCCTGCTGACCTCCGGCGTGATCAAGGGAGTGGGGGCCGTGGTCGTCTTCCTTCCGCAGATCTGCCTGCTCTTCCTCTTCATCGCGCTGCTCGAGGACAGCGGCTACATGGCCCGCGCGGCCTTCCTGATGGACCGCCTCATGAGCCGTGTGGGACTGCATGGGAAGAGCTTCATTCCGATGCTCAGCTCCTTCGCCTGCGCCATTCCCGGGATCATGGCCACGCGGACCATTGAGAGTCCCAAGGACCGTCTCGCGACCATCCTCGTCGCGCCGTTGATGAGCTGCTCGGCGCGTTTGCCCGTCTACACGCTGCTGATCGGCGTCTGCATTCCCGCGGTCAACGTTTTCGGCATCTTCGGCCTCCAAGGCTTGACGATGTTGTCCATGTATATGCTCGGCATCGTCGGGGCCATGGCCATGGCGTGGCTCTTCAAGTCCACGCTGCTCAAGGGCGAGCCGCCGATGTTGATCCTGGAGCTGCCACCCTACAAACGGCCCGTGCCCAAAGTCATCCTGCGGCACATGTGGGACCGCTCGCAGATGTTCATCAAACGCGCCGGAACGGTCATCCTCGGGATCAACATCCTGCTTTGGTTCCTCGCGACCTACCCGAAGAGCGCGGAGATCAGCGCGAAGTCCGAATCCGAGAGGACCATTGCTGCGGAAGCTGTCTTCCCTGGAATGAAAGGGGAGGCGCTCGGCAAGGCCTTGACCGAATTGCAGACGAAGTTCTCCCAGTCACAGTCCATCACGAACTCGGTCGAGGCCGGTCTCGTCGAAAAGTTGGACGGGATCGAGAAGCAGAAGCAGGGCGAACTCCTGCGCCACAGCCTGGCCGGTCGGATGGGCCTGCTCATCGAGCCTTTGATCAAGCCTCTCGGCTTCGATTGGAAGATCGGCATCGGCATCATCGGCTCGTTCGCCGCGCGCGAGGTTTTCGTCAGCACCATGTCCACCGTCTACAACCTCGGCGAAAGCGGCGAAGTCACCAAGGACTTGGAGGACACCCTGAAGGATCAGAAGCGGGAAGATGGTTCGACTCTCTACACTCCTTTGCTGGGTGTGACGCTCATGGTCTTCTATGTCTTCGCCCTGCAATGCGTCAGCACCGTGGCCGTGGTCCGTCGCGAGACGAACTCGTGGAAGTGGCCGCTCTTCCAGTGGGCCTACATGTTCGTGCTCGCGTGGGGACTCGCCTTCATCACCTTCCAAGGCGGCAAGCTTCTGGGCCTCCAATAGCCCGTGTTTTGCTGCCGCGACGGGTTGGCCGGAAAAATTTCCGGTGAAGTTCATACAAATTCCGCATCGGCGGTGTCTCTCTGGGTGACGTGGCTGACGAAATCCCACAGGACGGATGGTGCGAGAGGCTCTTCGCCGCCAAGGCGGCCGGGCTGATCCTCTATGGCCGGGCGCTGGGATTGAGCCATTCCGAGGCGGAGGACGTCGTGCAGGACACGTTCATGGCCTTGCTGAAGCTGCCGGAGCCGCCGGATGCGCCGGAGTGGTATTGCCTGACCAGCTTCCGGAACCGCGCCTTGAATTTCCACCGCGGCCTCTGGCGCCGGATCACACGTGAACTGGAATCAAGGCATTGGTTCGACGGCACCGATGAAGTGACACCGGTGGAACGCGCCGCGATGCGGTCCCTCGAACGGCTGCCGACGGAACAGCGCGAGGTCATCGTCCTGAAGATTTGGCAGGGTCGCACGTTGGACGAGATCGGGCGGCTGCTCGGCCTGTCGCCGAACACGGTGGCGGGGCGTTACCGCTACGGCATCCAGAAACTGCGGACCTGTCTTTCAGGAGAACAATCCCATGAACCACTCGGAGATCGAACAGACACTCAGGAACTGGAAGGCCCGGACTCCTTCGGGCCGAATTCACTCGGCCATCTTCGCACCGCGGAGTAGGGCCGGCGACCAACGTCCTCCCGCCGGTGAACGGCTGGCGGCCTGTTTCTCGCTGCCTGACCGGCGGCTCTGGGCGACGCTGTCGGGGGCCGCGGCGGCGGCGGCCTGCCTAGCTGTCCTGACGTTTCTCCAGATGGAACTGCCGGGAGGCCGCATGGGAATCGGCGGCGCGGGAACCAACGGACTGCTGGGCTCAAACCTCCTCGCCGGATCGTGGCTCGACGGCTCCAAGGCCGGTTTCGACTCGCAGCAGGTCAACGTCTGGTCACAAGCCACTTTGGCATCGACAAACCGCAGCCCCGGCCACTGAAGTAGCGCCCATTTCCGGTCCAACCGACCATATTGATTTCAAATGAAGCAGCAGGAAAAGCCGGGGTCCGGCAAGCAAGCGAAGAAAGCGGCCGTGTCCGCGCCGGCCACGCCCGTGGTGCCGGTGCATGTGCCGGGGCTCTTTCGTAAACTCGACTGGTTCACGTTCGCGTTCGCGACACTGGTGGTGATGATCGGCTATTGGCTGACCATCTCGCCGGAAGTCACGCTGGAGGATTCCGGTGAACTCGCCGTCGGTTCGCACTGGGCGGGCGTCCCGCATCCTCCGGGCTACCCGGTCTGGACGCTCTACACCTGGCTGTTCACGAAGCTGGTGCCGTTTTCGAACATCGCCTGGCGGGTTTCGCTGTCGTCGGCCGTGGCCAGCGCCTTGTCCTGCGGTCTGATCGCGCTGCTGGTTTCGCGCGGCAGCAGCATGATGATCGAGGGCATCGAGGCGCTGAAGACCCTGGACCGGAAGAAGGAGTCGGTGATCTGCGTCGTGACCGGTCTGGTGGCGGCCCTGTTGATGGGTTTCAACGGCTACATGTGGAGCCAGGCTGTCATCGTGGAAGTCTACACGCTGAGCGTGCTTTCGCTCATGCTGACGCTGACCTTCCTGCTGCGCTGGATCTACGCGCCGCACCAGCTGCGCTACCTCTACTACGGGATGTTCTTCTTCGGCATCTGTTTGACGAACCACATGTCGTTGCTGGTGGCGGCGGTCGGCATCCTCGTTCTGGTGGGGGCGGCGAACAAGGACGCTGGCCGGGAACTGTGCATCGGCAGTTCGGTGGCCTACCTGATCGCCCTGCTGATGGCATCGTTTGATAAGATCACGGTCTTTAAGGAAAACCTGCCGCTGTTTCTTGTCTTCAACGCCATCGGAATGATGACCGTCGTCGGATCCGTTTACTTCACAGTCGTGACCAAAGGTTTCGTGAGGGCGTTCATGGCCCTTGCCGTGCTGGCGCTGCTGGCTTTTACGCTGGTCGGGTTGATGAAGGCCGTGGTCCTCGGCATCGGTGTCCTGGCGGTGACGCTTTTTGTCTGCGTCAAATCGTGGCCCCTGGTCCAGGGATTCATCCGTGTGGCCCTGGTGTCCCTTGTTTTCTGGGGCTTCGGCGCGGTCGGCTATTTCTACATGCCGGTGGCCTCGATGACCAATCCGCCGATGAACTGGGGCTATGCACGCACGGCCGAAGGGTTCGTCCACGCGGTGAAACGCGGCCAGTATGAGTCCGTCAAGCCGGCGAATCCCCTGACAGAGCCGTTGAAGTTTGCAGGCCAGTTGGGTCTCTACCTGGATGGTGCGCGTGAGGAGTTCACGATGCTCCTGCTGGTCGTCGCGCTTACGCCGTTCCTCTTCTTCCGGATGCTCGCGAACCGCGAGCGGGCGTGGATCATCGGTCTTGGCGCGGTCTATCTGTGCCTTTCGCTCCTCCTCCTGATACTGCTGAACCCCGGGCTCGACCGGCAGAGCAGGGACCTGCACAAGGTGTTCTTCACCGCATCCCATGTCTTCATTTCGATGGGTGTCGGCTATGGCTTCGCGCTGATGGCGGCGTTCCTGGTGACGCGATATCAGGAAATACGGCAATGGGCGGTCATTGGTTCGGTGGCGGCGCTGATTCTCGGTTTCCTCGGCTTGGCCAGCACGCTCCATGAGGAGTTCAAGACGATGGACGGACTCACCGGACTGTCGATCTATACCGAGGGTTTGGCCCTGACTCTTCGCGACGGCCTCAACTTCCATTCAGTCGTAGCTTCTCTGGTCCTGTTCGGGCTGACCCTCGGAGTCTTTATTCTTGTGCAAGCGGGCAAGAAACAACTGCCGTTCTATGCCTTCATCGGCCTCGTCGGCCTGATCCCGTTCTGGTCAATCATGTCGCACTGGTATGACAACGAGCAGAAGGACCACTATTTCGGATACTGGTTCGGCCACGACATGTTCCATCCCGAAATGGATACGAAGATGGCCCCGGCTCCCAAGGGAATTGACGGGAAGCCGCTGTATCCCGCCATGGCGAAGGACGCCGTGCTCTTCGGCGGCACGGACCCGGGCCGGTTCAACCCGACCTACATGATCTTCAGTGAAAGCTTCCTAGAGCCCGATGAGCGGGCCAACCCGGCGTTCGACCGGCGCGACGTCTACATCATCACCCAGAACGCGCTCGCGGACGGCACCTACCTCAGCTACATCCGGGCGCACTACAACCGCAGCACGCAGAAGGATCCGCCGTTCTTCCAGGAGTTCGAATACACCAGGTTCCTGCCGGGCGCCAAGTTGATGGACAAGCTCTTCCTTGGAATCGGCGACAGCATCGAGAAGGAGCGACGGGTCGGTGCGTCCTTCTTCAAGCCGGCTCACTTCAAAGATCCCGCCGCGCTCGCCGCCAGGCTCATTGGCAAAGGTGGATTGGCTCCTTTGTCGACCTTCCTTCGCGATAAGGTTTCGCCGGAAACACGGAACCTTCTCGGCGGCGCCGCCGATGCCCGGCTGTCCGCAGCGTTGGCCAAGGACCTCAACGCCATCATTGACGGCGACTCTATCTGGCAATCGAACCGCTTCTCCGGCGTGACCATCTCTCCGTATCTGGCGAAGTTCATTTCCGAGAATCCCCTGGGACACACGCGCGTTCGCCTCAACCGGCTCCTGCTTGAGGCCGCGTATCCAGAAATCGTTCCCAGCTTGGGCGGCCTGTATCCCGATCGGGAGATCCAAACTCCGTCGCCGGATGATTCAGCCAGAGCCTTCAACGACTACCTCACGGACGCCCAGCTGCGCCATTCGCGTCAACATCTCAAGCCCGGCGAGGACTTCCGGATCGATCCGTCCGGACGCGTCCAGGTGTCGGGGCAGGTGGCGGTCATGGCCATCAACGGGCTGCTCACCAAGGTCATCTTCGACAAGAACCCGCAGAACGAGTTCTACGTGGAGGAAAGCTTCCCGCTGGACTGGATGTTTCCCCACCTGACCCCGTTCGGCGTGATCATGAAGATCAACCGGGAACCGCTGCCCGAGCTCACCCAGGACATCGTCGACCGTGATCACCGGTATTGGAGCGAATACATGGAGCGAACGATCGGCAAGTGGCTCACCTACGACACTTCGTTGACCAACATCTGCCAATGGTCCGAGCGGGTCTACCTGCACGGCGACTACAAGGGCTTCACCGGCGACCGCAAGTTCGTCCGCGACGACAACGCCCAGAAAGCCTTCTCCAAGCTGCGCAGCTCCATTGCCGGCGTCTACTCCTGGCGCCTCGGTATGATGGGCGGGGTGCCCACGCCTCCGCAGTTCACTCCCAAGACTCAGGCCGAACGCGAGCGGATGCTCAAGGAGGCGGAGTTCGCCCTGAAACAGGCGCTGGCGCTCTGTCCCTACAGCCCTGAAGCCGTCTATCGCCTGATCAACCTGCTGGCTCCCCAGAACCGTTTCGACGAAGCGCTGCTGGTGGCGAAGACCTGCCTGAAATTCGATCCGGACAACGGGTCGATCGCGGGCCTGGTGAAGGATCTGGAGCGCATGAGCAAGGGCGGCAACGCGGATACGATGAAGGAAGGCTGGAAGATTTTCGGGCAAGCCCTCGCCGCCAAGGCCACGAACGACGCGGTCAACGTCCTCGACCAGATCGTGCAATCTCCGACGGCCGATGCGGCATCCGTCCTGGAAGCCGTCAAATACTACAGCCAATGGGGCATGTTGCCGAAGGTCGAGGTCGCCATGAGGCGCTTCGTCCTGCTCCAGCCGGACAATCCCGAAGCCCACTACGACATGGCCGCGATCGAAGCCCTCGGCGGCAAACCGGCGCAAGCGCTCGACTCCCTGGCAACCGCGGTCCGGTTGAGCAACAAACGCCGGCTCGCCAACACCCAGGCGGTGGACCTGAAAGTCGCCGCCGGAGCGGATCAGAGGTTTCAAGGGCTCCGGGCGCTTCCGGGATATGCCAAAGCAGCTGAAGGGAAATGACCAGAGCGGGAGTTCCCTGCGGCGAGATCCGCGGCTGCGGGACATTTAACTGGTTTGGGATTGAACTGCGAAGTTCCGCTGTGGTTCCTTCTCCGAACCAATTCCCTTAACAAGATCGCTGCTGTGGCTGCCAAAGACGACTACCTGATAGATTTTCTCGTGGAGATGGGCTCGGTTGACCCCGTTCAACTTGCCCAGCTCCGCGAAGAGGCGGAAGGCAAGGGCGACGGCCTTGTCGACACGCTCGTCGCCAAAAAGGTGATCACTCCCGAGGCCGTGGCCCAGGCGAAGGCCGGGCATTTCGGCCACGAGTTTGTGAGCCTGGCCTCGCAGAGGCTTACCGACGAGGTGATCGCCCTCGTTCCGCGCCATGTGGCCAAACGCTACCGCGCTATCCCTGTGGCCAAGAACGGCGGCACCGTATCCATTGCCGTCAGCGATCCGTCGGACTTGGACATGGCGGACAGCATCCAGCGCATGGTCCGCGGGGATGTCACCTGGTGTGTTGCCACGGATGCGGACATCGACAACGCGCTGAAGCGCTATTATGGCGGCGATGATGAACCGGGGAAGGTGATCCAGGACATCACCGAGGGCGAAGTCGCGGTCAAGGCCAGGACGGCCAAGAAGAAACTGGAGGACAGCAAGGCCGGTGCGGCGGATGTCGATGCGCCCATCATCAAGCTCGTCAACCAGATCATCGTCGAGGCCTTCAAGATGCGGGCGTCTGACATCCATCTTGAACCGTTGGCCAAGAATTTCCGGCTCCGCTACCGCATCGACGGCGTCCTGATGGAGATGAAGAGTCCGCCGAAGCAGCTGCAATCTTCAGTCATCGCCCGCCTGAAGATCATGTCCAACATGTCCATCTCGGAGAGGCGCATCCCGCAGGACGGACGCATCCAGGCGAACGTCGGCGGCAAGACCATCGATCTTCGCGTGTCGGTCATCCCGACCTCCCACGGCGAAAGCGTGGTCATGCGTATTCTGGACAAGGACGGCCTGCGCCTGGGGTTGGCCGAGCTGGGATTCTTCTCGGATGACCAACAGACCTTCGAGCGCCTCATCGGCCTTCCCGACGGCATCATCCTTGTCACCGGCCCGACAGGTTCCGGCAAGACGACCACGCTATATTCCTGCCTCAACTTCATCAACCGTCCCGACCGGAAGATCATCACGGTCGAAGACCCCGTTGAATACGTTCTCGCGGGCATCAACCAGGTCCAGGTCAACGAAATCGTCGGCCTGTCCTTCTCGATGGCCTTGCGGGCGATGCTCCGCCAGTCGCCCAACATCATCATGCTGGGGGAAATCCGTGATTTGGAGACGGCGACCATCGCGATCAACGCATCGCTGACCGGCCACTTGGTCTTCTCCACCCTCCACACCAACGACGCTCCCGGCGCGGTCACGCGTCTCGTCGACATCGGGGTCAAGCCGTTCTTGGTCGCGTCCGCCACCCGTGCGCTCATGGCCCAGCGCCTTGTCCGGAAGATCTGCAAGAAGTGCGGCGCACACTATTCCCCGCCGGAAGCCGAGCTCCGGATGCTTGATCTGGATCCGGCGCAGCATCCGGACGCCAAGTTCCGCCGCGGTCCGGGATGCGACAGCTGCACCAACGGACATCGCGGACGGTTCGGCATCTTCGAGGTATTCTGCATCGATGACGAAGCCCGCAAGTTGATCTACGAGCAGGTTCCAACCTCCGTGCTCCGGGTGAGGGCCCGGGAGATGGGCATGCGGACCCTGCGTGAAGACGGAATCCGCAAGGTCCTCGCGGGCCTGACCACGCCGGAAGAAGTGATCAAGGCAACGACCAACGACCATGAGTGAACGGTTCAAGACAATCTCCCTGAAGAAATCCTGATCTATGTCGTATACGATGTCAGACCTTCTCCAGCTCGTGGTGAGCGAAGGAGCAGCCGACCTCCACCTCCGGGTAAACACCGCCCCATGCATCCGCCTGCATGGCATTCTCGTCCGCGTCAATGGACCCAAGCTGAAGCCGGAGGACACCGAGGAATTGATGCGGAGCATCACCTCCGAGGACCATATCCAACAGGTGCGGGAACGGGGGGGTGCCGACTTCGCGTTCGCGTTCGGCGACCAGGCGCGTTTCCGCGTCTCGGTTTTCAAAGAGAAGGGCAACTTCGCCCTCGTGCTTCGTCAGATCCCCACAAGAATGCTGACGCTTGAGCAGATCGGGCTTCCACCGGAGACGATCAACAACCTGCTCCATAAGCCTCGAGGTCTCATCCTCGTGACCGGCCCGACTGGCTCGGGTAAGACGACCACGCTGGCCTCCATGATCAACATCATGAACCAAGAGCGTGATGACGCCCACATCATCACGATCGAGGACCCGATCGAGTATTACCACACCCATAAAAAGGCGGTGGTGACCCAGCGCGAGGTCCATATCGATGTTCCGAGCTTCGCCGAGGCCCTGCGCCGCGCGCTCCGCCAGGATCCCGACATCATCCTCGTCGGTGAGCTCCGGGATCTGGAGACGATGGAAGCGGCCATCACGGCGGCGGAGACGGGACACTTGGTCTTCGGCACGCTGCACACCACGGGAGCGGCCAAGACAATCGACCGTATCACGAACGCCTTCCCCCAGAACCAGCAGGACCAGATCCGAATCCAGCTATCCACCGTGCTTCAGGCGGTGATCTCACAACTCCTGCTGCCGCGCGCCGACAAGCCCGGACGCATCGCCGTCTATGAGATCATGGTGAACACGCCGTCGATCGCGGCGCTGATCCGCGACAACAAGACGTTCCGCATCGGCTCCGACATCCAGACCGGGGCCAAATACGGCATGGTGACCCTGGACGGCTACCTGATGGAGACATACCAGAAAGGTCTCATCTCGCGCGAGGACTGCATCACCAAGTCGTATGACCCGACGACCATGATCCAGAAGTTCCAAGAGATGGACGCCGCCGCCTGAACCCAGTGATTCAACGCTGACAACCCATTGGAGATATTACGATGTCCGACCCGCTTCTGCAGCTGATCAAGGAGAAAGGCCTGCTTGATGACATGCAGTTCGAGGAAGTCATGTCCGAGCACAGCCGGACCGGCAAGCCGGTCAGCGAAGTGCTCGTGAACTTCGGCTTCGTCGACACAGCCACCCAGCTCCAACTCATGGCCGACCAGCTGGGGACCGAGGTGGTCGACCTGTCCGGCGTCCAGTTCACCCCCGAACTGCTAAAGACCGTTCCGGGAAACATCGCGCGCCTCCACCAGGTCGTGCCCGTCGCCGAATATGGCTCCACTCTCCAGATCGCGCTGGCGCAGCCGTTGAACCCTTCGGTCATGGACGAGCTTGGTTTCTCGCTCAAGCGGGACTTGGTTCCCGTGGTCGCCGATCCCCGCCAGATCCTCAAGGTGATCGAGGAACGGTATGGCCCCGAGACCGGCTCGGTTCGTGAAGCCATCCAGGACATCAAAAAAGACCCGAAGCTGGCGAAGGAAGCCGCAAAGATAGCCGCCGGTGAGGCAGATGCTGACGATCTTCTGAATGAGGCGCCCATCGTCAAGTTCGTGAACCTGGTCCTGCAACAGGCGGTCCAGGATCGGGCGTCGGACATCCATTTCGAGCCGTTTGAAGACGAATTCAAGATCCGTTACCGCGTCGATGGAGCCCTCTACGAGATGGCCCCGCCGCCGAAGGATTTGGCGCTTCCGGTCATTTCACGAATCAAGGTCATGTCCAATCTGGACATCTCCGAAAAGCGCCTACCACAGGACGGCCGAATCAGCGTTCCGATCGGAGGCAAACAAATCGATCTCCGGGTATCCACTCTTCCCACCCAGTTCGGCGAATCGGTCGTGCTTCGTGTCCTTGATCGCAGCGCGGTGAATCTAGATCTCCTGACGCTTGGTTTCCCCAAGCTGATCCTGGATTACGTCACCGAGGCGGTGGAGCAGCCGAACGGCATCTTCGTCGTCACCGGACCGACGGGCTGTGGAAAAACCACGACACTTTACTCATGCCTCCGCAGGGTGAACACGATCGACATCAAAGTGTTGACCGTCGAGGACCCCGTTGAGTTTGACATCGAAGGAATCATGCAGGTGGCCGTCAATGAGGCGGCAGGAATGACCTTCGGCAAAGCGCTCCGCGCGTTCCTTCGCCAAGACCCGGATGTCATCATGCTGGGGGAAATGCGCGACCTCGAAACCTCGCAGATCGCGATCCAGGCGTCGCTCACCGGCCATTTGGTCCTGAGCACCCTTCATACGAACGACGCACCTGGTGCAGTCACGCGTTTGGTCGACATGGGTGTCGAGCCGTTCCTGATCTCATCTACTCTTCTCGGAGTCCTCGCCCAACGCCTTGTTCGAACCGTTTGTAGGAAGTGCCGGACGCCTTTCGAGCCCACCGAATCCCAGTTGTCCCAGTTGAATCTTTCGCCCCATGACATCGGGGACAAGGCGTTCTATTACGGCCGCGGCTGTTCCAACTGCAACGACACCGGTTATAAGGGGCGGAAGGGCATATTCGAACTTCTCGTTGTCACGGAACCAATCCGAAACCTGATCAATGAACGAGCTCCCACGGTTGTGATCCGCCAAAAATCCGTTGAACTGGGGATGGTGACCCTTCGTGAGGACGGCTTGCGCGGCATCTTTGACGGTGATACAACCATAGAAGAAGTCGTCAAATATACCTAACCGGGAGAAGTTATGCCCAAATTCAACTACGTAGCGATGGATCAGAAGGGTAAGGAGACCAAGGGCACCCTTGACGTCGCCAACCAGAACGAGGCGATCTCGCGGATCAAGGAGATGGGCTATTTCCCCACAAAAGTGGTTGAGATGGACAAAGCGGCCCCCAGAAAAGCGGGCGCCAAAGGAAAGAAGGGCAAGGGCATGGGAGTCATGGAGTTACGTATTCCTGGCCTTGGCAGTGGTGTCAAACCTAAGGTGCTTGCCACCTTCACACGACAGCTGGCCACTCTGGTAGAAGCGGGATTGCCCCTCCTCCGCGGACTCCGTGTTCTTCAAAAACAGGAACGGAATGTGACGCTGAAGCGGATTTTGGGTGAGCTTGGTGGATCCATTGAGGCCGGCAGCACGTTTTCCGAATCCTTGGCCCAACATCCGAAGATTTTTAACCGGCTCTACATCAACATGGTAAAAGCCGGCGAATTGGGCGGCGTGCTTGAAGTTGTTTTGAAGCGACTGGCTGAGTTCCAGGAGAAAGCTGAGCGCATCAAAGGCAAGGTCATCGCCGCGATGTTCTATCCCGCTGCGGTCATGACTGTTGCCGTAGGCATCATGGCCCTCCTCATGATTGTCGTAGTCCCGAAGTTCAAGGAGATCTTTGCTGGCATGTTGAACGGGGCGGAGCTTCCGGAATTCACCCGGATCGTCCTGAAAATTTCCGACATCATCAAAGACCACTTCCTTCTTACGGTCATCGGGGTTGTGGTTTTGTTCATCATATTCAAGTTCATTGTTAGCACAAAGAGAGGCAGGAAGCTTTTTGACCGTTTCAAGTTGATTATGCCGGTCATGGGTCCGGTGATCAACAAGGTCGCGATCGCCCGGTTTACCCGGACTTTGGGAACGTTGATAAGTTCAGGCGTTCCAATTCTACAATCGCTGGTGATTGTCCGGGAAACCTCCGGCAATGTTGTTGTGGCCGACGCGGTTCAGGCGATTCATGAAAGCGTCAAAGAGGGCGAGACGATCACAGCTCCGTTGGAAGCTTCTAAAGTGTTTCCCCCGATGGTGATCAGCATGGTGGACGTCGGGGAACAGACGGGAGCACTTCCTGAAATGCTCTTGAAGATTGCCGACAATTACGACGAAGAAGTCGACAACGCGGTTACGGCGATGACATCGCTTCTTGAGCCGATCATGATCGTTTTCCTTGCTGTCATTGTAGGAAGCATCGTCATCGCTTTGTTCCTGCCCTTGATCGTGCTGATGGACAAGATTGGCGCCGGTGACGGTCCTGCAGAGTAAGATTCCCAGTTGACACCTAGAATAGGCGGTGTAAATACAATGTATACACATTAAACATCGCCTGTTCTAACGCCCATGGACTTTGACTGGACTAATCCTCCATTTACTTTGGAAACTGATCTACCTCTCGCCGAGATCGAGAGTTCTTTCGACGATCCTTTTTCGCTCAAACTGATGCCTGATTCGCCCCGATTCTCCGTTCAGGCGCGGTTCTTCAATCTTGGTTTTGGGTCCAACGGACTGGGTATTTTTTCCATTTATCGCACAAACGGGAAATCGATTCGGATCGTGCATGCGCGTCGCTTTGAGGCCGAGGAACGATTCCTTTATCTGCGAAAAATGGACCAGCAGTTGGAGGCGGCGCCATGAACAGAATCTCTAAATGGGAGGAAGTCCCGATGTTCGACAGCGAGTCGGCGGAGGCGAGCTATTGGGCCGAAACCAAGCTCGATGTGCGGCTCATGGAATCCGCTTTGACGCAGTCCGCTGAAAGCGCTGAGTCGGTGAGTATTTCTTTGAGGATGGATCCGAGGCTATTGGGCCGGATCAAGCGATTGGCCAAGGGACGGTTTCTAAATTACCAAAGCATGATCAAGCAGTGGATCAGCGAACGTCTTGAGGCTGAACTTCGTGAGAACCAGCCGACACAACTGACAAAGGTCAGGGGAGGTGGCCGATGAATCATAGACTCCGGGCTGCCTTTACGCTCGTCGAGATGCTGATTGTCATCAGCATCATTGCCACGCTGGCTGCAATGACAGCGGTCGCGACCAAGACTATTATCGAAAAGCGCACGATCAAATTGGTCGAAGCGCAGATGCGCCAGGTGGAATTGGCGATCTTGGACTACAAAACCAAGTTTGGTTTCTTTCCGCCGGACAATGGCAATCAGGGTAATGCCAACTGGACCGCTCTTTCGCCTTTGTTTTATGAACTTACAGGAGGAGTGCGTGCGGCTGGTGGCTATCAAAGTGTCCTTGGAAATGAACCCATTTCTGACGCTACTCTTTTGGTTCTCTTCGGCAGGCAGGGATTGGCAAATTCTGGGGATGAATCCCGGAAAAATTTCTTCACCAGCATGTTGCCGTTAAATTATCGGGAAATTCCAGCTGGAGCTGTTATAGGGGCTGGCCCGGCCAAGGTTCTGGTGGCCCCAGCCAAAGGGCCTCCAGTCATTGCTACGGCGGCTGATATAAACCCTTGGCGCTATAACTCGACCAGTCCGACCAACAACCCGGGATCATTCGATCTTTGGGCGGAGATCACCTTTCAGAACAAGACAGTCGTCGTAGGAAATTGGAAAAGGAGGCAGCGATGAATTCCCCGAGTCCCGCCACAAGGCTGATCAAACTTCCTGTCCGCTGGCATTTCGTCCGTTGGCCGAAGGTGATTTGTGTTGCGGCTACGGCTTCAAGCAGTCCAGAAATCCGGCCCAACCCCATGAAGAACAACACGGAACGAGGTTTCACATTGATAGAGCTGCTCGTGGTTATTGCCATCATCGGAATTCTTGCCGGATTGCTTCTCCCCACGCTGTCTAAGGTCAAAGAGAAGGCCAAGATCGCCCAGGCGAAGATCGAGATGCAGGCGATCGTCAGTTCGATCAATGGCTACTATTCGCAGCATAACGCCATGCCGTTCCCGTTCGCTGGTGTGCGCACGAATGATTTCACCTTTGGCTATGGTCCGATCATATCTTATGGAAATAGCGGGCCATCCCCTGAATTCAATGGAGTGGTCCTCGACAACAGTCATTTGATTGCGATCCTGATCAATCGTGGTTTGACCACGGGATTGAAGAACACGGTCGCGCGGAGAAATCCCCAGCAAACAGTCTTTCTCAACGCCCGGCTCACCCAGGCGACAAACGGCCCCGGAATTGGCCCGGATGGCATCTACCGAGATCCGTGGGGAATGCCGTATGTGATTTCGTTGGACTTGAACAACGACAACAGGGTGCGTGACGGTGTTTACAGCCAGGCTGCACTCAATGCCCGATCCGTCGGTTTGTCGCAAATCGAGCTCTCCACAGACACCGAGCTGGTCGGCCAGGCGATGGTTTGGTCGTCCGGGCCGGACAAGGAATTCAGGCTCGATCAGCAGGCCCTACCGGATCCTTCGTTGGATCGAACGCTGCGCTATAACAGGGACAACGTCCTTAGCTGGAAATAGGAATGAACTTCAGCGCTCCAATCCGGGTGAGATCCGCTCTCAGGCGGGGCTTCACCCTGACCGAGTTGCTCGTGGTCATCGGCATCATCGGCCTCGTGACCGCGATCGCGATCCCGGTCTCGTCCAACTTTGGAAAATCGAACGCCATAACCGCCGCTGCTAGGCAATTGCAGGATGACGTGGCCTTCGCGAAGGCCCGTGCCGTCAACACGCGTTCTACTGTCTACATTGTCTTCAGTGGGCCTGGAATCGGCGATTCCGTGGTTCAAGGACTTGTTCCTGTCGAACTCGGCGCCGCTTACACCAACATCACCACCGCCCAGTTTCAGGCTTATGCGCTCTATTCTGAACGTTCCCTTGGCGAACAACCGGGGCTCATCCGTCCGCGCTACCTGACGGACTGGAAGTTCCTCCCGGAAGGAGTGTTTATTGGGGAGGTCAAGTTCCGTGATTTTTCGAATCAGAATGACCGGTTTACGGAAACCGCCGACCTGCCGAGCCGGGCTTTCGGATACCGCGTTTTCCCGGTGCCCACGAGCGTAGGGCCGCCCGTGCGGCTCCCCTACATTGCCTTCAATGCCCGGGGGCAGCTCATTTCAGAATCCTACTCCGGCCGCTTCCAGGATGTATCCATCCCATTGGCCCGGGGAACGGTGGACTATGCAATTGACGGCGGTGGGGGCTATCTGGGAACGCCGAAGCAGGAGCCGTTTGGCAATTCTGTCAGCAACCACTACCGCATCCACATCGAATGGCTGACGGGCCGCGGGCGGCTCGACAAGCCGGAGCTTCGCTGATGATTCCTACCGAACATAGAAACCAGGCAGGGCGGTCGAGGACCGCCGGGTTCACGATGATCGAGATCGCCATTTCGATCGCCATTGTGGGTTTCGCCTTGGTGGCCGTGATAGGTGTGCTGCCGGCCGGCATGAACACCCAGCGGGACAATCGCGAAGAGACGATGGTGAATCAGGACGCCCAGTATCTTATCGAAGCCCTCACCCACGGGATCAAGCAGAACGGATACCTCAGCAATGTCGTCAGCCGCATCGAATGGCGGGACACGAATGGAACTGCGTTCCTCGCCTTCGGAAAGCCGTTCTTCAACGAGCAGGTCATCGGACTACTTTCCGTCCGCCATGGGTTCAAGACGAACGGATCCGAAGTGGTCAGCGCCCACGCGGTCATGCGGTCGATGAACGGTTCGGCGACGCTGGGATGGTCTCCGACGGATACCAACTCCTTGGACCTGGCCCTTTGGTATTCCGTGGATGTCCTGATCCAGCCCTCGGTCACCGCCGTGCCTTCTTTATCTGATCCCGTTTTAGGCAACCGCATGAGGAATAACCTCAGGGCCAATCTGCACGAGATGAAGGTGACGTTCCGTTGGCCCAGCAATCCGGATGGCACCATCGTCGGCAACAACCGTCTCGTCTTCCGTTCCAACATCGCCGGCGAGATCGTCGACGCCGGGATGTTCGGCGGCACCCAATTGTTCTCCGTCAGGCCCTACAGCCTGAGAACAGCCCCGTGATGCAACTCAGCCAACAAACATCCCGCAGGTCGCAGTCCGGCATGACGCTGATCGAGATGATCGTGGCCGTCGCCTTGCTGGTCCTGATCGTGACGGCCCTTCTGGGAGCGTTCAACCAGACGACCCGAGCCTTCAAGACGGGCTTCAACCAGACTGATGTCCAGGAATCCGGTCGCGCCGCCGTGGAAATGGTCACCCGGGTTTTGACGGATCTTTCGCCTTCAGGCCTTGGAAACATCAATCCCGATGCCTTCAGCCTCTTCTCTCCGCTTCAATCCGCCTCCGGCGTCACGCTCCCTCTGAGCACCACGTCGCCAAGGCAGCAGTTGTTCATGCAGAAGCTACTGGTCTTGCACCGATCCCAGGATGAATGGATCCGGTCGGCGTTCCTGGTGGCCCATCTCGATTCGAACGCCTATCCGTGGGGCAATCCTGAGGAAGTCCTGATCGGGAGTCTCTACCGCTACCAGTTTTCCGCCCTGACCTCGGTGACAAATCGTGAATTTCTCGATGCAAACCTAGCCAGGACGCTCTTGGAGCCGAGGGACGTCAAGATCGGCGGCATTGATCCCCGGCGCTATTCGCGTGTCATCGACGGCGTGGTTCATTTCTCCGTCCGGACAAGCAACATGGGAGCTGAGTGGTTCGATTCGGGACGCGTCACCAACCTTGTTTCAGAGATCGGCATCTACCGCCGTCTTCCCGGCTTGAAGACGTTTGGAGTGTGGTCCCGTTTCCCGGACGACATTTCAGAACTCTACACCGGGGCCATGCTGCCGTCGTATGTTGAGATCGAAATCGGCCTGCTGGAACAGGAAGCCCTGACCCAGGTCCGCGCGTTGCTCGCGGACAAGGTCGCGACCTCCGACTTCCTCAAACGCAACGCCCATCGAATCCATTTCTTCCGCCAACGTGTTCCCATCCGGCTAGGCGTATCCCTGTGAATCTTTCCCGTCACCAATTCCGTAAGGGTGTGGCCCTCGTGGTCACGCTGCTCCTGCTGTCGGTGATCACCTTCCTGGCAGTGGCCTTCCTCGCGTTGTCCCGGCGTGACCGGCAATCCGTCGCGCTCTCCATCACGCAGACCGAGGCCAAGTATCTTGCCGAGACTGCGGCCGCTCGCGCCCAGGCGGAAATCTTCGGATATGTCTCCGCGAAGGGGAACCTCGGCAGCGCGCCTTTGATGGTGTCGAGAACGTATCAAAACCAGGGCGGCTTCGTTCCCGGCCTCAGCGATTTCCTGAATGTGAACTGGGACCGCAAGAACGACGGAAGCACCGTTTTCAGCGAGGTCGAACGCCTTCAGCTCCTGACTAACCTTTTCTTCGATCCGCGGTTGCCGGTGTTCGTGCAGACCAATTCCAATTTGGCCGCCGCCCGCGAGTTCCGGTTCTATCTCGATTTCAACCGCAACGGCCGCTTCGACACGAATGGCCTGATCGCCAACATCGATGCCCTGGGCAATGTAATCGGATCGGTCAACGCCGTGGGTGATCCCGAATGGATCGGCGTTCTGGATAAGCCGCAGTTTGGACACTCCAAGACCAATCGGGCCGTGGGCCGCTTTGCCTTCCTGGTTCTTCCGGCGACGATGTCGCTCGATATCAATCGGGTTCACAACTATTCCAAGGGGAACTACCCGGGCGGGGGACTCCCCGCCGCCATGGGGGGCGATGGCTTCCTGAGGAACCAGGGCGTGGGCTCCTTCGAGCTCAACCTCGCCGGGTTCCTGAAGGATCTTAACACGAACGTCTACCTGCCCCTCGACTACGAGTATTTCAACGACGTCTCCGCCCCCAACCGCGGCCGCGCCTTCGACGATGCCACGGCGCTTCTACGCTACCGCTACGGTGGCAATGCCAACAACCAGTTGAGCATCCGCAGCCTTCTCGGAGCGAACGGAACATTCAACGCCACCAACGATCTCGTCGACGGCTACGCCAAGGCACCCGTGCTCATCCCGCCGTTCTCGTCCGGGATCGACCGTGACGATGCGACCCAGCCCTGGCCCGGCAGCCCCAGCACCAACCTCTTCACCGACGTCCAGGATTTCTTCAACTCCTCGAAGTCGAGGACGGCTTTCGTGCAGGGCCTCCAGGGAACGAACAACTCGACCTACGACCGCTACACGTTTTATCGCCTTCTTTCCCAGATGGGCGTCGCCTCCGAGCCTGAGACCAGTGGCAAGATCAACCTGAATTACCCCAACGATCCGGCCCTCAATGCGGTCGGCCCGATCCTGACCAATTGGAGCCCGATCGCCTTCTTCACCACCGTCGCCGATCGCCTCATCCGTGACGCCGTCCGGGGCACAAACCGCTTCGCGGGACTCTTCATTCCAAACGGATTCAGCATCACGAACATCCCGGTTTACCCTACCAACCACTACACGCCCGCCCTCCACCGTCTTCTCCAGCTTTCGGCCAATCTCTACGAAGCCACCCGTCCCGATCCCCGTCCTGTCATCTTCCGTCCACTGCTCTTCAGGGAGGGGAACCTGATCCGCATCTCCGGTTACCAGGTGGAATACGGAACCAATATCCTCGACCAGAGCCGTTTCCAGAGCCGCATTTTTGATCTGGGCACCATTGCCACCAATGGCCAGGCCGGATTGAACGCAGATCGG
>JAYTUE010000148.1:0-6094 GCA_043744715.1 Verrucomicrobiota bacterium | reverse complement strand
CTTTCTGGGACGCCTTCTTCCATGTCTTCGGCGTCCGCCGCCGCACCGTGGCCAGCTTCGAGGAACCGGTGAAAAAGCTCTCCGGCGACTGGGGCTACATCGACCTCTTCTGGCCCGGCAAGCTGCTGGCCGAACACAAGAGCGCCGGCAAGAACCTCGGCAAGGCCCACTCGCAGGGCATGGAGTATATCCGCGCCCTGAACGACAGCGGCCGCGAAAAGGAGACGCCCCGCTTCCTGATCGTCTCCGACTTCCAGCGCATCGCCATCCACGACCTTGAACCCGGCACGGACTCCGCGTCGCCCGCCCTTCAGAGGCTCCCGCCCTCCGTCGAATTTCCCCTGGCCGACCTGCACAAACACATCCGCCACTTCTTCTTCATCGCGGGCTACAAACAGCACCGGCTCGACCCCGAAGACCCGGCCAACGAGGAGGCCACCCGCCTCATGTGCGACCTGCACGACGCGCTGGAGACGGGCGACTACGGCACCGACGCCACGGGCCGCGCCGGGCACGAGCTGAAACAATTCCTCGTCCGCCTCCTCTTCTGCCTTTTCTCCGAGGACAACGGCATCTTCGCTCCCCGCGCCTTCCAGATCTATTTGGAGGACCACACCGCGCCCGACGGCTCGGACCTCGGCCCCAAGCTCCACGAACTGTTCGAGGTGCTGAACACCCCGCCCGAACGCCGCCAGAAGAACCTCGACCCCGACCTCGCCGAGTTCCCCTACATCAACGGCCAGCTCTTCGCCGAACGCCTCGCCCTGCCCGCCTTCACCAGCGCCATGCGCGCGAAGCTCCTCGCCTGTTGCGGCTTCGAGTGGGACAGCATCTCCCCCGCCGTCTTCGGCTCGCTCTTCCAGGCGGTGATGGACTCCAAGGAACGCCGCCAGATCGGCGCGCACTACACCGCCGAGCGCAACATCCTCAAGCTCGTCCGCTCCCTCTTCCTCGACGATCTCCGCGCCGAGTTCGACCACGCAAAGGGCCTCAAGATCGGCAAGGCCCAGCGCCTCGCCGACCTCCAGAAACGCCTCGCCAAGCTCCGCTTCCTCGATCCCGCCTGCGGCTGCGGCAACTTCCTCGTCATCACCTACCGCGAACTACGCGCGCTGGAACTGGAGATCCTGGCCGTGCTCCACGGCGGCCAGCAGGAGATGACCTTGGCCGACGTGAACAAGCTCTCCTTGATCGACGTGGACCAAATGTATGGCATCGAGATCGAGGAGTTCCCCGCCCGCATCGCCGAGACCGCCCTGTGGCTCACCGACCACCAGGCCAACATGGCGCTGGGCCAGCTCTTCACCCAGAGCTACCTCCGCATCCCGCTCAAGAAGAGCCCGCATATCCATGTCGCCAACGCCCTGCGGAAGCCTTGGAGCGAAGTGCTGCCGCCAGAGCAATGCAGCTACGTGCTCGGGAACCCGCCGTTCGTGGGAAAGAAGGAGCAGAACGCCGGTCAGAAGGCAGACATGGAGACAGTTTGGGGAAACGTGAAGGGAGCCGGCGTTCTCGACTACGTGACTTGCTGGCATCGACTCGCGGCCGAATACATCCGGGGAACGAAAATCCAGGTAGCTCTAGTCTCTACCAATTCCATTTCTCAGGGAGAACAGGTCAGCGTGTTCTGGGGCGATCTCCTGTCCCGCTTCCAGGTGAAGATTAGTTTCGCGCACCGCACGTTTCCTTGGCAGAGCGAAGCGCGCGGCAAGGCTCACGTTCACGTTGTCATCGTCGGGTTTGGCCTTGGGGAAACGGCGGCGAAACGCATCTACGATTACGACGACGATCCGGACAACCCCGGAGTCACGGTCGTCAGCAACATCTCGCCGTATCTCATCGAAGGGTCTGACACGGTGGTGAAAACACGAACCAAGCCGCTCAGCCCAGCACCGGCGATCAGCTACGGCAGCATGATGATCGACAAGGACCGCAAATCAGGAGACGAGGCCGGGCTGATCCTGACTCCCGCTTACCGGCGAATGCTGGTGGAAGAATGTCCGGGACTGACTCCATTCATCCGCCGGCTCTATGGGGGCGAGGAGTTCCTGAACAATCTGGAGCGCTACTGCCTTTGGCTGGTGGATGCGCCGCCCAACCTGATTCGGAGCTGCGGGTCACTCCTTGCCCGCCTCGAATTAGTCCGCAAGTTTCGCGAAGGGAGTTCCCGTCCCCAGACTCAAAAGCTGGCAACTACGCCGGGACTGTTTGGTGAAATACGGCAGCCATCTGTCCGCTACTTGCTGATTCCTAAAGTTTCTTCAGAAACCCGCCCCTATATCCCGATCGGGTTCGTGGAACCCGAAATCATTGCGAGCGGCAGTGCGCTGATTATCCCCGGCGCGAACCTCTTTCACTTCGGCGTCTTGTCGTCAGCCATGCACAACGCTTGGATGCGATGCGTCGCAGGCCGGTTGGAAAGCCGATTCCAGTATTCCAACGCCATCGTTTACAACAACTACCCTTGGCCGGAGCCGACCGACGCCCAACGCGCGGCGGTGGAGAAAGCAGCGCAGCGCGTGCTCGACGCGCGTTCGTCGTTCCCCGGCGCGACGCTGGCCGACCTTTACGATCCGCTGGCCATGCCGCCCGCGCTGGCCGCCGCCCATGCCGCGCTGGACCGCGCCGTGGACAAGTGCTACCGCCCCGCCGAGTTCCCCAGCGACCGCGACCGCGTGGAATACCTCTTCCAACTCTACGAGCAACTCACCGCCCCGCTCGCCGCCGCCGCCAAGGCCAAACGCGCGCCCCGCGTCAAACGGCCGGCCTGATCCCCTCTCCCAGCGGGAGAGGGCTAGGGAGAGGGAGAACGGCCATGAATCCATTCGACATCCGAACGCGCCCAGCCAGCCCGCCGCTTTCTCCCTCACCTCATTCCTCTCCCGCTGGGAGAGGAGGCCACTCTCCCCAACCCTGTCCGCCTTTCCGTTACAGGCTCACTCCCGGTTCACAGAGCGTGTCCAAAGACGCCAGCAGGCCACGAAGTCTTCCCTCGCCCAGCGGGAGAGGGTAAGGGTGAGGGAGAAGGCCACGAACCATCCGCAAGCCACCCCATGCTCAAGCAGTCCCCCAAGCAGACCGGCATCGCCCGCAAGTTGCGCAAGGCCGACACCTGGGCCGAGCAACTCCTCTGGGGCTGGCTGCGCGACCGCCGCTTCTCCGCCTACAAGTTCCGCCGCCAGCATCCCATGGGGCCGCACATCCTCGATTTTTTCTGCAACGTGGCGAAAATCGACATTGAGCTCGACGGCTTTCAACACGGCCACCCGGAGCACGCGCAGGCGGATGCCGAGCGCGACCGTTGGCTGGAGGAAAGGGGCATCAAGGTGTTGCGTTATTGGAACGGGCGGTTGCGCCGCGAGAAGCAGGTCGTGCGCGACGCCATCTGGCAGGTGTTGCAAGAACGCGCGCCGAAACCGTTGCCCGAATATTGCCGTCCCGGAATGGTGCAGGCGAAAGCAGAGGGTGAAAGGACGCCGCCTGGTTAACCCAGGTTTTCTCCCTCACCCCTACCCTCTCCCGCTGGGAGAGTGGGTGCGCCGTCCGCGTGCCGGCCGGGATCGGGGCACGGACCACACGGTTCCCGTCTTCCCAATCCGTTTGCCGGTCCGGTAGGCTCACGCCCCCGAATCGAACCGATGAAACACGACTTCCATCCCGGCCAGCGCTGGATCAGCGACAGCGAGCCCGAGCTCGGCCTGGGCTCCGTGCTCCGTCTGTCCAGCCGCACGGTCACCGTGGTCTTTCCCGCCAGCGGCGAGACGCGCGAATACGCCGCGGACAACGCACCGCTCCGCCGCGTGCGCTTCCGCGTCGGTGACACGATCCGCGACCACGCGGGCGACTCGTTCGCAGTCGAGGCCGTCGCGGAACGCTCCGGTCTCCTCCACTACCGCTGCGCCGGACGGGAGTTGAGCGAAGCGGATCTGAGCGACGCCATCAGCTTCGACAAACCCGAGGAACGCCTGCTCGCGGGGCAGCTTGATCCAACCGAACTCTTCGACCTGCGTCTCGCCGCCCTGCGGCAGCAGCATCGGCGTCGGCAATCGTCCGTGCGCGGGTTCGTCGGCGGGCGCATCGATCTGATCCCGCACCAACTCCACATCGCGGCGGAAGTGTCCGGGCGGCTTCTGCCCCGTGTGCTGCTGGCGGACGAAGTGGGCCTGGGCAAGACGATCGAAGCCTGTCTCATCCTCCATCGGCTGATCCTCACGGGACGCGCCCAGCGCGCGCTGATCCTTGTGCCGGATTCGCTGGTGCACCAGTGGTTCGTGGAGCTGCTGCGCCGGTTCAATCTCTGGTTCCACATCTTCGACGAACCGCGCTGCGCCGCCATCCAGGCGATGAATCCGGAGTCCAATCCGTTCCTCGACGACCAGTTCATCCTCGCGAGCCGGAGCCTCTTCACCGGCGATGAAAAACGGCTCCAACAGGCGCTTGATGCGGGCTGGGACATGGTCGTCGTTGATGAAGCCCATCATCTCGGCTGGTCACCGGACGCGGTCAGCCGCGACTACGCGGTGGTCGAAGCCCTCGGCCACAAATCGCCCGGCCTCCTATTGCTCACCGCGACGCCGGAGCAGCTGGGCATGGCCAGCCACTTCGCGCGTTTGCGGCTGCTGGATCCGGCACGGTTCCACGATCTCGGCGAGTTCATCCACGAAGCGGAAAGCTACCGCGACGTGGCGAGGCAGGCCGATGCGCTGCTGAAGAAACCCCGGCGAACGGCCGACGATGAATCCAATCTCAACGACCTGCTCGATCGTCACGGCACGGGCCGCGTGATGTTCCGCAACACCCGGGCGACGATCACGGGATTCCCCCGGCGCATCGCCTGCCTGCACGCCTTGGAAGCCGCGGCGGACCCGACGAAGCTTTTCGACGCGTTGTCCGAGGAGTTCACCGCCGATACGGATGCGGGCGCGGCGGAATACTTCGAGCCGGACTTCGCCAAAGACCCGCGCATGGACTGGTTGGCCGAGCTGCTCCGCAGCTTGGGCGAGGAGAAGATCCTGCTCATCTGCCGCACGCAGGCGAAGGTGGAGGAGATCGACATCGCCCTGCGCCGCCGGCTCACGGTCAAGATGGCCGCCTTCCACGAAGGCCTGACGCTCGTGCAGCGCGACCGCCACGCGGCATGGTTCGCCGACGAACAGGGCGTCCGCATCCTCCTCTGCTCCGAGATCGGCAGCGAGGGACGCAACTTCCAGTTCGCGCACCATCTCGTGCTCTTCGACCTGCCGCTCGATCCCGAACTGCTGGAGCAGCGCATCGGCCGGCTTGATCGTATCGGGCAGACGTCGGAGATCCGGGTGCATGTGCCGTTCGTGCGGGGAAGCGCGCAGGAGGTGTTGGCTCGGTGGTTCCACGAGGGGCTGAGTTCTTTCGAGCGAAACCTCCACGGCGGACGCGAACTGCTCGAGCGCTTCGGCCCGCGCGTCCACGATCTCGCGTTAGAGTTTACCGACGACGAAGCGGTGTCGCGCCCGGCATTGGCGCGCCTCATCGAGGAAACCGTCGTCGCACGACGCGAACTGACCGAGCGGCTGGAGCAGGGCCGTGATCGTCTGCTGGAGCTGAATTCCTTCCGGCCTGAATCCGCCGCACGGCTGGTGAAGGAGATCTCCCTGCGCGACGCCGACACGGCACTGGAACGCTTCATGGTCTCGGTCTTCGACCACTTCAACATCCACGTCGAGCAGCTGAGCGCGCGCACCTACCAGCTGGGTTCCGCCGGTGTCTTCGCCGATTCGTTTCCCGGACTTCCGGCCGAAGGCATGACCGTCACGTGCGACCGGCAAAAGGCCCTGTCGCGCGAGGACGTGCAGTTCCTGACGTGGGATCATCCGCTCGTCACCGGTGCGCTTGACCTGCTGCTTGGCTCCGAGAAGGGCAACAGCAGTTTCGCAAAATGGCCCGATGCGAAGGCGGCCGGCATCTACGTCGAAACCGTCCACGTCCTCGAATGCATCGCGCCGCCTTCGCTGCATGTGGATCGCTTCCTCCCGCCCACGCCGCTGCGGGTTCTGGTCGATCACTTGGGCGATGATGTCGGCGCGGGGCTGCCTTCCGACGTGCTGAACAAGAACCTGAA
>JAYTUE010000147.1:0-1601 GCA_043744715.1 Verrucomicrobiota bacterium | reverse complement strand
CCCGAGAAAGTGAAGGTCCACGACTTCGTCAACAAGCACCTGGGCAAAGCCATCCCCTACGGCGTCTACGACCAGACGGCCAACGCGGGCTGGGTCTGGGTCTGTGTCGGGGTCGGGGTCGGGGTCGATCACGACACGGCCGAGTTCGCCGTCGAGACGCTGCGGCGATGGTGGCGGAAGATGGGGAGTCGGGTCTACCCGGATGCGACGAAGCTCCTCATCACAGCCGACGGCGGCGGTTCCAACGGGAGCCGATCCCGGCTGTGGAAAGTGGAACTCCAAGTGCTGTCCGACGAGATCGGCCTGCGGATCTCGGTATGCCACTTTCCGCCGGGCACCAGCAAGTGGAACAAGATCGAGCATCGGATGTTCTGCCACATTACAGAAAACTGGCGCGGTCGTCCGCTGGTGAGCCGTGAGGTCGTCGTGAACCTGATCGGGCACACGACGACGAAGGAAGGGTTGTCCATCCGGTCGGAGTTGGATGCGAACAGCTATCCGCTCGGCCGAGAGGTCACTGACGGGCAGATGAATGGTCTCTCAATCAAGCCGGAAAAGTTCCACGGCGAGTGGAATTACACCATCCTGCCTCGAACAGCAATTGTTTAGGTTATTTTGGCGAGCCGCCTTCCTTTCAAGGATGTTTTCGCTTTTCCTCGGCGCGAAAAATCTGGCATGATGACTCGATGCGAAAACAACGTCGGCTGGAAGATGCGTATCGGTTTATCGGTTTCCGTCCGGCACCCAGGGTCCGTGGCATCTTTGGAGATCCAAAGGCGCGGATCGTGCAGCTCCTGCGCCGGGGGAAAAAACGGCCTGCGGAGCCTGTGGGCGGAGTCAGCGAGCCTTCTCCGACCGCAAGACCCGTCGCGTACGCGACCTCTCTTGTGGCGACACCCGGGTGTACCTGGAGTTCGAGGTGCGGCGCGTGTCTTGCCGGAGCTGCGGCGGCGTGAAGCGGGAGCATCTGCCGTGGTTGGCCAACAACCCCTTCTACACCAAACGGTTCGCCTACTCTGTGGGGCGGCGCTGTCGTGCCTCGACGATCCGAGACGTGGCTCGCGCACTTCGCCTCGATTGGAGAACGGTCAAAACGCTGGAGATGGAGTACATGGACGAGCAACTTCGACGAGCCGGCACGCCCGGCCCGAAGGTGATCGGCATCGACGAACTCTCCATCGGCAGGGGACACAATTATCGCATCATCGTGAGCGACCTGATTCGTGGTCGGCCGATCTGGTTCGGAGGTGCGGACCGCTCCGAGAAGAGCATGGATCTCTTCTACGAGTGGCTGGGGCCGCGAAAATGCAAGGGAATCCTCCTGGCTGTGATGGATATGTGGAAGGCCTTCCGCAACTCCACCCAGAAGGCGGGGAACGCGCCTCAAGCTGGCATCCTCTACGACAAGTTCCACATCATCAAGCACCTGAACGAGGCATTGGACAAGGTGCGCAAGAGCGAGTACGCCCGGCTCTCGGGAAAGGACCGGCGGTTCATCAAAGGTCAGAAGTATACAGTGCTGACTCGACGGGCCAACCTGTCGCAGGAGGGGCGTCAGTCGTTGAAGGCGCTGTTCAAAGCCAACCGGAGATTGAACAAAG
>JAYTUE010000146.1:0-6183 GCA_043744715.1 Verrucomicrobiota bacterium | reverse complement strand
CCATGCGCTGCAAGAAAACCTCACGGAAGCCGCCGCTGTGCCCCGCCTCACCACCCTCTATGCCTCACTTTGAAACTCCATCTGTGGACACCGTTGCCCTGACAATGAGAATTCTGGTTGTTTGTTTGCTGTTGATGAGCGGTTCTCTCCAGGCCGCCTCAAAGCAATACTTACCCAAAGCGAGCTACGCTGTCGTTTGGGAATCTGCTGCAACCAACTATCAAAAGACAGTCTGGCTCTATCGCGCGGACAAACAGATTTTCCCAACTGAGTTCTCGAATGCGCTAATGCATCTCGGGCCTTTTGATAATTCGCATAGAAAAAAAACAACTCTCGGCCTGGATTTTCGTAACAGCGAAGCCGCGTCATTTGTTTCAGGGAAAAAGCGTCTCATCATTAGTCCTCAATATGGGTGGGTGTCATACTATGATGATACTGCTGACAGTCCGAAAGTTCCATTTGAAAGCGTGCTCGATTGGTCAGAGGTCCGAGCGCGGACACTTGAGTGGACGAAAATCCTCGGAGTTCAATCCAACGAACTTTGTTTCAACATTCGCTCGAATGATTTCCAAAGCTTTCGGACTGACAGCACTCGAAGTAGTTTTAATCCAAGGACGAAAGAACGATCAGAACCTAAAGTCGTAAATCGAGGAATCATCTTCGTTCGTAGTCTTGATGGCGTTTGCTTCACAGGATTGGGGACGGTGGGTGGAATCGCTTGCCAATACGGCAACAAAGGAGGCCTCTACAATCTTGAATTAATTTGGAAAAATTACGTTCGAGTTCGTGAATTGAACTTGCCAAGCCCAGAAGCTCTCACGGAAGCGATCCGAGATGGAAAGGCACAGCTTCAGTTCGGAGAAGCACCATTTTTTCAGCCAGAGACAATCCGTGTTCGACAGGTGGAGCTAAGTTATTTCGGCCTGAAAAATACTGAGCGGGACGGATATTTGAAACCACTCATAGGGTTGGATGTTGAAATGACTTCTGTTGGGAAAACGAATATTTCACGGCTTACTATTGAACCGTCTTTTGAGTGAGATTTAACCCGCGCACGGGCACGTTTCTTCAGCGCCGATCCCCTCGGCCACCTCCTTGGCGTCCTGTGCGCGGGTTCTCTCTTCAAAGGGCTTCACCTGTTTCCGGTGAAGCCTCAGGGCGAAAAGCGGCACGGGCGGAACCGAAGCCGTCTTGCGGATTCGGTTCACGGCACGGAGCAGCGTAAGCAACTGCTCCTGCACGGCTTTTCTTCCGCGCTTACGGCTAGATTTAATACATTCCTTAAGTGCAGAGCATTCTTGCCGATGACCGGTATGAAGGAAACAAAACACAATACCGACCATCATCAATTCATCGCAGGTTCTGGAAGATTCACAGCGCATCGCCCAAGTTTGGGAGGCCAATACCGACTTCAAGCTGGGAACCATTACTCTTTCCAAGTTCAAGGAAGTGAAAGACGGGCTTGATTCCACCCTTGTGGAGATCGAAACCCGGGAAATGGAACTCACCGCCCTCAAGAACAAACGCGATTCCCTCGCTTCGGAACTGAGCGAACTCGTCACCCGGACCAAGTCCGGTTTCCGGGCAATCTACGGTCCTGATTCCACCCAATACGAACAGGCCGGCGGCACCCGCAAGAGCGAACGCGCCAAGCCCACCCGCAAACCGAAGGCGACTGTGGTGAAGTAGCCGCTTCTGCGCCTCGCCGGCTACTTCTTCAGGTGCTTCGCCAGAAACTGGCGCACCATCTCGTTGATCTCCGGCCCGCCGAAGCCGTGGCCGGCGCCTTTGCCGACGTGGAATGCGATTTCCACGTCGGCCAGGCACCACGAACTTCCAAACGGCTCTGGAATTTTCCGGTCGTTCCGCCACCCTTCGTCCGCATCCATGAAGTTTCCCGCCCTTGCCACGATGTCGTTCGTCCTCGGCCTAGCCCTGCCGCTCGCGGCGGCCACGTGGGAATCCGGCCCGGGTTTCCGTTCGATGTCCCTGACCCCGGTTGGCGCGGGCAAGACGGGCTTCACCCTCATGCCGAACGCCTCACTCGGCATCGGCTTCACCAACTACCTCGCCTACGACACGGCGATCACAAACCACAACTACCTCAACGGCTCCGGCGTGGCGCTGGGGGACTACGACGGCGATGGCCGGCCGGACATCTACTTCTGCAACAAGTCCGGCCGCAACGCGCTCTATCGGAACCTCGGCGACTGGAAGTTCGAGGACGTCACGGAGAAGGCCGGCGTAGCCCTGGTCGCGCACATGTCCACCGGGGCTGTCTTCGCCGATGTGAACGGCGATGGCAAACCGGACCTGCTCGTCGCCGGTTTTGGCACGTCGAACCAGCTCTTCATCAACCGGGGCGACGGCACCTTCACCAACATGACCGAGGCCTCGGGCCTGAAGTCGAAGAACGGCTGCCAGTCGTTCGCCCTCGCCGACATCGACGGCAACGGCTCGCTCGATCTCTACGTGGCCAATTACGGCGAGATGTCCGTCCTGCGCAGCGGCGGCGAGATCAGCGTCCGCACGGTCAACGGCAAGACCACCCCGTCCGGCCGCTTCGCGAACCGCATCCGCATCATCGACGGCAAAATGATCGAACTAGGCGAACCTCACTTCCTCTACCGCAACGACGGCAAGGGACACTTCACCGCCGCGAGTTGGCGCGACGGCACGTTCCTCGACGAGGAAGGCCGGCCGCTTTCCTTCGCGCCGATGGACATGGGCCTTTCGGCCGCGTTCCACGACCTCAACGGCGACGGTTTCCCCGACCTGTATGTCTGCAACGACTTCCAAACCCCCGACCGCATCTGGCTGAACGACGGCAAGGGACACTTCCGCGCGATCCCGCGTCCGGCCATCCGCAGCACGCCGCATTTCTCGATGGGCGTGGACTTCGCCGACATTGACCGCGACGGCCACGTCGACTTCTTCGTCTGCGACATGCTCAGCCGGTTCCATTCGCTGCGCATGACCCAGTCGAGCGCCGTGCCCCCGCCGATCTCTCACACCTTCGAGCCGGACGCCGAGCGCCCGCAGAACCGGCGCAATTATCTCTTCCGCGGCCGGGGCGACGGCACCTTCGCGGACATCGCCCAGTTCGCCGGCGTCGACGCGACCGACTGGTCCTGGTGCCCCATTTTCCTCGACGTGGACCTGGACGGTTACGAGGACCTGCTCGTCGGCAACGGCCACGCCTACGACACGCAGGACCTCGACATGACCGACCGCATGCGCGGATTCGGCAAGACCCGCACGGCGCAGCAGGACTACGAGCTGCTCCGGATGTATCCCGCACTGGCCACGCCCAACGTCCTTTTCCGCAACCGGGGCGACCGCACATTCGAGGAAGTCGGCGATCAATGGGGCTTCAACTCGAAGCTCGTCACGCACGGCATCGCCCTCGCCGATCTCGACGGCGACGGTGATCTCGACGTGGTGGCCAACACCTACAACGCCCCGCCGCTCGTCTACCGGAACGACTCCCCCGCTCCCCGCATCGCCGTCCAGTTGCGCGGCGCGTCTCCCAACACCGCCGGCATCGGCGCCAAGATCCGCGTGTCGGGCGGACCCGTCACGCAGTCCCAGGAAATGATCGCGGGCGGGCGTTACCTCTCCGGCGACCAGCCCATCAGGACGTTTGCCGCAGGCAAGGCCGTCGCTCTGTCGATCGAAGTCACGTGGCGCAACGGCACAATCAGCCGTGTCCCCGACGCGAAGCCGAACCGCCTCTACGAAGTGGACGAAACTGGCGCGCAAGCCGCGCCTTCGATCGCCACCGAAGCCAAGCCGGTCCCGTTGTTTCAGGACGTGTCAGACGCGCTCAACCATCGCCACACGGACACGCCTTTTGATGACTTGGCGCGTCAGCCTTTGCTCTTCAGAAAACTCAGCCAAGGCGGTCCTTCCATCGCCGTGGTCGATCTCGACGGCGACGGACGCGACGATCTCGTCATTGGTTCCGGCGCGGGTGGAAAGCTCGCGGCATTCCGCAGCGAAGGCGGCGGCAAGTTCTCCGCACTTTCCGCCCCCGCGCTCGACGCGGCAGTCGCGCGGGACCAGACCGGAATCGCCGCATGGCGAAGCAGCGGCGTGGCCCATGTCCTCGTCGCCAGCTCGAACTACGAGGACGGCGACACGAACGCCGCGAGCCTTGTGGAATTCGCGTTCACGAAGGATTCAACGACCTCGAAGCCGGTTCCGTTGCCGCTTCCCAAGTCCATCGGCCCGCTTGCCCTGGGTGATTTGACAGGCGGTTCACCCGTTCTCTTCGTCGGCGGCGGCGTGCTTCCAGGGCGCTATCCGGAAGCGGACAAGTCGATGCTCCTCCGCCGGCAGGCCGACGGTTCGTGGACGGTCGACCCCACCAATTCCGCCAAGCTGGCCGGCCTCGGGATCGCTCGCGCGGCTGCGTTCGCCGATCTGAACGGCGACGGTTTTTCCGACCTCGTCGTCGCGACCGAATGGGGTCCTGTTCGCGTCTTTTTGAACCGCGCCGGAATCCTCGAAGACGCCACCCAAGCCCTCGGACTCGGCAGTCTGACAGGCTGGTGGCAGAGCCTCGCGATCCTGGATGCGGACGGGGACGGCCGCCTCGATATCGTCGCGGGCAACTGGGGGCTCAACAGCGGCTACCGTGCGACCCCGCAGAATCCGGCCGGCCTGTTCTTCGGCGACATCGGCGGGCTGGGGACGATGGATCTAGTCGAGTTCTATTCCGAGCTCACGCCCGGCATGATGTCCCCTCGCCGGCCACTGGCCGCCCTCGCCGAGTCGATGCCCTTCCTGCGCGACACGTTTCCGGATGCCGGCGCCTTCGCCAAGTCCCGGCTGCCCGAACTTCTGGGCCCGCGCGGAAAATCCGCCCGCAGCCTCACGGCGACAACGCTCGCCTCGACACTCTTCCTGAACCGGGGCGACCGCTTCGAACCCCGGCCGCTCCCGGATGAAGCCCAGTTGTCGCCCGCCATGGGACTAGCGGCCTTCGACGCCGACGCCGACGGCTTCGACGACCTGGTGATCGCCCAGAACTTCTTCCCTCTTCATCCCGAGCAATCGCGCCTCGACGCCGGCCGGAGCCTGCTGCTCCTCAATCGGCGCAATGGCGACTTTGCGCCGATGGCGGGCGCGAACTCGGGCCTCATCATCTATGGCGAGCAGCGCGCCGTCGCTGTCGGAGATTTCGGCGGAGACGGCAAACCATCCGTGGCCATCACGCAGAACGGCGACGCCACCCGGCTTCTGTTGAACCGCAACGCAAACCGCTGGCTGCAGGTTCGCACCTCCGAAACCGGCAACGGAATCGGGGCGACGGTCGTTCCCGTCTCATCCGAGGGAAAACCCACCGGTCCTGCGAGGACACTCGGGCCGGCCGGAGTCTGGATCGGCGGCACGTCTGACGCCGTTCGCATCACGCAACCCGGCGGCAAAGCTGAGGTCATTCCCGCCGCCGGCAAAACCGTGGTCAAGCTACCCTGAGGCCATGGCACCACGAGACCGGTGTTTTCACTTGCCGGCGGGCAGGTTCTTCAACTCGGCCTGGGAGAGCAGGAACTCCCGTCGCAGCCGAAGGTGCTCGCGGCAACGGGCCAGTTCCGACTTGAGGTTGGCGACGGCGGCGGCCGCGTTTTGTCCCTGCGCCGTCGCGCGGAACTGCACTTCCGGGATCAGCCTCTCTTCCATGGCGGCGATGACCGGACCGAACGCCTCCTCGGAGTAGACCGTTTCGAGGATTTGCCTGGTGCGGGCCAGGAACACCTTCCGGAACTGCGGGTTCGCGAGAAGCGGACCGGAGAAGAATCCCGGCTGCCGCCACCAGCCACCGCCGTTGCGCGGGGAGTCGCCGTTCATGCCGAAGGTGAGCGGCATGTCGTAGAACACGCCGCCCCGCCCTCCCATGGTTCGCAGGCCCCAGGTGCTGTCCTGGTCCCAGGGGAACATCATCCATTTCCCCGTGCCGCCCGCGTCGTGGTAGGCGAAGTAGTTGTTGAAGAAACCGTCCCAGTGCGAGAGCACCGTGTTGACCGCGAAGTAGGCGGCCACCTGTTCCACATCGAAGTTCTTCCGGATGAATTCCCATTGGGCCTCGCCGGTGGTCTTGGACAATCCATCCACCACGGCGATGAGGTCCTCATGGCCGGGGCGCCTGTTCAGATGCTTCTCGTGCTGTCCGACGAGGTC
>JAYTUE010000145.1:0-6219 GCA_043744715.1 Verrucomicrobiota bacterium | reverse complement strand
CCTGGCATAAGGCGTTGAAGCCCGCCGGAGAAACCACCGTCGTCTTCCGCGACAGCGCCTTCGCCGACGACGTGGCCAAGACCAACCTCGCCGCCATCCTGCAACAGCACGGCTTGGAGAACGTCCGCAGCCTTTAAGCCACTGCCATGAGCCACCTTGCGAACAAGTCCGCTGATGATCCCGAAACAGATTTCGGGATCATAATCCGCGCTTGGGGTCGTGGGTTCAAATCTCGTGTTGACGGGTGGGAGCACTTGAGACAGCGTGTCGGCATCATAGCTGCCGCGCCTCTGCTTGCATGCGTAATTCGGTGGCTCTTTTTTTGCCCTGATCCGGCGCTCGTTCCCAAGGAGGGCGGCGGATGATTTACTCCAAAAAGGCCCTCGCCTTGGAGGATCAGGCTGATTTGCTCCTGAAACGGGGGCTGGTCGCCAACCGCGCCGAACTGATTTCCCGGCTCAAGGTGGTCAATTATTACCGACTGAGCGGGTATCTCTATCCGTTCCGCATCCGCGATGCCGCTGGAAAACCCACTGATGATTTCGTGCCCAGCACGGACTTTAACACAATTTGGCGGCGCTACAATTTTGACCGACGCCTGCGCATCATCTTGCTGGATGCCATCGAGCGGATCGAAGTGTCCGTGCGCACTCAACTCGTTTTCCATTTCGTTGGGGCACATGGTCCGTTTGGTCATCTTGACCAGACCAATCTTCCGGGATTCAAGCAGCAGGCGCTGTGGCGGCGGGTCTGGCGAAACCTGAAGTCCCTGCTCAAGCTGAAAGGGTTGGAAAGGTCTGAATACCGTCTCTGGCTGGGCAAGCTCACCAATGAAAAATGCCGGGCGAGCGATGCCTTTGTAAAACATTTCGAGCAGAACTACGGCGACCATCACCAATACTTGCCGCTCTGGATGGCCTGCGAGCTGATGACCTGCGAAACCGCGATGCAATTGGCCTACGGTGTAGATCGGGCATTGGTGCAGAAGGTTGCGGCAAATTTCGGCTTTCCTGATGAGCAACTGCTGTCCTGGACGAAAGCAATCTTCACCCTTCGCAATTCCTGCGCCCACCATGCCCGTATCTGGAATCGTGTGTTCGGTGTAAAACCGTCCGTTCCGGGAAAGCGGAAGAACCCGGATTGGCACATTCAACCCGGCTTTGCCAATGACCGTGTCGGTCTGATGCTGACCGTTTGTCATTTCTGGCTGGGCAAGGTGAGTTCCACCACCCAGTGGCGGACACGCCTCTACGCTTTGTTTGACGAATTTCCAGAAATTCCGCTCGCTGAAATGGGCCTGCCGCCCGATTGGCGCAACCATCCCCTTTGGAAAGTTTGACGATGAAACTCCACTTCGAGCCCAACCTCGATTACCAACTCCAAGCCATCGAATCCGTCTGCGACCTCTTTCGCGGGCAGGAGACGTGCCGCACCGAGTTCACCGTCACGCGGGACGGGGCCGACGCGCAGCAGCGGATGAGCTTCGCCGAAAACGAGCTCGGCATCGGTAACCGCCTGACCCTGCTTGACGACGAGCTGCTGGCCAACCTGCACGCCATCCAACTCCGCAACGGGCTGCCGCCTTCGGCTTCGCTCGCATCCGGGGATTTCACCACGGAGATGGAGACGGGCACGGGCAAGACCTACGTCTATCTGCGCACGGCCTTCGAGCTGAACAAGCGCTACGGCTTCACCAAGTTTGTCATCGTGGTGCCGTCGGTCGCCATTAAGGAGGGCGTCTATAAATCGCTCCAGATCACCGAGGAGCATTTCAAGGCGCTCTACTCCGGCGTGCCGTTCGACTTTTTCCTCTACGACTCCGGCAAGCTCGGCCAGGTGCGGAACTTCGCCACCAGCCCGAACATTCAGGTGATGGTGGTGACGGTGGGGGCGATCAACAAGAAGGACGTCAACAATCTCTACAAGGACAGCGAGAAGACCGGTGGCGAGAAGCCGATTGACCTCATCAAGGCCACGCGCCCGATCCTGATCGTGGACGAACCGCAAAGCGTGGACGGCGGCCTCTCCGGCGCGGGCAAGACCGCGCTGGATGCCATGAATCCGCTCTGCACCCTGCGCTACTCCGCCACCCACGCAGACAAGCATCACATGGTCTATCGCCTTGATGCCGTGGACGCCTACGAGCGCAAGCTGGTGAAGCAGATCGAAGTGGCGGCGGCCTCGGTGGAGGGCGGGCACAATAAGCCTTTCGTCCGCGTGGTTTCCGTGAGCAACAAACGCGGCGTCATCACCGCCAAGGTGGAACTCGACACACAGACCGCCACGGGCGTGACGCGCAAAGAGGTGGTCGTGCAAGACGGCGACAATTTGGAAATGACGACGGGCCGGGCGATCTACCACGATTGCCGCGTGGGCGAGATCCGTGTGGCGGCGGGCGACGAGTTCATGGAACTGCGCTACCCCGGCGGCGAAGTGTATCTGCGGCCAGGTCAGGCTTACGGCGACGTGGAGCCGCTGGCCATTCAGCGCCAGATGATCCAGCGCACCATCAAGGAGCACTTCACCAAGGAACTCCGCCTCGCCCCGCAAGGCATCAAGGTGTTGAGCCTATTCTTCATTGATGCGGTGGATAAATACCGGAGCTACGACGCCGACGGGAATCCGGTGAAGGGAGCCTACGCGCTCATCTTCGAGGAGGAATACCGTCGCCTCGCCCAGCATCCTGATTACCAGAGTCTCTTCAAGGAAGTGGATGTGACCACGGCCGCTCAGGACGTTCACAACGGTTACTTCTCCATCGACAAGAAAGGCGGCTGGACGGACACGGACGAGAACAACCAAGGCAACCGCGACAACGCCGAGCGGGCCTACAATCTCATCATGAAGGAGAAGGAGAAGCTCCTCGGTTTCGAGACACCGCTGAAATTCATCTTTTCCCACTCCGCCCTGCGCGAGGGCTGGGACAACCCGAACGTCTTCCAGATTTGCGCCCTGCGCGAAATGGGCACCGAACGCGAGCGCCGCCAGACCATCGGGCGCGGCCTGCGCCTCTGCGTGAACCAGCAGGGCGAGCGCCTGCGCGGCTTCGAGATCAACACCCTCACCGTCATCGCCACGGAGAGCTACGAGCAGTTTGCCGAGAAGCTCCAAAAGGAGATTGAAGAGGACACGGGCATCCGCTTCGGCATCGTGGAGACGCACCAGTTCGCCGGCATCGCCGTGAAGGGTGCAGACGGGAAGGAAACGCCGCTGGGCTTCGACCAGTCCAAGGCGCTCTGGGAAACGCTAAAGACGGCTGGCTTCGTGGACGCCAAGGGCAAGGTGCAGGACGCGCTGCGCCAGAAACTCAAGAACGGCACGCTGGTATTGCCGGAGCCCTTCGCCGCGCAACTACCGCAGGTGAAGGAAATCCTCCGCAAGCTGGCCGGACGCCTGGAAATCAAGAACGCCGACGAACGCAAACAAGTAAAGACTCGGCAAGCCGTGCTGCAAGGCGCGGAGTTCAAGGCGCTATGGGATCGCATCAAGCACAAGACCACCTACCGGGTGCAATTCGACAACGAGAAATTGCTGGTAACGTGCATCAAGGCGCTGGCGGAGGGACCGCCGATCGCCAAGACGCGCTTGCAATGGCGCATGGCGGACCTGGCTATCGGACGCGCGGGAGTGGAAGCCAAAGAAACGGCGACATCCGCGCACGTCACGCTCGATGAAGGAGACATCGAACTGCCCGACATCCTCACCGACCTTCAGGACAAAACGCACCTGACGCGCCGGAGCATTTACCGCATCCTCGTGGAAAGCGGCCGGCTCGATGATTTCAAACGCAACCCGCAGCAATTCATCGAACTCGCCGCCGAGATCATCACCCGCGCCAAGCGCATGGCGCTCGTGGACGGCATCAGATACCAGCGCATCGGGGCCGAGGAATACTACGCCCAGCAACTCTTCGAGACGGAGGAGCTGACCGGCTACCTCAAGTCCATGGTAGAGGCCAGCAAGTCGGTCCATGAGCAGGTCATCTATCAATCCGGCACCGAGCGCACCTTTGCCGAGCAGCTTGAAAAGAACGAAGCCATCAAAGTTTACGCCAAACTGCCGGGCTGGTTCAAAGTGCCGACGCCACTCGGTCCCTACAATCCAGACTGGGCCGTGCTCGTGGTCAAAGACGGCACCGAGCGCCTCTACTTCGTGGTGGAAACCAAAAGCAGCCTCTTCACCGACGACCTCCGCGACAAAGAGAGCGCCAAGTTCACGTGCGGCAAAGCCCATTTCGCGGAGCTGGCCGCCCACAATTCACCCGCCGCGCAGTTCATCAAAGCCACCCAACTGGATGACGTGCTGAGCCGGTGCTGAGGGAGGAGCAGACGGCCAGCTTGAGCGCCACCTCCTTTGCAGCCGCTTTCCTCATTTCCCCATTCCTGATTTGCCTTCGGCCTTTGGCCTTCGGGATTCGTCATTGCCGATCAGGCCCAGTTCCTCCTCGTTCGTCCTCCCTTCCGGCAACACCTCACCACGGCGAAAAAGGTCCAGCATCGTGTCCCGGCTGATGGCGGCGGCCTGCCACGCGGCCACGATGGCTTGGATGTCCTGCGCGGACAGGCCCTTGGTGCTGAAATCCGTGTTCAACTCGACGAGGACTTGTTCGTTCGTCACGTCGTCGGGTGTCTCTTCCGTCGAGTTCCACCAGTAGGCCCAGCGCAGGACTTGCGTGAGCGATTCGCTCACATTGCCGCCGATGTTGGCCAGGATGCTGTTTTCACCGGCCTGTCGCAGTTCGACCGTCTGCGCCGCTTCGCCCACCTTCTTCTGCCCTTCGAGCAGACGGGAGCCGAGCACGGCCAGAAGCCGTTCGTCCCGGTCCATCGCGCGCTCGAAGGTTTCCAATCCCTGCCCGGTGAATTCAAGGAAACCCGCCGTCGCGCCGGGAGTTTCCGTGACCCACGCCACACTGCTCCCGATGCGGAGAGTCGATGCCTTGTCGAAACCGCTCACCCACGCCGTCGGGAGCGCCGTGAAATGGATGCCGTGCTTGTAGTCGGCATCCAGGCGGTAGTGGTCGAGGTTGACGGCGATGATGTCGGCCAGGGGAAGTTTCTCGACGGCAGGTTTTGAATGGCGCGACCCGTGGAAGACGAACGGCAGGAGCGGAAGAGGTTTTCCAAGCCGCAGAGGGATGCGCGTCTCGACCAGTTTCCAGTCCTTCTTTTCCTGCCGGGTGTGGTCGCGGGCCAACGCCTTCTCTGGGCGTTGCCAGATTTCCACGACGCACGAGTGCGGACGTTTCTTCGTCTCCGCCGACGCCTCGCCCGGCACGAGTTTCAGGACGCGGATTTGTTCACGGGCCACTTCGATGAACGGGTCGCCGGCCTTTCCCTTGGCCGGCACGTCCGTGCCTTCGTGGAGGACGACCATCGTGGTGATGTTGCGCCCGTTGATCCGTTCGATGCGCCAGTTGAGGATTGTTTCGGCGGAATAGAGCGAGGCATACGCCCGGTTCTCCACTTCATCCTCCCAATCAACCAGCGTCCCGGCACGGCCCACGGAGATGACCTCGTTCACGACGTTCTTCGCGTAGCCGGCCACGGGAGTGCCGTGCATGTCGGCGTCGTTCTTGAATTCGGCGAGGGCGGCGGCGAGGGCGGACTTGTCCACCGGCGTCTTGATGAAAGGAGGACGGCGGAAGATCAGGCCGACGTAGCCTTCGGCCGTGCGGGACGTGGCGTTGAAGAAGGAGGCGCGTCCCTTGTAGGCGTCGAACTCGTCGTCGGTCTGGGAATCCAGACGCGGGAGGTAACGGACACCGGCGGCCTTCACGGCATCCTCGCCGGAGACGACATCACGGGCGCGGGACCACGTGGCGAGGTTGGCGTCGTAATCGGGATGTGTCGAATTGACGGGCATACGACGCGTTCTACCACAGGGGAAGCGGCACGAAGCTCCGACGCCGCCCACGAACAGGCGGCAACGCGCACCAACGACGCCTCACCGGGCGCCGACGGGCACCCACGACGCCATCTCTCGACTTGACGCCTCATTGGGTGGGGCACGCCCGCTGCTGAACCGGACCTCGCGCTCGTCCGGGGCAGCGCGCGCGCCAGTCTCGCCGGCATCCGTCATGCCATCCGCCGGCCACTGCGCTCCATCTTCAAGCCAGGCGCGGTCGCATCCCACGGCCCCCGCCCACCCCGGGTGCTCGCCCCCTCCATCCCCAGGGGGCTGCGCTTCACAGGCCGCTCAACTTCCGTTGGGTGACCG
>JAYTUE010000144.1:0-24034 GCA_043744715.1 Verrucomicrobiota bacterium | reverse complement strand
CCCGCGCGAAATACGGCAAGCCCCTGCTCGTGATCGAAGGCCCGTTGATGGCGGGCATGAGCGTGGTCGGTGACTTGTTCGGCGCGGGCAAAATGTTTCTTCCGCAAGTCGTGAAGTCCGCGCGCGTGATGAAGAAGTCCGTCGCGTATCTCACGCCGTTCATGGAGGCGGAGAAGGCGTTGAAGCGGCGTGTGCGCGAACTCCGCGCGCTGGCTGCGGAACAGACGCCCGCCGGCCAGGTCACGCTGGCCGAAGGTTTCAGTTACGAACCGTTTGCCGATCTCACGCCCGAGGAGCGCGCCCTCGAACAGAAGTTCGCCGCCGAACTCGCGGCGGATTTGGAAGGGATGCGAAAGCGTTATGAGGTGGCGTTTGAAAACGTCCTCGACCGGAACAACGCGCAGGAGCTGTGCGCGGAATACGCGGCAGATCGCCGTAGCCGGCAACTTTGGAGCGTCGCGACGCTGGCACCGGCGGGCGGATTTATTGACTGGCTGTTTCACCGGCGGCTCACGGAGTTGCCGCCGGAGAGCCTCATTGCCTTCAATGCCGGCGGCCAGGGCAGCGGAAAGACCACGGCCACCAGTTCAGACATCGTCCGGCAGGCGGTAGAAATTTTCATGGACGGCACGTTGCAAGACGAAGCGCGCAGTCGCAGGAAAATCCAGGCGGCGATGGATGGCGGACACATCGCCCGCATCCGTTTTGTTTATTGCCCTTGGGAAAAAGCTGTAACCAACATCCTTAAACGCGCGGCCAAAGAAGGCGGACGCATTGTGCCGCTGAAACGTGCGGCCGGCGGGCATTTTCAATCGGCCCGCACCGTTCTTTCCCTCGCCGCCAACAAGCCGTCAAACAACGGTGCGCTTGAGATTGTGGTCATTGACAACACAGTTTTCAAACAGCCCACCATAAAAGATCTGCCCTGGCTTCAAGCCCGCCTGCATGAATCGCGGGATAACCTCCTTGAAACCGGGCGTAAAACAGCCGAAAATTACCTCCATGAAAACAGCAACGATCCAGACTACGCAGCCAGGTCCGTCCGCCACGGATTCTTCCAGTCGCCCGAGCATCGCGGAACGGATTCGGCGGCTGGACGAAGCGACATTGATCACGCTGCGCAACGCGGGGTTGGCGCGCGAGAAGAAGGAGAGGGAGGAGCGCGAGGCGCTGGCCCTGCGGGAAACCCCGCCGCCGTCCCGGACGGAATCGAAGTAGAAAGCGACGTCGCCGGCTGCATCCTCCTCGCCACCGTCAAGGGCGACGTTCACGACATCGGCAAAAACATCGTCGGCGTCGTTCTCGCCTGTAACAACTACCGCGTCGTGGATCTCGGCGTGATGGTTTCCTGCGAAAAAATCCTCGAAGCCGCCAAGAGGGAAAAGGCGGACATCATCGGACTCTCCGGCCTCATCACTCCCTCGCTCGATGAAATGGTTCACGTCGCGCGCGAGATGGAGCGCACGGGTTTCAAAGTGCCGCTGCTCATCGGCGGCGCGACCACAAGCCGCGCGCACACCGCCGTGAAAATCGCGCATCATTACAGCGAACCGGTCGTCCACGTTCTCGACGCCTCGCGCGCCGTGCCGGTGGCCAGCAGTCTGTTGAGCGCGGAGCAGAAGCCCGCCTTCGTGAAGCAGCTGCGCGAGGACTACGAGAAGCTGCGCCAAATGCACTCCGGCAATCGCCAGACTTTGCTGCCCATCGACAAAGCCCGGGCCAACGCGCCCAAGCTGAAGTTCGACGACCTGCCCCAGCCCGCGTTCACCGGCCCGCGCGTGCTCGACGACTTCCCGCTCGCCACGCTGCGCGAGTTCATCGACTGGTCGCCGTTCTTCCACACTTGGGAAATGCGCGGCGTGTATCCGAAGATTCTCCAGCACGAGAAGTATGGCGTGGAAGCGACCAAGCTCTTCAACGACGCGCAGAAGCTGCTCGACGAAATCATCGCCAAGAAACTGATTCGCGCCACGGCAGTCTATGGTTTCTTCCCCGCGAACCGCGTGGGCGAGGACGTGGAGCTCTACATTGACGCGGGCCGCACACATAAGCTGGCCACTCTGCATTTTCTCCGCCAGCAGATGGAGAAGGGCGACGGCACGCCGAACTGGTCCCTGGCCGACTTCATCGCGCCGAAGGACGCGCCCGACTTCATCGGCGGCTTCGCAGTGACCACGGGCTTCGGGCTCGACGAGATGGTGAAGAAGTTCAAGGCCGACCTCGACGACTACAACGCCATCATGGCTGAAGCGCTCGCGGACCGGCTGGCCGAGGCCTTCGCGGAGTATCTGCACAAACTCGTCCGCGAGGAATGGGGTTTCGGCAGGGCCGAGAACCTCACCAGCGAACAGCTCATCAACGAGGAATACCGCGGCATCCGTCCCGCCGCCGGCTATCCCTCGTGCCCCGACCACACCGAGAAAGGCACGCTCTGGAATCTGCTCAACGTGGAGGAACTCACCGGCATCAAGCTCACCGAAAGCTTCGCCATGTGGCCCGGCAGCAGCGTGAGCGGTCTCTACTTCGGCCATCCTGACTCGAAGTATTTCGCCGTCGGCAAGCTGGCCAAAGACCAGGTCGAAGACCTCGCCCGTCGCAAGGGCATGAGCCTGGTGGAAGCCGAGAAGTGGCTCGGACCGTGGCTGAACTATTGAACGTCTGATTGGTGAACAGGCTGTCCCCGAGGGACGGCTTGTTCAGGCTTTCTCCATGTTCCGCGCATTGCATCACTTGCTGCCACTGCTGTGCCTCGCCGCATTCGCAGCGACTGCCCTCGGCGGGACCCTGACCATCACCAACCGCGAGGTCCGCATCGACGGGGAGCGGTTGATCATGCGGGGCATGTGCTACAACCCGGTTCCCGTCGGCGGTGACGGGCGGCTCCGGCCCAATGGCGACTATTTCACGAAGGAGTTTCGCGCCATCTACGGACGCGACCTGCCGAAGATGCGCGAGCTGGGAATCAACTGCATCCGCGTCTACGGCTGGATGCCGGGAGCCGATCATTCGGAGTTTCTCGACCAAGCTTGGAACGGTGGTCGCCAGCCCATTCGCGTGCTCATCAACCGCTGGATCGATCCCTCCACCGACTGGATGTCGTCTCGCGCCGTGGCGGCGTTGAAGACCAAGTGGGCCGCTATCGCCCGTGAAGTGAAGGAGCATCCCGCCACGCTCGGCTACATGATCGGCAACGAGTTGAACCAAGCCTATTGGAACCGTTCCCTCTCCGCGCTCTGGCCCGCAATCAACGAGATCGCCGGCGAGATCCGGCTCCACGACACCAATCATCTCATCACCAGCGCGCTCGCCGACCAGCAGCTCGTCGAGAACCTCCGCCAGGGCGACAGGCTCGCGCCGAACCTGAACGCGTGGAGCGTCCAAGTGTATCGCGGCAACAGCTTCAAGGGACTCTTCGACGACTACGCGCGCGCATCGAACAAGCCCATGTTCGCCTCCGAGTTCGGACTTGATGCATGGAACGCGCGGCAGGGCCGGGAACTGGTCGAGAACGCCGACGTGCAGGCGGATGTCATCGAATCACTTTGGAAAGAACTGGAGGCCAATCGCGCCGTCGCGTCCGGCGGCGCGGTCTTCGAGTGGACGGACGAATGGTGGAAGCATGGTCGTGCCGCCAGTCACGAGGCCGGTGGCTGGCTCAACGGTGCCTTCCCCGACGGCCAGGCCGACGAAGAATGGTGGGGCATCCATCGGGTCAAGGCGGGAACTCCGGACATCCTTGAACCGCGCGCCGCCGTGGAGCGGCTCAGGAAGCTCTGGGCAAAGCCGTAGCCGTAGACCTGAGTCTGCGTTGGTTCGCTGTGGAAATACGCCGATTCACAGCGGCGACTACGAGGTCGGGAGTTGGGTAGGGTGAAGGCTCCCGCCGAGGCATCGTAGGCCGCGCGTCCTCGCGCGGCCAGTAGGTGCTCCTGCACGAGGGGCGTGACGCAACACCCACTCGCCGGGCAGGGATGCCCGGCCTTCGCCCTACCGTCCTAGCGATGTTTCAGGAAGCCCGAGGCCTTCATCCAGTCGGCGGCACGGTCGGGCCAGGTCGTCACGGTGACTTCGGTTCGGCGCAGGCCGTAGCCGTGCCCCCCCTTCGGATAGATGTGGAGCTCTCCCGGCACTTTCGCGTTCTTCAGGGCCAGATAATAGAACAGGGCCGTCTCCACGCGGACACCGTCGTCCTGCGTCATGGCGAGGAAGGTCGGCGGCGTGTTCGTCGCGCTGACGGTCATCTCCGGGTTGAGGATGTCGCCCTTGTCCTTCTGGGTGAGGTAGGCCGGGTAGACGAGGACGGCGAAGTCGGGTTTGCAGCTCAGCTTGTCGGCGTCGTCCACGACGGGATAGGTGCGTTCCGTGTGGTTGTTGCTGAGCACGGCGGCGAGGTGTCCGCCAGCGGAGAAGCCGAGGACACCGAGGCGGTTCGGATCGATGCCGAGTTCCTTGGCCTGCTGCCGGACCAGGCCCATGGCGCGTTGGGCATCCTGCAACGGGGCGGCATGCTGCGGCAGCCCAGGACGACGTGGAACGCGATACTTGAGCAGCACGCCGGTGACACCGATGGAGTTCAACCATTCGCAGACTTCGGAGCCTTCGAGGTCATAGGCGAGGATGTTGTAGCCGCCGCCGGGACAGATGAGCACGGCGGCGCCGGTGTCCTTGTCGGGCGCGGGCTTGTAGACGGTAAGCGTGGGCGTGGAGACGTTGCCCAGGCGGATCAAGCGGCGTCCCGCGATGGAGTTCTCGGTAGGCTTGGTCAGATCGGCTTCGGCGGGAAGCGTGTTGGTGTCGCCGGGAGCCTTGCCGGGCCAGAGGTTGAGGGGCTTCTGTTCGGCGGCGTGCGTGGCGGAGACGAGGCCGATGAACAGTGCGAGAAAGCAAAAGGTGCGGATGAGATTTCCGGTGATTCGGCCTGTTGAACCCAAGGACAACCTGTCGCCGGTAGGGCGCGTCACTCCGTGCGCGCCGCCTCGGGGCCTGGGGCTGACTTTCCGGTCCATCGAGGGAAGTCCGGAGCCAAGATCGACCTGCATGTGGAGCCGCTGAAACCGGGACGGCTTTCGGAGATCCTGCGGCGGCGCGCACGGAGTGATGCGCCCTACCGGATTCGATTCACGGAGAGGGAGGACGCGGCGAACCGTCGACGGCGTTGTGTCGACCACAGGATTTAGGGGGGAGGGTTTCATTTTCAGTTCACTTGGCGGTGTTGAGTTTCTCGAGGTAGGCGATGAGCGAGGCGAGTTCCGACACGCTCAACTGCGCGGCGAGTCCGTCCGGCATGAGCGACTTGTCGAGCTTCTCACGTTTGGTGATGTCCAGGGTCTTCAGCTTCATCTCCTGCGCGGCGACGTTGCGGATGGTCACGGTGTCGGCCGCTTCCTGGACGACGAATCCTTCTATGTCGTCGCCGTTCTTCAGGGTGAACCGGTGCGAGGCGAAGCCCTGGGCGATCGTCTTGTTCGGCAGGAGCACGGCTTCCGTCAGTTCACGCCGTTTGTAGATCGTGGCGATATTGCCGAGGAACGGTCCCTTGAGCGGTTCGTCGGCTTTGACCGTGTGGCAGGCCACGCAGCCTGCCTGGACGAAGAGCTGTTCGCCCCGCGCCGGATCGCCGGGTGTGCGGACGACGGCGGCAAGGGCATCTTCCACGGTCAGTTCACCGATCTTTTTGGCGGAGGCATCGGCCTTGGTCTTGGCGGGATCGATCCGCAGGGCCTTGACCGCATCGGCGGCTGCTTTGGCTACGGCGGGGTTGGCGTCGTCCAGTGCGGCGACGATCAGGACGGCGCGGGAGGCGTCCTTGGCGATGACGGAGGCGTTGAGGATCTGGGCGCGGCGCATGTCGGACTTCCAACCGTCGTCGATGGCTTTCAGCGCTGCGGCGGGAGCGCGCTGACGGCGATCCACGGTGCGTGAAGCCTGGCGGAGCAGGGCGGCGTCCGCCCAGACTGCGGACGGGCCGTCCATCTTGCCGGCGGCGGCGATGACGGCCTGGAAGTTTTTCTCAACCGCCGCCGAGCCGAGGAACGTGGAGGTGAGCTTGTCGAGGTCGACGCCTTCGGGTTTGGAGGAAACCAGGCCGGGCAGGGCGGCCAACAGAGCCTGGAGGGCATCCGGTGAATCCGACTTGGCGAGAGCCGTGACGGCGTTGACCCGGGACGATGCGGGCGCCTGTCCGTCGGCGGCGACGGTCGTGAGCACCGGGACGGTGGCGGCGGGGATCGTGTCCGAGTTGGCCATGAGGTCGGCGACCGAAGGAGCGAGAGACGGGGTGGCTTTGACGAGGTGGAGCATGCGCGAGACGGCGGTATCGCCGGGAAGGCGGTGCCGCGAAAACGCCGAAGCCAGCACGGCGGCTTCGGCGGCATCGGCCTTGTCGAGAGCGGTCTTCAAGGCGGCCGCGACGCGAGGCGTTTCATCCCAGGCTTCGGGCTGGAAGAGGGGGCCGCGCGTGTCGGGACGCGTGCCCCAGGAGTCGCCTTTCCACGCGCCTTCCTTGAAATGGATGCGGCAAAGCGCAGTGAGAAGTTCAGCGCGTTTGGCTGCGTCGGTCGTCTTGTCGAGACGCGCGATAAGGCCTGAGACGGCGGACGCGTCGTAGATCCCGGAAACGACCCGCAACGCCATGACGCGTGCATCGATGGAAGCCGAGGCATCGAGCACCTTGAACGCGGGGCCGGTCGTCATCATCTGCCTGAGAACCTGCACGGCGGTGTGCCGGATGACCTGTTCCGGATCGGTCAGCAGCGCCGCGATCGCATTGGCGTGGGCGTCCAGATTCTCGGTCCGCAAGGTCTGGGGAACGGGGGTTCCGCCATCGGCCCATGCGCCGGTCAGTCCGTGGAAGCGGGCGAGCGAGGTCAACGCTTCGCGCCGTGTGCGCGGGTTGGTCGAGCGCAGCGAGCCGGTCAGGACATCGGCTTTCACGCCGTCCATCTGGTCCGCCCGGTCCGTCAGCGCGCGGAGGGCCCACGCGGCGATCGAAGGATCGGAGGCGAGCTTCTGCACGAAGGGATACTCCGCCTTGCCGAACTTCTGGGTGAGCAGGAACAGCGCGGCGATGCGCGAGGCCAAAGGCTTGTTTCCATCCGAGGCGAGAGTGCGGATTGCGAGGCGGTTCACTTCCAGCCTGTCCCGACGAAGAAGGATGCGCTGCGCCTCCAGTCGGCGGCGGGCGCTGGGAGATTCCAGCAACGGCACAAGTTGGTGGTTCTGAAGCTTGTTGAAGTCGGGCATGGGCTCGGGCTTGAATCCTGTCGGTGTCAGCTTCACGAGATAGCCCGCATCGAGGCCGGCCCACTTGAAGGTCGCGCCCTTCCAGCTGGCGGCGTAGATCGCGCTGTTGCCATCGACATCGAGATCGGTCACCCGGGTAAGGCCGAGGAACTCTTTCTGGTCCGCCGTGAAGGTGGCCCCGCTGGGCGTGACCCCGTGGCGGTAGACCCAGTTGCGCCCCCAGTCGCAGGTGAAGGGCGCGTTGTTCCATGCGGCGGGAATTCCCGGCTCGTCGATCCAGGCCGCGCCGCAACCGGCACCGCCGCCGTAGTCTGCGAGCGGCGTGATTTCCTCGGCCGCGAAGTTCTTGTAGAGGCGCGGATAGCCGTGATCCCCGAATCCCGTGAAGTGGTGGAAGCGCACGTCCCAGCCGTCGCCGTCGTTGGTGTTGTCGCGCGCGAAAGCGTCGAGCAGCGGGCTGACCGCGACTTCGAGGATGTTACGTGTGCCGCGGGCGAAGAGTTCGAGGCCCGTGCCGTCGGGCCGGAACCGCACCACGCCGCCGCCACGGAGCTGGAGCTTCCGTCCGTCGGTGCCTTCCGCCTCCATGAAGCCGAAGTCGCCGATGGCCGCGTAGATCCATCCGTCGATGCCGAGCTCGATGCCGTTCGATGAATGGTCGGCCGGACGATCCTTGAAGGTGAAGGCGATTCCTTTGACCAGGATCTTCTGCTCGTCGCTGACGCCGTCGCCGTCCTTGTCGATGTAGACAGAGATGTTCGGCGGATGAAGCAGGTAGAGCCGGTCATGGTCCCAGATGAGGCCGCGCGGGGAATCCACATCGGGGACGAAGGCCTTGACCTCGTCGGCCTTGCCGTCGCCGTTCGTGTCGCGCACCCGCAGCACGCGTCCGAGATGCGGTTTGCGGTCGAGGGAACCGTTGCCGTCGCTGGAGACGTAGACCGTGCCATCGGTCGATGCCGCCACGTAGACCGGATAGTTCACGGCCGGCGGCGTGGCGAAGATGGTGGCGGTAAAACCCGCGGGCACCTTCACGTCCTTCATCGCCTCGATGGCCTTGGGCGGATGCACGGCGGGCAGCTTGGCGAGCTGCTCGGGCGTGGGCTGCGCGTCGTTGCTCAGGCCGGGGAAATCATCGGCCAGATTCCCACCGCCGCCTTTCTTGCCCTGGGCCGCCGCCGTGAACGGCAGCAACGCGGAAAGAGCGGAGACGGAAAGCAACCGGGCGATGGCGATGGGTTTGAATGGACGTGGCTTCATGTTCAAGGCGGCTGAATTAATCTAATCATGGGGACCAGGCCGCGTCGCATCAATGCGCGAGTCGGTGGGTGGGCAGTTCTCGCCCTGAACCACGGCGCAACCTCCGCACAGAGGTCCGTTCAGCCGCCTTGCACGGGCGGGAAGAGCGAGACTTCCTCACCGGCCTTCAGCACGTAGCCGCGGCCCTGGTAGTCCACGCCCACGGCGATGAGCGTGGAGTTGCGCATGGCCGTGAGCTTGGGGAACCGGACATGGAGCTGCCCGAGCAATTGATCGATGGTTGAACCTTCAACGACGGACTCCTCGGTCCACGGACAGCCGGTTAGATCCTTGAAGTAGGAGTAGAAGTGGATGCGGATGGTCATGGGCAGAGGCAGTTGGACGAAGGTGGGACCAGCCGCGCTGCGGCTGGTCGGTGATTCGCAGCGCGAATCGCCCCACCTGCCAGATGAGTGGAAGAATGCTTCACGGCTTCTCTTCCGGCCAGAGATAGACCTCCGGGCAGAGCACGCCGACGAATGGCAGGTTCCGGTAGCGCTCGGCGTAGTCGAGGCCATAGCCGACGACGAACTCGTTCGGGATCTCGAAGCCCACGAAGTCGGCCTGGACCTTTTCCGTTCGGCGCTCGGGCTTGTCGAGCAGCACGCAGGTGCGGATGCGGCGGGGTTTCAGCTCGCGCAGCTTGACCAGCACGCGGGACATGGTCTTGCCGGTGTCGAGGATGTCGTCGACCAGCAGGACGTCGCGGCCGGCCACGTCGATCTTGAGTTCTTTGGTGAAGACGAGTTCGCCCGAGGATGTGCCGCTGCCGTAGCTGGAGACGCCGATGAAATCGAGCCGCAGCGGCATGGGCAGGTGCCGGATGAGGTCGGCGAGGAACATGACGGTGCCGTTGAGCAGCGAGACGATGACCATGTCGCGCCCCTTGAAGTCCCGCTGGATGGCGCGCCCGAGCGCCTTCACGCGCTTGGCGATCTGCGCCTCGGAGATGAGCACATAGTCCACTTCCTTGCGGAGGCGGGGAGGGACGGGGGAAACCTTCTTCATAGTTCTAACGGAGCGGCCGGAATCGAAGTCGAAGCGACGTGACGGTTAATTTTTTCGACAACGTGAGCTTCAGAAACCGGGGTCGCGAGATTCGCTGCCCAACGCCTGCCCGGATGGACCACATCCCAGAGTGGCTTCTTGCTGTCCTTTCTGCCCTTGCCGGGCTGGTGGTTTCCGAATCCTTCAGCCATGAGGTTCCAGAGAGGGCGGTAGTGGCTGATCAGCAAAGTTTCGGCCAGAGGAATGAAGAAGTCTTCGACGCACAAACAACGGCACTGGAAGTCGCTGAGCTCGAGGTTGGTTGCTTCCACAATGCTTTCGGCATGCTCGTTCAGTCGTTTGAAGAGCACAGGTCCATGTTCGGAATCGAAACCCAATGAACCTTTTCGGCCTCCTTTCGGAATGGCTTTTCCCACGTAGATCGGCTGGAGAAGGTGGCTGGCACGATTTGCTTCTGATATGGCTCGATAGATTGGAAAAGGCCCGGAATAGTAGATCAGGTAAATACCGGCACCGTTGAATCGTTCACTCGGAGGAAGAGGCATAGCGGGCTGCTTGAGCAATTTGGACACTATGGTGCCGGCTAGATGGCGTTTGGTTAGCGGATTGAACGGAGTCAGTTCGTTGCTCATCAGTTTCTCCCGGAGAGCTTGCGACGATGGTTGGTAAGGACTTGTGCGACGCTGCGTCCGATCGCTTCTCCCAACCTCACGGGCACGGCGTTGCCTATCTGTCTCATGCTCTCGGTCCAAGAACCGGGAAAAATGTAGTCGTCGGGAAAGGTCTGGAGGCGCGCGCTTTCCCTGACTGTGAAGTAGCGAACCGAACCATCCGAATACGCGATCATATTTTCGCCTCCCGGCACACCGTGATCGCCAGCTTTCAAGGTTTTTGCCGGTTCATCCTCAGGACTGCCCGTGTGCCCGACGTAGGTTTTGGCTCCGGGTTGGAAGTGGTGGTTAGGAATAGCGAGTGCTGCCGGATCACGCGGGTCTGGCAAGCCTTGAAGGGCGTCGCGAACTGTGCTCCACCGTTCTGTGGGAAGAAGCGATTCCTGGTTTGCCAATATGGCTCGCAACGAAGCGGGAGGAGCCGGGCGGCGGCTTCTGGGTATCCTGTGTTTCTCCCAGTAGCTTTCCGATCCCCATTTCGCGGCCACCAATGCCGCTTCGCTATGGGTTGGCTGTGGAAAGGACCAGGGCTCCTGGATGTCATTGCGGAACCCCACGATCACGACACGCTCGCGATGCTGGGGAACTCCGTAGTCTGCTGCGTTCACTCGCTGGAAAACCACCCTGTAGTTCAATCCCACGTCTTTGCCTGAAGTGTGGTGGCGCTCCAGTCTTTGCTGGTGGTCGGTCCAGTCCTCATTGGGCTTCTTGCTGATCTCCGGGTAAGTCAGCTGTAAAATCACGTAGCCGAAATACCGTGCGAACGATTTCCGCAGGAGTCCGCGCACATTCTCGAAGATGAACGCCTTGGGGCGCACTTCCTTCACCGTCCTGGCAGCCTGGGGGAACATGTCGCGCATGTCCTCGTAGCCCCGGTGTTTGCCACCAATCGAAAACGGTTGGCAGGGCGGTCCACCGGAAACGACATCGACCTTGTCTTGCCAGCGGGTGAAATCGAAATCACGGATGTCGCCCTCCAACAGGCAAGCCTTCGCTTGGAGCTTCGGCATCACATTTAGGCGTAGGGTTTCACAGGAGTCCGCATCCCACTCGACGATCCCAACAGGCACCATGCCTGAGCGATCCAAGCCCAAGGCTAGACCTCCTCCACCAGCGAATAGTTCGATTGAGTTCATTGCTTTCTTTGCAGGAATCGTTGCGATTGAGATTTCCGAAAAAGAGCTTCCTCGCAACCTTAAATATGCTTCGAGTCCTCGTGGTCCTTGGTGGTGTAGCCGGAGTCCTGGCGCTTGAAGTTGACCTCGTTCTTCTTGAGGTAGGCTTGGAAGACGTCGTCGGCGCTCATGCCGAGGACTTGGGCCATGGAGATGAGGAAGTGGAACAGGTCGACGACTTCCACGCGGGCGTTCTGCTCGTCGAACTTCTGATACTTGGCCCACCATTTCCACGGGACGCTGTCGGTGAGCTCGGCCATCTCTTGCTGCATGGCGCGGGTGTAGTTGAGGAGCCACTTGGTCTTCTCCTCCTCGGTCATGGCGTCGGTATCCACGCCGATGCGCTGGTTGAGCGCGTGCTGCATCCGGAAGAGTTCACGAAGCTGGTCGGGTTGTTCCATGTCGCGAAATGTCCGGATGGTGAAAGGGCAGGGCAAGAGGAATGACGAAGCGCGAAGGTCAAAGACCGAAATCCAATCGCTACTTCGGAACGATCAGGTCGAAGGACCGCCGCGAAGCGGTGGCTGCAAGGTAGGGCAGCGCTTCCAGCCTGCCCAGGAGAGCCCGAGAGCGAAACCAAACTCGGCGGGCTGATCCATCCAAGGCCCTGCCCTTAAGCCCAAGTCGGGACGGGGCAGGCTGGAGGCCCGCCCTACCTTCAAATGCATCGCTGGCCCTGGCGCGTCGCGTTCTACCGAAAGCATATTCGCATTCGGCCTTTGGCCTCCGTGTTTAGCCATTCACGCCGATCCATACTTCTCCGTTTTCCACCTTGGTCGGGTAGCTCCGGGAAGGTTTGGCGGGGTTGCTTTCGCAGGCGCCGGTGGTGGCGTTGAAGCACCAGCCGTGGAGGGGACAATAGACCTTGCCGTTCTCCACGTGGCCGGCACCGAGAGGCGCGCCTTTGTGCGGGCATTCGTCGTCGAGGGCGTGGAAGCCGTCTGCGAGGCGGACGAGGCAGAACTGGTGATCTGCCGCCACGACGCTGCGGCATTGGCCGGGGGCGAGGCTGTCCGCCGCCGCGGCGCGGACCCAGTTGCCCGGTGGCGGAACGGCCGGAGTCATTTGCGGCGCTTGAGGACCTTCTTGATGCCTTCCTTCCGGGCATCGCGGGCGAGGGCCAAGGCTCCCTTGCGGCCGAACTTGCGGATGGAAAACCGCCGTTTCGTCAACTGTCCGGCACGCTCCGACCAGACGGCCTCGGCATATTCGTAGGTGTAGGTGCGGCCGTTCCGCTTGAAGACTTTCACGCACAGCCGGGCACCGCGTTTCGGGTCGAGTAGGCGTTCGGCGAGGATGGTGGCGACGGGTTTCAGCCTAGCCTCCAGACGGTCGCGTTGACGGACGGCCACCTTGAGCGACCCGGCTTTCCCGCCGTGGGTGTGGTCGCCGACGTAGACCTGGGTCTGTTTGCCCTCACGGGTGAAACGCACGAGCCAGCCGCCCGTGGCGCGGTCGACTTTCGGGTTCGGTTTGACCCGGGCGATGTTGCGGAGTTTTTTCGGGCGGCTCACAGGGTGGTCGTTGGCGGCGTGTTGGGAGTGGCGGGTGGATGACCGTCGACGGGCTTGTTCTTTTTCCAGGGCATGTCCGGAAACTTGGCGGGCAGCTTGACCGGGGCGAGCTTGGGCTGGGCCATCTGGAGTTCGGGGTCGTCCCCGGCTTTGGCGGAGGCGTCGGGCTTGGCCATGTTTTCCTTCCACGACGAAATCCGGGCCTGGAGTCCGTGGTGTTCGGCGGTCTTCTTGTCGCCGGACTTCATGTAGAAGAGGGAGAGGTTCGTGTGGACGAGCTGTTCGGTCGGCCGGAGCTTCTCGGCCTTGTGGCCTTCGGCGATGGCGCGGGCGAAGTCGCCCTTGCGGTAGTAGGCGCCGCCGAGCGAGAGCTGGGCGTCGAAGTAGGCCGGATCCTCCGCGAGGATGGTGGTGAGCTTCTCGATGGCCGCATCGAACTGGCCCATGCTGAACTCGAGCATGGCATCGTCGTAACGGTCTTGAAGCGACTGCATGGTTCAAGTGTTGGCCGTGGCGACGCGGTTGTCCATCGGCCAGAGTTTCCCGTGGCAGGAACTCCCGACTCAGAAGCGTGGAAAAACCCTCGCAGAAGCCTGCGGGTCTGTGGTTCAACTGCCCGCCCATGAGCCTGCCGCTGGAACTGATCTCGACCGACTTCGACGGAACTTTGTTCGCCGAGTTCGAGAACCCGCCGATCGCGCCGCCCGTCATCGACGTCATAGCCCGGCTCCAGCGCGCCGGAGCCAAGTGGGTCATCAACACGGGCCGCGAGATGGCCAGCCTGATGGAGGCCATGGCCCGCTCGAAGCTGGAGATCAAGCCCGACTATCTCGTGCTCGTGGAACGCGAGATCCATGTCCACCAGAACCACCGTTACGTCGCGCTGGAGGATTGGAACGAGGGCTGCACGAGGGCGCACGCCGAGCTGTTCAGTCGCATCAAGCCCTCCGTGCCCCGGCTGATTGACTGGATCGGCACCAACTTCGACGCGACGATCTACGAGGACGCCTGGTCGCCGCTTTGCCTCACGGCCAAGAAGACCGCGGATGCGGAAGCGATCCACGACTATCTCGATGAATTCTGCGCGGACCATCCCGACCTCGTCGTGGTGCGGAACGACGTCTGGGCGCGCTTCAGTCACGTGGCCTACAACAAGGGATCATCGCTCAACGAGATTGCCCGCCGCCTGAACATCGACCGGTCCAGGATCCTCGCGGCCGGTGATCATCTGAACGACTTGCCCATGCTCCGCAGCGACGTGGCCAAACACATCGTCACGCCGGCCAACGGCGTTCCCGCCGTCGCCAAACAGGTCCGGGAACACGGCGGCCATGTGAGCGACAAGTTTTGCGGCTACGGCGTGGCGGAGGGCATCGAGCGGGCGCTGAAGCTGGTGGAATGGGCGGTCTAGCCTTCGGAGCCCGGAGCATTGCTCCGCCCGATCCATCGGAGCCACTTTCTCCAGACGCGCGAAGTTCCCCGATGAGGGCTCGTTCGAGAGGAGCAATGCTCCACGCTCCATGGCTTCCCATTCTGCGCCCGCATGGACGCTTTCAATGCCAGGAATCAGGTTTGGCCAAGGCGCGGTTGACTCGGAAACGTTGCCTGTTAGCGTCGCTTTCAACCAGTGAACAAAGCCTAACGCGCCTGTCGTGTCTCCGTGGCCGTCCACTGGATATTTAAGATAAACTTAATGAGTGACGCCATTTCAACCGCCCAACCTGCGGGCGGCTCCCCCAAGATCGCCAGCATCTCCGAGGCGGTCATCCGCATCGCCGGTAATTCCCAGGACGGCATCCAGGCCATCGGCGGCTTCCTTGCGCGCCTCGCCGGACGCAGCGAACAGGAGGTCATGACCTTCATGACCATCCCGTCCACCATCTCCGGCGGACCCTCCATCTTCCAGGTCCGCATCGGTTCGGGCGAGGTCCTGAGCGCCGGCGATGAGGCCGACGTGCTCATCTGCTTCTACGACCACAGCTACGCGGCCCACATCAGCTCGCTCAAGAAGGGCGGTATCGTGCTCTACGACTCCGACCACGTGAGCCCGAGCGACGAGATGCTCGGCGCGTATCACCACGTCGGCGTGCCGATCTCCTCGCTCACCGTCGAAGCCATCGGCGGCACCGGCCGTGACAAGGGCAAGAACATCTACGCCCTCGGCCTCATCGCCCGCATCTTCGGCCTGAACGTGCCCAAGCTGACCAAGCTGATTGAGGAGCGCTTCGGCGGGAAGGATCCGACGATCGTGCAGAACGCGCTCGCGTGCTTCAATTCCGGCTACGGCCACCAGGTGCAGGGGTTGCTTGAAACCTTCCAGTTCCAGCATGCTGACCACACCGGCGCTCCGCAGGTGGTCATGAACGGCAACGAAGCCCTGGCCTACGGGCTCATCGCCGCCGGCGTCCGCTTCGGCGCGGGTTACCCGATCACCCCCTGGTCGGACATCATGGAACTCCTCCGCCGCGAGCTTCCGAAATACGGCGGCACCTTCGTCCAGACCGAGGACGAGATCGCGGCCGTCTCGATGGCGCTCGGCGCCGGCTACGGCGGCCGGGTGGCCGTCACCGGCTCCAGCGGCCCTGGGATCTCCCTGAAGACCGAAGCCATCGGCTGGGCGTCGATGGCCGAGATGCCTGTCGTCATCGTCGATGTGCAGCGCGGCGGACCCTCCACCGGAATGCCGACGAACGTCGAGCAGAGCGACCTGAACATCGCGTGCTTCGGCGGCCACGGCGACAGCCCGCGCGTCGTGCTCGCGCCGGCCAGCGTCGAGGACTGCTTCTACACCGCCATCGAGGCCGTGAACATCGCCCGCCAGTATTCCACACCGGTCTTCATCCTCAGCGACCAGGGCATCGCCTCCCGCATCGAGGCATTCCCGTATCCCGACTTGGAAAAAGTTTGTCAGGACATCTCGCCGGACTTCACGCCCGTCGCCGATCACAAGCCCTACGACCTCGCGCCGACCGACGGCGTCACCCGGCACATCGCCCCCGGCACGCGCGTCGCGAGCGGAAAATATCCCGTCGTCACCGGCCTGGAGCACGACGAACTCGGCCATCCCACCGGTTCCGGCAAGGTGCATGGCCAGATGAATGCCAAGCGCCGGAACAAGCTCCGCAAGCTCGCCCAGAGCCTGCCGCTGCCGACGGTCTATGGCGCGTCCGAGGGGCACGTGCTGATCGTCAGCTGGGGTTCCAGCAAGGGACCGGTCGAGGAAGCCGTGAAGCAGGCCCGCAGCCACGGCGAAGCCATCTCCGCCCTCCACCTCAAATATCTCAACCCGCTGCCCGAAGGCTTGGAGAAGATCTTCAGCGGATTCACCCATGTCGTCGTCGTCGAGCTGAACGACGAAGGTCTCTACGGCTTTGGCCAGCTCGCCACCATCCTCCGCTCGCGCTATTGCGATCCGCGCATCCGTTCGGTCACCAAGACCGACGGCCTCACCTGGAAGGTGAAGGAAATCCTCCAGCGCGTCCTGACCCTCATCAAGTAAACGTCTTTTCAAATGAGCACCCTCACCGCCCAGCTCCCACGCACCACCGCCGCCGGCATCCCGGTGGCCCCGATTCTCGACGCCGATCGCAAGGCGCTGACCAAAAAAGACACCGCCGCCGACCACCCGACATGGTGCCCCGGCTGCGGCGACTTCTCCGTCCTCGCGCTCTACTACAAGCTCATCGAGAAGCGGAAGATCTGGCACGAGAAGATCTGCACCGTGGCCGGCATCGGCTGCTCGTCGCGCTTCCCGTATTTCGTCCAGGCCCACGGCGTGCATTTCATCCACGGACGCGCCCTCGCCTTCGCCAGCGGCCTTTCCCTCTCGCGGCCCGACCTGCACGTCTTCGTCTTCGGCGGCGACGGCGATGCGTTTTCCATCGGCGGAAACCACTTCACCCACACCGCCCGCAAGAACGTGAAGCTCACCTACGTCGTCATGGACAACCAGGTCTATGGCCTGACCAAGGCCCAGACCTCGCCGACCACGCCCATCGGCCATAAGTCCAAGACCGATGTCTGGGGCTCCACCGACCGTCCCATCAATCCGCTCAAGCAAGCCATCGCCGCCGGCGCGACCTTCGTCGGCCGCACCACGGCCACCAACGTCCCGCACCTCCTCGCCATGATGGAGGCCGCGATGGACCACGACGGCTTCAGCTTCATCCAGTGCCTGAGCGAGTGCATCGAGTTCTTCCCCGGCGCGTTCGACGCCGCCATCCCGCGCAAGGGCGGCGTGTTCCCCGAGATCCCCGCCGACCACGACGCGACCGACGAACAGGCCGCCTACAAGCTCGCCGGCACCGAGTGGCCCGGCCTCTTCGGCACGTTCTACAAGGTCAATCGCCCGACGAAGAACGCCAACGAGGCCAAGATCATCGCCGACCATCGCGCCAAGGTCCCCGGCCTCGCCGACTGGCAGATCCTGAAGAAGAACTTCGACCGCCTGAAGTGATCCCGGCGGCGAACGTCGTTTGAATTCACAAGCCCCGGCGCGAGCCGGGGCTTTTCGTTTGGGCCGAGGAGCTTGATCGCAATGACGAAGCACGAAGGCCAAAGGCCGAAAGAAATCCCAAGTCCGAAAACCAAACCGGCGGCATCCGGGCCATGGGATTTCGGGTTTCCTTCGGTTTTTGGCCTTCGGCCTTCGTGCTTCTCTTGTCCTTTGACCTGCGTGCTTCGTCATTACGCCGCGCCACCATTGAGCTTCCGCCCGAAACGTTCTATGGGTTTGGCCGATGCTGGCCGATGCCCTCCGCTCCGTCCGTCGGGAACTGCTCCTCTGCCTGTTCGTGCAGGTGGCGGTGGTTGTTTTCGTCGTCCAGTCCTCCCATCGCCTGCCTGAGCGCGTGGCGACCCATTTCGACGGCAAGGGCCGGGCCGATGGTTGGATGACACGGGAGGACCATGCGCGGTTCATGGTCGGATTCACCACGGGTGCGCTGCTGGTGCTGGGCGGAGTATTCTACGGCATCCGCCATGTGCCCGAGAGCTTCTGGAACGTCCCCAACCGCGGCCATCATCTGGCTCCCGAGAACCGGGCCGCCACCCACACCCATGTTTTCGGCAGCGGCCTGAAGCTGACGGCCGTCATCCTCGCCTACTTCGGCATCCTGCACCTCCTCATTTTGAGGGCGAACGCCAAGGACGTGCCCAAGTTCGACGGGTTGGGACTGGCTCTTGCCACCTGCGTCCTGCTGGGGTATCTCGCCGTCTGGCTGCGGAGCCTTTACGGTTTCTTTGGCCAGATACCGAGAAAGACACGACTTTAAGCCATGCCCATCTACGAGTTCGCCTGTCCCAAGTGCCGGAAGATCTACAGCTTCCTCTCCAAAAGGGTGGAGCCCGACCGGATCCCGGTGTGCCCGAAGTGTGGCAACAAGAAGCTGACCAAGGAGGTCAGCCGTTTCGCCATGATGCGCGGCATGGCCGAGCCTGCCTCGACCGGGCCCGACGTCGATCCCCAGACCGGTGAACCGATGCCGGACATGGACGATCCCCGCGTGGAGAAGGTCATGGGCGAGCTGGAACGCGACATGGACCATCTGGACGAGAACAACCCGCGCCACCTGGCCCACATGATGAAGAAGATGAAGGACATCATGCCGGCCGGGATGGTTCCCAAGGAACTCGACGTGGCCATCAAACGCCTCGAATCGGGTGAAGACCCGGAGAAGATCGAGGAGGACATGGGTGAACTGCTGGGAGATTTCATGGGCGGACCGGAAAGCGGCCCCGGTGGCGGCGGCGGCGCCTACTCGAAGGACGCGGGTCTCTACGATTACTGATCCGGAACGATTCAGTCGGAATGCGGTCGTGCAGTGGCCGCCGCGCTTCATGCCGGGTCCGGATCAAGGCTCTACCGCACCGGTCCGGCATGAGATGCGCCCAAAGGCATTCCTTGAGTTGGTATCGCTGGTTGCCAGCCTCATGCTTGGTTGAAACATAAAGTTTAGGTTCCATTCAACGGTCGTGAGGGCAAGGATTGTTCAGCGCACCAACCAAACCACGAGAGAGGAAACCCATGCACAGAAGCGTTCTGTCGGGGACCAACGCCGCTGTCGTTCGCGGAGAGTCCGGTTCAGCACCAGTGACCCAGGCCGGAGAAAGTCGGCCGCGCAAAGGCCTCTCCGAAGACCAGTCCGTGGATCGTGCCCAGTCCATCAAAGCCGACTCCGGAGCGGCTCTGGCCCGTTTGACCGCCTTGCTCCTGGCCACCCTGCTGTTCTACGTGGGGTGGCCGGGCCTTGCTGCACCGCCGGGCGCCTACCGCCCGCCGTTGGCGACCATTGGCAACCCTGCTCCCGTTTTTAGGGCTCAGTTCGGCTATAGCCTGGCTGGAGTTGGGAACGACCGAATCCTGATCGGCGTCCCTCAAGACATTTTCTTTGAGGGTGCGGGCGGTGGCTTGGGTGGAAGCGCCTATTTGTTCAATACCAACGGGGCGCTTGTCACGAAGTTCATCTTTCCTCCGCAGGAAAGGGGGGGGCTTTTCGGCTATTCGGTAGCCGCGCTCGGCGCTGGTCGCGTGCTCATTGGTGCGCGCCTCGCCAGCGTGGGCGCGACCAACGCCGGCGCGGTCTATCTCTTCAACACTAACGGCACATTGTTGACGACCTTGACCAATCCTCCCATGACGCCTAACGACCAATTTGGTCAGGCCGTGGCTGCCGTGGGGACAGATCGAGTGTTGGCCGGCGCGAGATACGCTGGGATCGATCATAGCGGAGCTGCATACATCTTGACGACCAACGGGGCGTTGCTGACTACCTTCCACAATCCGGACCCAATTTTTCTGGGCGAGTTTGGATCCGCCGTGGCGGGTGTGGGGAACGACATGGTCATTATTGGAGCCTTTGGGAACGGCGAGAGCGTCAGGTATGTGGGATCGGCCTACCTTTTCACTGTGGGCGGCGACCTGTTGACCACCTTCACCAATCCGTCACCGGTAGCCGGAGGCGCCTTCGGCTGGTCCGTGGCGGGAATAGGGAGTGACCGGGTGTTGATCGGTGCCGAAGGGAACACCGTGGGAGGAGTCAACGCCGGAGCCGCTTATTTGTTCGACACGGGAGGAAAGGTGCTGACCACCTTTACAAACCCCGCGCCCGCTCTGAATACCCGTTTCGGCCATGCGCTTGCCGTAGTTGGTGGCGATCGGGTGCTTATCGGCAACTTTCTCAGCGACAATGGCGCAGGGAGGGCTGGAGCCGCCTATTTGTTCGACACCAACGGCACGCTGCTGGCGACGTTCGCCAACCCGACGCCGGAGCCCAGTGACCGGTTCGGTTTCGCCGTGGCCCCGCTGGGTCGGGACCTGTTCCTGATCGGGGCCGACTCCGACAATGCGGGCGCAACGGGAGCCGGCTCGGTCTACCTCTACGCTGTGCCCAGGCAGCCACCGTTGAGCATCTCGGCCAACGCTTCGTCCGTCTCAGTGGCATGGGCCGGGCCCGAGCCGAGCTTCATCCTTCAGGAGGCGGGGCTGCTGGGTTCCCCGGCGGCGTGGAACGACGTGCAGGAGCCGGTTTCCTCCAACGGCCCGACCAACCTCTTCCAACAACCCCTCGGCCCGACCAACCGCTTCTACCGTCTCCGTTGGCCGTGAATTGCAGGGCGACGACGTGATTTGGTAGCCATAAGGCCCATGGTTCCGGTGTCTGTCGGCGTATTTACTGCTTTGGATAGGTGAGTGATGTTTCGACGGCTGCCTGAGCCAATCTGCCCTAAAATGAACACAACCCGCCGCCAACGTGGATTCACCCTGATCGAGCTTCTCGTGGTCATCGCGATCATCGCGATCCTGGCGGGGATGCTGTTGCCGGCGCTATCCCGGTCCAAGCTCAAGGCCCAGGGCATCCAGTGCATGAACAATCACCGCAATCTGGTGATCGCCTGGAAGATGTATGCGGACGACAATAACGACCGCTTCGCCTACCACAGCCGCGACCTGATCGGTTCCACGACGACGAACAACGGCATTTGGATGACGGGTCTAATGAACTTCGACCCCTACAACGAGAGCGAACTGGAATGTTGATAGGAACATCAAGCGGAGCGCCCTCTGGCCCTATTGCGGGCAGGAACCGCGCATCTTCAAATGCCCGTCGGACCTGTCCACCGTTCGCCCCAACACAGGGGAGTTCGCCGGCAAGGTCGTCCCGCGCGTCCGGACCATGACCCAGAGCTATTGGATCGGGGGCATGGCGGGCAAGACGGAGTTTAGCCCCGGGGTTGTCCTGACCAAACTTTCCGACCTGAACGGGTCTCAGCCTTCCATGACATGGGTGTTCATCGACCAGCGCGAGGACAGCGTGAACTTCGGCAACTTTGTCACGCAGATGAACGGGTATCCCAACAATCCCAAGCTAACCCAGTTCTTCTACGACTTCCCGGGATTCTACCACGGAGATGCGGGAGGCCTTTCGTTCGCCGATGGGCACTCCGAGATCAAGCGCTGGGTCGACAGCCGGACGATGCCCCCGATGGTCAAGGGAAAGATCAATGCCTCGCTTCAGACGTTCGTTCCATCGCCCAACAACAAGGACATCATCTGGCTTCAACAGCGGGCGACGCGGGTGAATTGATCCGGTCCGGGGCAAACAACCGGGGTTTGCTGTCCAAGGAGGGTTGCAGTAGGTTGTGGGTGTCTGAAACTCCCCAAGATCAATCAGGTCGAAGGAAACCAGCGTCATTTCGGCGTGGGATGCAGGTCGGGCTTCACGCTGGTCGAGCTGCTTGTCGTCATCGCCATCATCGGGATCCTGGCTTCGTTGCTCCTTCCGCTGTTCCCCAAGGTGAAGATGCGTTCGCAGAGCATCCAGTGCATGAACAACCACCGGCAGCTCCTGCTGGCCTGGAACCAATACATCTCGGACAACGCCGACCGGCTTCCCTTCGCCAGCCGCGATCCGTCGCGACCTGACTTGGACAAGTTCGTCTGGACGATGAGTGAACTCGACTTCAGCCCCTTCCGTCAGGGCAACTGGGATCCGGCGATCGATCTCGAGACAAGTCTCCTGTGGAACTACGGCGCGAACCTTCCCGCCGTCTGGAAATGCCCCGCTGACACGTCCGTCGTCCGGCCCGCGTTCGGCCCGGACAAAGGCAAACCCATGCCGCGCGTCCGCAGCATGTCGATGAACATCTGGGTCGGCGGATTTGGCGGGCGCCACGCCTCCTACATGGACAAGAACTACCAGGTCTTCCTCACGCTCTCCGACATCGGAAGGATGGGGCCGTCCAAGACATGGGTGTTCCTCGACCAGCGGGAAGATTCGATCAACTGGGGCAACTACTATAGCGCCATGACGGGTTATCCGGACAAGCCGGCCGCCTGGCAATTCGTCTGCGACTATCCGGCGTCGTATCACCACCGGGCCGCCGGCTTCTCCTTCGCCGATGGGCACGCCGAGATCAAACGGTGGCAGGACGAGCGGACCATGCCTCCCATCACCAAGAACAGCTCCGTGCTCTGTGACAACGGATTCCAACCCTCCCCCGGCAATCCCGACCTGAAGTGGATCATGGAGCGCTCCACGATCCGGAGCCGTTGACGGCCCCGGCCCTCGTCAGCACAGTCCGCGCTCCATGGCGCACATCCACGAAAAGATCGACTTCACCGTGGCCATCTTCGTCGTCCGCGACGCGAAAGTGCTGATCATCCTCCACCGCAAACTCGGCAAATGGCTTCCCCTTGGTGGACACGTCGAGCTCGACGAGGAACCGGAGACCGCCGCGCTCCGCGAGGCCAGGGAGGAGAGCGGGCTCGAAGTCGAACTCCTCGGAGAACGCCCGCCCACGACCGAACCCGGGACGCGCGCCCTGATCGCTCCGCGCTTCCTCGACATCCACCGCATCAGCGACACCCACGAGCACATCGGCATGATCTACTTCGCCCGGCCCAAAAGCGGCGATGTCTCCCTCGCCGCCGAGGAGCATCACGACATCCGCTGGGTCTCCAGTGCAGACCTCGAAACGCTTCAACCCGCGATGAGCAACGCGGTGAAGTGGTATTGTCGGAAGGCGATCGAGGAAGTGTCGGCCTTGTGATTCATTCCCGGCCTCGTCCTCGTTCTCCTGGTCGAACACAGCCGAAAAGGAGAACGAGATCGAGGAGGAGGCCGAGTGGGAGTTCGCTGCCAAAGGGGGAGCCAAAAAATTTCCCTGTCCCCATCGCCGCAGTCCGCTTAAATCGTCCGCACGTATGTCATCGCTCGCAGGAAAAACCGGTATCGTCTTCGGCGTCGCCAACAAGCGTTCCATCGCCTGGGCCATCGCCCAGGCCTGGCACAAGGCCGGCGCCCGGCTCGCCTTCACCTACCAGGGCGAACGCCTCAAGGACAACGTCGAGGAACTCGCCGGCACCTTCGGCGCGGATACGCTGCTCATGCCCTGCGATGTGACCCGTGACGACGACATCGCGACCGTCTTCAAGACTGTCGGCGAGAAGTTCGGCAAGCTCGACCTCCTCCTCCACAGCGTCGCCTTCGCTCCCAAGGAGGCGCTGGAAGGCCAGTTCGTGAACACCAGCCGCGATGCCTTCAAGATCTCCCACGACATCAGCGCCTACTCTCTCATCGCGCTGGCTCGTGGGGCAGCGCCGCTCATGACCGACGGCGGCAGCATCGTCGCCATGACCTACTACGGCGCGGAAAAAGTCGTGCCGCACTACAATGTCATGGGCGTGGCCAAGGCCGCTCTCGAAGCCAGCACCCGTTACCTCGCCTACGATCTCGGCACGAAGAAGATCCGGGTGAACTGCATCAGCGCCGGCCCGGTCAACACCCTCGCCGCCCGCGGCATCGCCGGCTTCAACGACATGTTGAAGCACTACGAGGCCCATGCCCCGCTCAAGCGCAATGTCCTCCCCGAGGAACTCGGCGCCACCGGCACGTTCCTCGCGAGCGATGGTGCTGCGGCCATCACCGGCCAGGTGATCTACGTCGATTGCGGCTACCAGATCATGGGGATGTAACCACCGTAGGACTCTTCAGCCGGAACGATCCAGTTGAAGACCGGCCGCGGGCAAGGTAGGGCAGTGCATCTTGCCTGCCCATGGCGCTGCCGGTCTGAAATCAAACAGTGCGGGCGGATCAGGGCGCCGGACGATCCGGGAACCCTTATC
>JAYTUE010000143.1:0-6332 GCA_043744715.1 Verrucomicrobiota bacterium | reverse complement strand
CAAGCCACTCGTTCTTGCTCGTGACCAAGGGAAGGAGCTGGGGGCCGGTCAGCTTGGTCAGATCGCCGAACTCCGGCTTCTTCGGATCGCCGTAGGTGACCTTGTAGATGCGGCCGGAGCTGCGGTGGACGCCGTCGTGCTCGTGGCATTCGCCGGTGTCCGACCAGTCGGCGATGAAGACGCCTCCGTCCGGTCCCTGGATGAGGTCGATGCCCCGGAACCACGGGTCACCCACGGTCAGGAAATCCGCGTCGTGTTTGGCGACGTAGCCGGAGCCCTCGCGCTCGATCCGCTCCGTGTTGATGCGGCGGCCGTGGAGATTCAGCGTGAAGGCTTTTCCGCGATACTCCTGCGGCCAGTTCTCGCCCTGGTAGATCATCAATCCGCAGTGGGCGTGGCCGCCGCCGAGGTTGTCGCTGTTCGCGGCGAAGCTGCTTCCGTCCAATGCGGCCCGGCTCTTCGTCCAGCCCGCGCCGGTGTCGAAGTGGTAATGGTCCGCGTGCTGGCCGATGGATTCGTAGGCGTGTTTGTTGACGTGCTCGCCGTGCATCCGGTCGAAGTAGGCGCCCGAGATGCCATGCCAGAAGTGGCCGATGACCGTGTTGATGAAGAACGGTTCGCCGACCTCGTTCCAGTCCATGCCCCAGGGATTCGTCGTGCCATGGCTCACGGCTTGGAAGACGCGCTTCGTCGGATGATAGCGCCAGATGCCGCCGTTCATCGCCACGCGCTGCGACTCCGGTGTGCCCGGCTTGCCGACACGCGCCTGGCTGGAAATGCCGACGCGGCCCCAGAGCCAGCCGTCCGGTCCCCAGCGCAGGCCGTTGGCGAAGGTATGATGGCTGCCGGTCGTCGTCGTGAAGCCGTCGAGCAGCACCTCGGGTTCGCTGTCGGGAACATCGTCGCCGTTGCGGTCGGGGACAAAGAGCAGCTGCGGCGGGCACATGAGGAACACGCCGCCCATGCCCAGCTCGACGCTCGTGAGGATCTTGGCCTTGTCGTAGAAGACGGTCCGTTTGTCGAAGCGCCCGTCGTTGTCCGCATCCTCGAAGATGACGACGCGGTCGGAGAGGTTCGTGGCGAACTTCACGGCCGCCTCGGCGTAGGTGTAGTTCTCCGCCACCCACAAACGTCCGCGAGGATCGAAGGCCATCGCGATCGGCTGGCGCACGTCCGGCTCGCTGGCGAAGACGCTGACCTTGAAGCCGGGGGGCATCTTGAAGGTCTTGGCCGCGTCCTCGGCGGACATCGGCCCCTTGCCGGCCTTCTCCGTGTCGTAGGGCTCGGGAAACTGGTCGGCGGCGAAGACAACACGCGCCATGAGGGCGACGACTATGGTGAGCGTGCGCAACGGGGAATTCACGGAGCCGATTAAGCCAGCCCGGTGCCGAAGGTGAAGCGCGAAGACGCACCCCACCGCCGCTGCAGAATGGCCGGATGACCGAACCGCAGAGAACGCAGACTAGGGAGTGTCTTCAAACCAGCTGCGGAGCAGCGGAAGAAAGTAGCCCCGGGCGTGAGCCCGGGGTTGGACGGATAAGGGAGGCCAGCTCCGGAGGAGCGGAAGAAAGGCATCTGTCGCTCCTCCGGAGCTTGAACACTTGGACAACCCACCCACAGCTCACGCTGTGGGCTACTGTCTGCCGCACCTCCGGTGCTCAGAATCGGGTTTGAAGACACTAGCAAAAACGATGCTTGGCCGGAGCCTGCGCCCTACCAGCCTCATGACCTCGTTGTCTTCGTCCTTCCCTTCCCGCCGCCGGGCCGACACCGTTTCTCACCATGCAGAGCTACCAGAACCTCATCGGCGGCGAATGGGTCGCAGCCGCTTCCGGAAAAACCTTCTCCACCACCAACCCCGCCGACACGCGCGAGACCGTCGCGTCGTATCCGCAAAGCAGCCAGGCCGAGGCTCAACAGGCCATCGCCGCTGCCAAGGCCGCCTTCCCCGGATGGGCCGCGCAGACCGCGCCCGCCCGTGGCCGCATCCTCAGCAAGGCCTCGCAGATTCTCGAAAGCCGCAAGGCCGATCTCGCCAAGCTCCTCACTCGCGAAGAAGGCAAGACGCTGGCCGAAGCCACCGGCGAAGTGCAGCGCTCGGCCGACATCCTCCGCTTCTTCGGCGGCCTCAGCTACACGCTCGGCGGTCAGACCATCCCGCATGATCTCCCCGGCAATCTCCTGCTCACCCGGCGCGAGCCCATCGGCGTCGTCGGCCTGATCACGCCGTGGAATTTCCCCATCGCCATCCCGGTTTGGAAGCTCGCCCCCGCGTTGCTCTGCGGCAACGCCGTCGTCATCAAGCCCGCCTCGCAGGCTCCCGCCATGACCATCGAGGTCGCCAAGGCGCTCATCGAAGCCGGCCTGCCCAAGGGTGTGCTCAACGTCGTCACAGGCGACGGCCGCAGCGTGGGCGGTGAACTCGCGACCAATCCCGACGTGACCGCTCTGTCCTTCACCGGCAGCTACAAGATCGGCCACGGCATCTACCAGCAGCTCGCCCAGCGCATGGCCCGTGCGCAGATGGAAATGGGCGCGAAAAACCCGACCATCGTCCTCGCCGACGCCGACCTCGACCTCGCCGCGCGCCTCGTGGCCATCGCGGGTTTCGGCCTGACCGGACAAGCCTGCACCGCCACCAGCCGCGTCATCGTGGAACGCAGTGTTCTCCCCGCCTTCACCGAGAAACTCATCGAGAAGATGAAGGCCATCAAAGTCGGCAACGGCCTGCATGACGGCGTGACCATGGGACCGGCGGTCAATGCCCAGGAATTCCAGGGCAACTTCGACTACCTCGACATCGCGGTGAAGGAAGGCGCGAAGCTCCTCTGGGGCGGCGCAAAGCTGACCGAAGGCGACCTTGCCCACGGCTACTTCATGCAGCCCGCGCTGCTCGGCGACGTGACGCCGAACATGCGGATCGCGCAGGAGGAAGTGTTCGGCCCCGTGGTCGGGCTCATCGCAGTGGACAGCTTCGACGAGGCGTTGAAGGTGGCCAACGGCGTCAACGTGGGCCTCAGCGCCAGCCTTGTGACCCGCGACTTCAAGAAGGCCATGCTCTACGCCGAACGCATCGAAGCCGGCGTGGTGAAGGTGAACCAGATCAGCACAGGTCTCGCGCTCCAGGCCCCGTTCGGCGGCGTGAAGCAGAGCAGCACCGACGGCTTCAAAGAACAGGGCGCGGGCGCGGTGGAGTTTTATTCGAGGCTAAAGACGGTGTATCTGGATTACTCGGCGTGAGCCGTGGGTTGGTCGTTAATCGCCCTGAGCCCCGGCTGGGGCGACAGAAATCCAACCCACTTCCCCGGACTCTGCCGCCCCATCCGGGGCTCGGTCCCGAGTGAACCCGAACCCACAGCTGACGCTGTGGGCTACTCTCTTCCGCACCTCCGGTGCTGATTACTTGTTCCAGCGCCTGCGAACCAACGGGATCTCTGCGCCACGGCCTCGTGCCCCGCAAGCCGGAGGCTTGCCAGCCATTAGCCGGGGGGTTGAGCCAAGCGACACCCCCGGATTTGCCCTCATTCAAAACAGCACCGCGAAGCGCGTGCCAGCAAGACATGGCATCGCTGCCAGCTTCCGACGCGCTGACATCCCTTCAGGATGAGTGCCCGCTTCGAACACGAACCGGGGGTGTCGTTCGCTGACTCGCTCACCCCCGGTTAATTCTCGAACTCCGAATTCCGGGGAGCACGCCCGCCCCCGGGCGTTGCGGTGTGCGCCCTCGCACACCGTTTTGCGCGGGTATTTGGCACGAACATTTGGAACATTTCTGCGCACCCGATGTTTTCCGCGAGGGCGCGGAAAACTGCGCCCGGGGCGGGCGCGCTCCCCATTCCATCTCGGAGTTCGGGCTAATGGCTGGCAACCTTCCAGGTTGCTCTCCATCCGAAAGCTGAAAGAAACTCAGTGCATCCGCCGAATGGCCAACAATCCATCCACCTTGCTCGAACTCTGGACCGCCGCCCCCACGGACGACGCCAAGTCCGGCGGCTGGTCGCTGCGGAAGCACGCCTCCGGTTCTTTGCTTCTACCGACTGGACGGATCGTGGCGTGTGATCCTTCGGTGATCTCCGGCGAGGAGGAGGCGTTCGTGCGGATGGTGCCGCCGGGGTCGTATCCGGTGTCGCTCGTGCTCGCCACGGACACGAAGCAGGCCCGCGTGGCGGCGGCCATTGTGCGGTTCAGCGACTCTTCTCCCGTCTCCTGGGAACGCGCCCGCACCGTGGAAGATGACGATCTGGAGATGACCGGCTATGGCGTGGACAGCGCCACGGGCTGTTTCCTCGATTCATCCGCGCTCGCCATCGTGGCCACGGAACTGGAACCCACGGGCCAATGGGAGCAGTTGATCGAGGAGGCCCTGAAAGTCGCGCCGAGCGACGATTGGTTCTCCGCCAACATTCCCGTCAGCCAATCCCCTCCGACGAACGCCATCGCCTTCTCCAGCGGCTTCGGCGACGGCCTGTATGCCTCGTGGTTCGGCCTTGATGCGGCCGGAAACGTGGTGTGCTTGCTGACGGACTTCGAGGTCCTCGACACCGAAGTCAGGCCGCCGAAACCTCCGACGTCGGAAGCAAAGCGACCGAGTGGTTGGAAGTTCTGGAAGTAGGCGCGGCGCTCGCGCGGTCAGTCCTTGAACTGCTTCATCACGTCGACCGGCGAGAGGTTCTTGGCGATAACCTTGAGCGGATCGTTCTTCGCCTTGAACCGCGCCTTTAGCGGGTTCGCGGCTAGGCCCACGCTTTCCGGTCCGCCGTGGACCACGATATGGCCGGCATCACGCAGTGTCGGCACGCCGAAGACTCCGCCCAGTCGGCCGATGCCGGGGACGAACGCCGCCGGCAGGTTGACGGACTCGGCTCCTACCACGTCCAGCGGAAGGCCGGTCGCGTTCAAGGCGATGTCTCCCAGCCACGGCGACGCCATCGACACCCAGATCGCACCCGGACCCGTGCCGCCCGCGACTAGGTCGGCGCGCTTGAGCGTCTGCTTCACGAACTCGGATGCCCGGACGATGTCGCGGACAGCGACCTGGGCCGGCGTGCGGTTGTAGCAGGTGAAGGTCGTGAAATAGTCCGGCCGATCCTGCGGAGCCTGCGACCCAGCCATGCGCCCGGCGACGCGCGAGACCGACTCGACCACCGCCACCGGATGGCCGCGTTCGAGCAGTTCTGCGAGCGCCTTCTCCGGCTGGGCCGCGCTTCCGACGCTGGCTCCATCGGCCTCCCCCACGAGCAGCATCGGACGCCGCCTGGCTTTGGCCGGTTGGTAGAGCGCCACACGCAGGCCGTCATCGGTCTCGAATCGTTTCAATTGGAAGCCGTCCGCCGCGTTGGTCGCGCCGAGAGTTTCCCTGAAGCCGGTCGGCCTCATGTCCTCCTCGCGGATCTGCAACGTCGTCGCCAAGAGGCGCGCGCGCAGTCCGGCGGCCTCGGGTTTCATGAGGGCGGCCCGGTTCTTCTCCGCTTCGCCGATCAGGTAGCCGATGGCCTCGCCCTCGGCCTTGGCGTTCGCGGGAAATCTTCCGTCCGGGAACACGCGCAGCGCCGCGTCGGGCTCCTTGGTGTAGGCCGCTTCCTGCCAGCCGTTGGGAAACGCATCGGACCGGAGCGTCTTGCCGAGGAATCCGTAGACCGCTTCGCGCGTGCGCAGGTTGTAGTTGTGCGGTGCCTCGAAAATCTTCCAGCCGAAGTGGTCGCCCGCGCCCGCGAGCTGATAGATCCATTCGATGGACGGGCCTTCGATGGTATCGGTCGTCTTCGTCCAGTCGCCCGTGGCCGCGACGAGGAACTGCGGACGCGGCACGGCGGCGGCAGCCACCTCCATGTTGGAGTAACGGATGCGGAGGCCTGGCGCGTTCTCGCAGCGGCAACCGCCCTGCATCGAGTGCGACACCATCACGATGGGCGCCTGCACGGCGAGCCGGTCGTCGATGGCTCCGAGCATGAAGGTCTGCGTGCCGCCGCCGGATTCGCCCGTCGCCCCGAGGCGTTTCCGGTCCACGTCCGGCAGGCTTTCGAGGAAGTCGAGTCCGCGGACGCAGTTCCACGTCTGCAGGCCCATCAGGCTGATGTTCCAGTAGAAATTCGTCGGCTGGCTGAAGGTGGTGGAATGGGGGTCGTAGTTCTTGCGCTTGCCCGGATTGACGCCGGCCAGGCTGTTGTTGAACTGCGACGTGTCGTTGTAGCCCACCATGTCGAAGCTGAAGGCGATGATCCCGTGGCGCGCCTGGCTGATGCAGCGGGCGGCGGTGGAACCGTCCTTCATGTCGGCGAACCGGCCTTCCTCCCAATGGCCGTGGGGATTGAGCGTCGCGGCGAACGGCCCCG
>JAYTUE010000142.1:0-24077 GCA_043744715.1 Verrucomicrobiota bacterium | reverse complement strand
TCATCGTCCTTCAACGTCAGGATCGTCGGCTGGAAGGCGTGGTCGACGTTGCGGTTCGGGTCGAGGATGTCCTCGCAGAGGCGTTCGGGCCCGCGGCTGCCCACACCGTCGAGCTGCGGGGCGACGAGCCCGCCAAGGCCGTCGATGCGGTGGCAGGCGGCGCAGTTGAGCTGGTAGAGCTGCTGGCCCCGGGCGAGGTCGACGGACGAGGAGTTGAGCGTTGCGCGGCGGGAATCGACGAGCTTTTGCCGTTCGGCATCAACGGGAGGAAGATCCTTGGTCAACAAGGCCAGGCGCGCGTCGATGTTGTCCGGCTTCGAGGCGCGGAGGCGCTCGATCAACTTCGCGTCGGACAGGACCAGGGCGGTGATCTTGCCGGCGGAGATTCCACCAAGCAGCGCTTCGGCCCCGCTGCGGGAACCGGACAAGGCGGTGGCGATCTGTTTTTGCAAACGGGTCGGAGCGGAGCCGAGGAACGCCACGACCGCGACCCGGGCCTGCGGCTGGTCCGCCTCCGCGAGGGCCGTCGCGATTTCCTCCACACCCGGCGCGCCGGGCTGGAGACGGGCGGCCAGGCTCCGGGCGTAGTCCGGGTCGTGCGCGAGCAACGTGCGGAGCAGCGCAGCCTGCGCTTTGCCGCCGAAACGCCCGTCGTCGAGCGGGCGCAGTCTGGCCAGGGTCGCGGGACTCGGGAACGAGGAGACCAGCTGGACGGCGTCGAGGGCGCGATCCTGCATTTCGCGCGGAGCGATGGCCGGCAGGGAGACGACCGCGGGTTCAATCCGGCCGAGGGCCAGCCATGCATAGGCCGCACCGGTATCGCCGTCGATGATCTCAAGCCGGGCGGGCTTGCCCTGGTCGCTGGTCGAGAAATTCCACTCCACTTTCCGGGCGACATCGTTGCGCGGAGGAGACACCTCACGGAGCACACGGCCGTCGGCGGACTTGAGGACGACCTTGTTCACACCTTTGCCCGGCTGATCCGGCTGCCCGTCATGGCCGCAGAGATAGAAGGAAAGTTTCGCAGGAAGTATGAACGACTTGCTGCGAAGGATGCCGGTCAGGGCTTCACCGCCGGGCGCGAGCGAGCTGATGACTTGGGCGGATTGGCCATCGACCGATTTGCGCTCCTGGAGAATCCATGGAACGGGAGTCCCGGCTCCGTCGAAGGGGAGCGCCTGCCAGTCACCCGGGGAACCTGCGAGAGTGTCGACGAACTGGCTGGCAAGGGAGCGCCCCCAGTCGGTCACGGCGTCCGGAGTCGCCGCGCCGCGTTGGGCGAGGCCGGCTTGGACGGACTTGAGGAGAGAGAGCTGCATCGCCGGATCGGTGGCGAACTTCTCGCGGGCGAAGGTGGCGATGGTCCCGGCGCTGGAGGCGTCGCCGTGGCGGGCGGCGTGTTGGAGAAGCGTGCCGACTTTGGCGGAATCGGTTCCAAGTCGCGGCAGCTCGGCGAGGATGTAGCGGGCGGCCTCGGCGGACGGGACGGCTGGAAGGATGTCGGCGATCAACGCACGCTGCGGCTCTGACAACTTGGCCAGTTCGTCGAAGGCGCCTTCGAGCGTGAGCGTGTCGCGGATGGCTTTGCGGAGGACGTAGACGAGGTGGGTGTCTGCACGGTCTGTTTTTTCCAGAGCGCCGACGAGCGGCGGGAGGTTGGCGGCAACGGGCCACGCGGCCAACGCTTCGGCGGTGCAGCGTTTCACCAAAGCGTCGGTGTCGCCCAGATGGAGGAGGAGTGCGCCCCGGAGATTACCCGCATCGGACAGCGCGGGGGCACCGGGGAGCCCGGCCTTGCGGCGGGGTCCAAGTTCCGCGAGCAACCGCATGGTGTGGACCTTGAGCAAAGGATCAGCGGGCGTGAGGCCCGCACCAAGCGATTCATTGTCGAGCGAGGCCAGATTGAACAGGGCCCAGAGCGCGTGGATCTGGGCGTGGGTCTTGGCTTCACGTTTGGCGAAGTCATGGACGCCCCGCGCGACGAGGCGGAGGTCGGGAATGGCGGCCGAGCTGAACCGGTCTTCCAATTCGTGCTGCGCCAAGAGGCGCCGCGTGAGGCTGGGGGAACCGAGTTCTTCGACGAGGCTCTTGAGATCGCCGGGCAGGGCGGAGGGACGAAGCGCCGTAGCCGCCGAGGTGTTGGTATAGACGACGCGCCAGATGCGGCCGCGCTCGCGGTCGCGGCCGGGATGGGTGAGCGGGACTTCGTAGTGGCCGATGATGCGGTTGTAGAAGTCGGCCACGTAGAGCGCGCCGTCGGGGCCGAAGGTGTTGTCCACGGGACGGAACCACGGATCGGTCGTCGTGAGGAAGTCGGGTTGTTCGGTGGCCTTGGGCGTGGAGCCGACGAAGGTGATCTTGTCCCGGTTCAACCGGCTGGTCATGACGTTGCCAATGAAGAGCGTGTCGCGGTATTCGGCGGGCCAGAGGTCGTCGGCGTAGTAGACGGCACCGTCGATAGCGGTGCTGCCGTGGGCGTGCTCCAGCATGACGGGCGCGAAGCCAAGGCCGTCGTGGGGCTTGCCGAAGCTCGGGTAATGGCCGCCGGCGAGGAGCTGGTAGAGCGGGGCGCTGTGGCAGTCGCTGGAGTAGAGGTTGCCGCGTGGATCGAAGGCGAGGCCGAAGGGGTTCACCTGGCCGTGGGTGTGGTGCTCCAGCTTGGAACCGTCGAGGCGGAAGCGGTAGGTGTTGCCGGAATTCAGGTGGACGACGGAGCCGTCGCGATTGGTGATCCACGAATCGTTGTTGAAGCCGTGGGTGGCGTAGATCCAGCCGTCGAAGCCGCGCCGGAACGACGCCTGGTTGCCATGGGTGTCGCGGGTGTGGTCGAAGGGGCCGTAGAGCGGGGTGCGTTTGTCGGCTTTCCCGTCACCATCGGTGTCTTCCAGCAGCCAGATGTAGGGGATGCTCCAGACGATGGCCTTCCAGGTTTCGTTGGTAGCCCCGCCTTCAGGCGGAAGAGGGCGTTCTTGATTGGAGGCAGCTTCCTTCCGGCTAAAGCCGGGGCTACGTGCGGAGCGGAACGGATACACGCCGATGGGGATGTTGAGCCCGTCGGCGAACTGCGTGATCTTGCGCGCGCGGCCGTCGGGTCCGAAGTCCTCGAAGATCATGAGGCGATCGCGGCCGGGGCGGTTGGTCGGCGCGGCCCAGGGATACTCGATGCTCGTCGTCGCCCAGAGCCGGCCGGCGGCGTCGAAGGCGAGGTTCATCGGCTTGTTTATGTCCGGCTCGGCGGCGACGAGCTGGATGTCGAAGTCGGGCGGGAGCTTGAACTTGGTCCGTTGTTCGGCGGGCGCGACGGGATCGGACGGCCGGACCATGTCGGCAAATGGATCCGCGGCGGCGACGGTCAAAGCCGTTCCCAAAATCAGGGCGGAAACGATGCGGGTAAGGAAGATGGGCGGCATGGCAAGGTGGGACGGGTTGCCACGGAGGTTATTCGAGACGGAGGAAGCAGGGGGAAACAAAACCGGGCCAGACAGACTGGGGAAGTCCGAAAGGCCCGGGGAGTTTCGAGTTCAAGTAGGATTACGGGGAGGTTCCGAAGATTGGTTGAACACCCGACCTTCGGAAATTTAATGAGCGGCCAAAGAGCAATGGCACTTTCTCTGAAAGCTGTGCCGTAACCTGAGAGATGTATCCTGCATGGTCCGGTTTTGGTCAAGGAGCCTCTTGTGAAAGTTTTCACAAGGGAGGCAAGCGCCTTGGTATCAGGCCGCATTTCCGAAAATTAATTATGCCGTCCGGTCGGGAATCCCGGTTCGTGGAAATTCACGATGCCCTGCTTGTCATCGGACTGAGGGTTTCCCATGCTGTGTCCATGGCTGAGATTGCAAAGTTCGTCCACCACGGCGCGGCACAGATCACCCCCAAGGTCCTGAAGGGCATCCACCGCAAGCTGCCGCTGCTGAAGCTCGAATTCGCCCAGATCAATGCGCCCAAGTTCCCGCATCTGGTCGAGCAGTTGGAGTTTCTGGCCGATGTCGTCGAGGACTACGCCGAAGGCGCCGGCGAGGATCTGCCTTTCGTGACCGTCGCCGCCGCTTCCTTTGCCTTGGTCTACGCCCATCGGCAGATGGACCTGATTCCTCACTCCATCCCGGAGTTCGGACATGCGGATGATTCCGCAGTCGTCCGGGCCGTGCTGATGGAACACGAACGGGCCCTGGGTGCCCACGCCATGAAGATCGGAATCGCCTGGGCCAAGATCACCGTGAAGGCCTGAGCGACCTCGAACATTTTTTGATCCAAGCAAAAGGGCAGGCGTTTCCGCCTGCCCTTTGTGTTTCCTGAGGAGAGCCGGGAGATCACTTCCCCTTCACGTCGAAGCAGAAAAGCAGTTCCTGATCGCGGAGAAAGAGCTTGCCGTTGAGGACCACGGGATGGGTCCAGATGCGGCCCTGCGGCTTCCGCTGCTTGGTCTGGGGATCGAGTTTGAACCGGCCGTGCTCAGCCCAGCCCTTGGGGGAGGCTTCGGCGAGAACGACGGTGCCGGTGCCTTCATCGAGGCAATAGAGCATGCCGTCTGCGTAATGGACCGCGCCCTTGCCCAACGCCTTGCTGGCCCAGACTTCTTCGCCAGTCTTCAGATTCTGGGCGATCCAGCCGGGGCCGTCGGAATATCCGTAAAGCAGATCGCCCACGAGAACCACGCCGCCATGGTGGTTCTTCATGACCTTGTTCTCGTAGGTCACCGTCGCCGTGCCATCGACGCCGAGTTTGACGGCCTTCGAGCCGACTCCGTATCCGGCCGTCACATAGACGATACCGTCCTTGTAGACCGGTGTCGGGATGACGGCGACACGGCCTGGGAAATCGGTCGACCAGAGAACCTTTCCCTTGTCGGGATCAACCCCGAAGAACTTCTTCTCCACGAGTTGGACGATCTGCTTCTTGCCCGCGTGGGTGATCAGGATCGGCGAAGAATATTGGGCCTGGTCGGTCAGTTCCGCAGTCTGCCAGATCAACGCACCGGTCTTCTTGTCCAAGGCCGCCATCGTTCCCTTGGGGCCGCCGGGCGTGCAGATGACCTTGTTGCCGACGATCAATGGCGACTCCGTGTAGCCCCAGTTCTGGAGCTTGCCACCGAGATCGGCCGCGAGGGACTTCTGCCAGACGATCTTGCCGTCCTTGGCCCGGGAGCAGATGAGGTTCCCCTGGCCGCTGATGGCGTAGACCATTCCCTTGTCCACAGTCGGGGTGCCACGGGGTCCGTCGCCCCAGTCGTTGGGATACTTGGCCCCAAACGGCGTCGCCCAGAGTTCCGTGCCCTTGGTCACGTCCACCGCGATGAGGAATTCCTGGCCATCCCTTAGGCCGAGGGTGAAGAGCTGGTTGCCGACGATCGAATAACCGGCGTAACCGAGCCCGGCTCCCTCGAAGAGCCAGAGACGTTTAGGCCCACCTTCGGGCCATTTCTTCAGGAGGCCCTTGTCGGGTGAATGATCGTCGCGGTTGGGTCCGCGCCATTGCGGCCAATCGGCGGCAATGCCGCTGGTGACGGTGAGCGCACCGAGGAAGAGCGAAACGATGCAGGATACAGAGGATGATTTCATGGCTAATGTTGCAGGAATATTTCGACAATGACCCACTAAACCCAGGGAAGACTCCGGTGGCTGCTGGAAAATTCAGCGGACTGCGGCCCGGCCGAGGCCGAACTGGTCGCCGTTGCGGACAGGCTTCCCGTCGACGAATTGGATTTCGATGAGCTTTTCGCTGTGGACCTCGCGGCCTTGTTCATCTTTGAGGGCGACGACGAGCTTTCGCGTGCGGACGTCGAACACCTCGCCGGTGGACGGGTAGGCGAACTTCCCGTCGAGGGAGAAGGTGATCCAGCCCGGCTGGTCGCGGACCTGGATGCTGGCAACCTGCTTCGGCGGCATGACCGACGCGTCGAAGATGTGCATGCATTGGTTGGCACCATCCGCCAGCCAGAGTTCCTTTTCATTCGGCGTAAGGCCGATGCCGTGGCTCGGGCAGCCGTGGCGTTTAACCGGCCCCTTCTGGAATCCCGTGACCTCCACGCGATGCAGCATCTTGCCCGAGTTGAGGTCGCCGATCTCGAAACCGAGCAGGTCGTTCACATTCACGAAGGCTAGGGTTTGCGCGCCGTTCACCGTGAACGGCCGCACGGGTGCGCCGAAGGGGCCAATGTCGCGGACGAGTTTGTGCGTCGAGACGTCGGCCACGCGGAGCAGAGGAGACTTGAGCCCGGCAAGGTAGGCTTTCGAGCCGTCGAGCCCGATGATCGTGTTGTGGGCTCCGGAATTGGGGACAATCCTGGTCGTCACGCTGCCGTCGATGGCATTGACGACGTGCCAGTGCGGGCCCTCCAGCGACGGCAGGTAGATGGTCTTGCCGTCGGGCGTGATCGACATCCGGTCGCATCCGCCCTCGTAGGATTTCTCCCAAAGCATCGCGTCGGTGACGAGATCGAAGCACGTCAACGTCTTCAACGTGCTCACGTAGAGCCGGCCGGTCGCCGAACTGGCGCAGATGCCCTTCACGTTCAGCGGCTGCCCGTTGGTATCCAGCCCTGCGGCCGCGATCCGCCGCAGGAACTTGTGCCCGTGATCCATGTCGAAAACGAGCACCCCATGCCCGCCCAGCTCGAGGTAGTTTCGTATTCCAGGCTCGGCGACGTAAAGAAACCTGCCGGTTTGTCGGGCGGTCGTTTTCGTCTCCGCTGCGGACGATTGGGAAATGGAAACGGCGCAAAGCAGCAGGAGAAGAAGGCGTTTCATGGCTTGAGTGCAGACAGGGAAACGCCGCCGGCCCCGGCAGACAAGGCCCATTTCCCGACATACCCACCGATAATCTGCTTCGAGCGCTCCTTCCCACAGGCCTATCGGACAGGTTAGGCTCTCGCCTTCGATGTCCAATACTCCGGAACCCAATCCCAACTTCCGCGCCGGCATGGTCGCCGTGCTCGGCCGCACCAACGCCGGCAAGTCCACCCTCGTGAACGCGCTCGTCGGCCGCAAGGTCTCGATCGTCACGCCCAAGCCCCAGACCACGCGCGAGGCCGTCCAGGGCGTCGTCCACCGTCCGGAAGGCCAGATCGTCTTCGTCGACACCCCCGGCTTCTTCAAGACGCACGCCAGCGCCCTCGTCGACAAGCTCCACCAGCGCGCCCGCCGGGCGCTCGACGGCATCGACGCCATCCTGCACGTCGTCGATCCAACCAAGGAGATCGGCGAGGAAGAGGAGATGGTCGTCGCGGTTCTCGCGAATGTTCCCCAGGCAAAGATCCTATGCCTGAGTAAATCAGACCTCGAAAACCGGCCGGCTTCCGAGGCCTGGCGCGCCCGGGCCACGGGCTATAAAGCCATCATCGAAGTCTCCGCCCTCAACGGCCACGGCCTCGAAGAACTCGTCGCCGCGCTGATGAAGTCCATGCCCATCGGCCATGCGCTTTATCCCGAGGACGAGGTGACGAACACGTCGCGCGAATTCGCCGCCGGCGAACTTATCCGTGAACAGATCTACCTGCGGATGGGGGACGAGATCCCCTACCGCACCCGAGTCGAGATCGGTTCCATCGAAGAACGGAAGACCAAGGCCGGCGAACCGCTCATCGCCATCCTCGCAACCATCCTCGTGGCCAGCGACCGCTACAAGGCGATGGTCATCGGCGCGGGCGGCCAGCGCATCCTCCAGCTCAATTCCGATTCCCGGAAGGAACTGGAACACCACTTCGGCAAGAAGGTCTTCCTCGACTGCGACGTCATGGTGGACAAGACGATCCTCGACTAGACGGTTTGGCCCAAACCCCGACGCGCCCTGAACCGAAGCGATGCAATTGAAGGTAGGGCGGGCATCTGGCGGTATGACAGGACATCGTGGAAAGGGGAGTGCCACTGACCCGGACCACACGAACTGCTCCAGGCGATGCCGTGCTTCTCGTGCATCACGGCGAGGTGTGAGGGCCAAAGGCCCGGCACCATGCCAGCCTGGGGCATCGCCCCAGGTATGGGCGAAGTCAAATCCCCTGAGCACTGAAGGCGCGACCCAAGGAGACAGAAGCACCGTGACGGGTTCACGTTTGGGACGGGCTTTCAGCCCTCGTTATATTTTCAGCCTTGGACCTAGGGCGTTGCCCCAGGCTGGGATGGAGCCGCGCCGTTGGCGCTGGGGACAAGGAACGGCGTGGAGGTGAGTTCGGCGAGGGCGGCGGCGAGGAGGGCGGTGGCGGTGGTGCGGGCGGTGGCGAGCTGGGTTTCCAACCCGTCCACCAAGGCCATCAGTTCGGCCACTTTCGCCACGATCCGGCGTTGTTCGGCGAGGGGTGGGACTGGAATCGCGAATCCTTTGATGTCGCCCATCGAGATATTGTCATTTGTGGAGTTCTTCGCCTTCCGAATGACCTCTTGGGTCATTTCAGATCGGCTCACGATATTGATGTAGCTCGGGTGCGCTCTCTCCAGAATTTTGATCGTGGCAACTCGCTGATTCACGACCATCGACTCAGGGAGAGACTTGACGAAACAACTTTTGCCCACGGTCCCACCAGTCATCGCCATCAGAATGTTGCCCTGGGCTAGTGTGGTGAGCGATTAGTTCGCTGCCAAAGAGTTCCGACGCGGTCGAGGATGAGTTCGGCGGTGGCGGTCCAGACGAAAGGCTTTGGGGTCTGGTTGTTCGCCGCGATGTAGTCGTCGATGGCGGTGATCAGTTCGTCGACGCTTTTGAAGACGCCGCGCCGGATGCGTTGTTCGGTGATCCTGGCAAACCAGCGTTCCACCTGGTTGAGCCACGAACTGCTGGTGGGCGTGAAGTGCAGGTGGTAGCGCGGACGTTTTTTGAACCAGGCGGCGACTTTCGGGGCTTTGTGGGTGGCGTAGTTGTCCAGCACCAGGTGGACCTCCAGCCCCGTCGGCACGGTGCGTTCAATCCGGTCGAGGAAACGCACAAACTCCTGCTGCCGGTGCCGTTTCTGGCAATGGCCGATGACTTCACCGGTGGCGATGTCCAAGGCGGCGAAGAGCGATGTGGTGCCGTGCCGGTAGTAGTCGTGCGTGCGCCTCTCGGCCTGACCGGGGCGCATCGGCAGCACCGGCTGGCTGCGGTCCAGCGCCTGCACCTGGCTTTTTTCATCGACGCACAGCACCACGGCGCGCGTTTGCTCCGGCGGGTTCAGGTAGAGACCCACGATGTCGCGCACTGGTCTTAACCCGGATTGATGGACACCGTTGCGGCGGACGATCAATTGGAGAACGCCATAGTGATACAGCAGAGAGGAAACCGCCGAGATCAGGATGATCGTCCCAGTGACGGTGATGGCGAACATGAAGGTATTCTCAGGCCCAAAGCCTTTGGCCATCACATCGGGCTTGGCCAACGGGCCGAAAACCAGCTGGTTACCCTCGTTGGCGAACGAGATGAACCGATCGACAAGGGTCTGGCAGAGGTTGAAGAACTTGAGCCCAAGTTCCGAGTGCAGGACGAAGGCGCCGACGGCGAACTGCAGGGCGACGCCCCAGAGCACGATCCGGAGAGGAAAGAGCTTCTTCTTCTCCGACATCAGCCATGCCACGCCAATCAAGGCCACAAGCCCGAAAGCACTGATCAGCTTCAACGTCATGGGCAGGCACGCTACGAATTCCGCGACGCTCTTGTCGAACGGGGATTGGCCGATTCACAAGGGAAGCTAAAGCCGGCTGAGGAAAATTGCCTTTTTCCACGCCTGTTTCTTTGTTCAATTCCCATCCAGACAATGAACCTTGCCGTTCGGATCATTCTATATGTCGTGCTGAGCAGCCTCGCGATCTGGCTTGGGCTTGGCTTCGCGCGGGCCTACCGGAACATGTCGGACGACCCGAAAAAGCCTTCGGCTCCCCTGGCCACAAACGTCGCTCCTCCAGTTGCGGAGGCCATTCCGGCCGCAGTCTTGACCAACACCGCCGGTTCCGTTTCTAGCATTGCCTCCGTCGCCACGAACCAGGCTTCCGACACTGCCAGCCCGCAGTCCGGCGCCCTCACCAACAACACGGGCGGGACCAACCAGTTGGCGAAACCGGTTCCCAATCCCTCGGCACCGACGCCTCCTGCCACCACCAGCGCGGCGGTGGAAGACGATGGAACGTCCCAAATCTCCTCTGCAACCCCCCGGAGCCTGAGCGGCAAGAATTCCGGCGTCATGATGAAGTATCTCATAGGGCTTGTGGCCGCTCTCATCGGTCTTGGCCTGATGCTCGCCCGCGATTTCTCACGGACGGTGGGCAGCAAAGCCATGGATTTTCTCTTCAACGACGACGCAGTGGGCATCACCCGCCCGGAATACGACGCGGCCGAACAGGTCTGGGCCACGGGCGATTTCCTGGATGCGATCCGGCTTCTCCGCGAATACTACATTGAAAATCCGCGGGAAGTCTTCGTCGCCATTCGCATCGCGGAAATCTACGAGAAAGACCTGAAGAACCCCCTCGCCGCCGCATTGGAGTATGAGGAGATCCTCGGCAAGAGCCTCCCACCCGCGCGTTGGAGCTGGACGGCCATCCACCTCTGCAACCTCTACTCGAAGATGGGCCAGTCGGAGAAGTCCCTCGCCCTGCTCCGCCGCATCGCGGTGGAATATGGAGAAACGCCCGGCGCCGAGAAGGCGCGCAAGCGCCTCGCCCAGATCGATCCCGAATTCCTTTCAACGCTGGCCATTGAAACTTTGGCCGGCGAAGAGCAGGAAAACGAACCCGAGAAGTCTGCTGAAATCCGGAAAGACGCCCCCAAGCAACCGAATCTTCCGTCCGGATTCCGTCCAAGGAAGTAGCTTCAGTCCAATCATTCGCCCCTGGTGTCAGGCAAATGGGTCATCCTGATGCAGAATCGTGGGCCAGCATGGCGCTCCCGTGCCCTTTTCCGATGACCACCAAAGTCTGAATCGAATTCGCCCAAGACAGAAACCCGTGCCTGTGAGCTAGATCGCCCCATTTTTTTCGAGCGGCTCCGCGCAATTGCAAGCCGGCACGGATCAGGCTTGAGAACATATTCGAGTCGCCGGTGTTACCCGAAGCATCCAAAGGCCTCTCAACACCGTAGGATTTCTTAGAACAAACCGACAGCTGCGGAGTCGAACCATTAAAGAATATGAAAACGCGTCCTTCCCGAACCAATCATTCCCAGCCGGTGAAGCGGTGTCGCAAAGCGGGGGCGGTGGTCCGCACCCCTCGAATCCGGGCGTCCACTGCGTCAGTCGACACGGTCGCTCACGTGGTTTCTCCGGCTCCAGCCAGGGTCGGCGATCCAATCCCGTATGAACGGTTCGGCTACGATGGCAACACCGCCTTCAATCTTTACCTCCGTGAAGTGGGCCAGACTCCCCTCATCACCCCCAAGGAAGAGATCCAATTGGCTCGCCGAATCCGGAAAGGGGACCATGCCGCCCGCGAGCACATGATCAAAGCGAACCTCCGCCTGGTGGTGAAGATCGCCCGCGACTACGAAAACTACGGCCTGCCGCTGCTTGATCTGATCAACGAAGGCAACATCGGCTTGATGAAGGGGGTGGAACGATTCGACCCGCGCAAAGGAGCCAAGCTCTCCACCTACGCCGCGTGGTGGATCAAACAGTCGATCAAGCGCGCCCTCGCCAACCAGTCCAAGACGATCCGGCTACCCGTCCATGTCGTGGACAAGCTGTTCCACCTCCGCAAGGCGTCCGCCAAGCTCCAGGAAATCCTTGGCCGCGAGCCGAGCAACGAAGAGCTGGCCGATGAACTGGGCATGCCCGAACGCAATGTGGCCCGCCTTCGCAATGCGTCCATCGCTCCGGTCTCGCTTGAAGCGCCGCTGGGCAACGACGAGGAGTCCAACCGGGTCGCCGACGTCGTGGCCGACACGACCGCCTCCACTCCTTACAGGAACCTAGAGGAGAGGAACAACACCGAGATCATCCGCGAGCTCGTCCAAGGACTGACACCGCGCGAGCAGGACATCCTCCGGCAGCGTTTCGGGCTCGATGGCGAGAACGAGAAGACTCTGGAAGAGGTCGGCGTGCAGTATGGCCTGACCCGCGAGCGCATCCGGCAGGTGCAGAATGTCGCCATGGACAAGCTCCGCCGGAAGTTCGAGGACTTGGAGACCATCACGGTCGCCGAGTAATCCACGGCCGGATTTCAATACGCCGGGCGTTTCGCCGCCCGGCGTATTTCTTTTGCCCGGGCGCGGATGGGTTGGGGCTTCCCGGCATCCGGGTCGCCTGCCACTTTCCGCGCCTCGCGCAGTGTGGAGTGAAACCTACAGGGCCATGCGCGGCCTGCCCCGGCCGCTGTGGATGCTCTTCGCCGGAACGTTCATCAACCGTTTCGGCGGATTCGTTGTTCCGTTCCTGACCCTCCATCTCAAGGACGAGGGCTATACCATCGCGGACGCAGGTTTCGCCGCGAGCGCCTACGGCATGGGGCATTTGGTCGCCTCGCTCCTCGGAGGCCACATGACCGACTATTTTGGGCGACGGAACACGATCATCGTCTCGATGTTCAGCTCCGCCGTCCTCGTGCTCTTCCTGTCCCAGGCGCGTGAACTCCGGGCCATCGTCACGCTGGTGGGACTGTTCGGCCTTGCCGGTGAACTCTACCGGCCCGCCGCAGGCGCGCTCATCGCCGATCTCACCGATCCGGACCAGCGGATCTTCGCCTTTGCCGGCTACCGCATCGCGGTCAATGCCGGATTCATGCTCGGCCCCGCCGTCGCGGGGCTGCTGTCCCAGGCGCATCCGCTGTGGCTCTTCATCGGCGATGCGGCGACCTCCCTGGTCTACGGCATCCTCGCCTGGGCCACGTTGCCCAACGTCATTTCCAAGCACGAGGCCCCGGCCCCATGGAGCGACGCCCTGGCGCACCTGCGGTCCAACCGCCGCTTCCTCCTCTTCATCCTCGCGGTCGCCCCGGTCACCTTCATCTTCTTCCAGATGAACTCCACCTTCCCGCTCCATGCCGAATCACACGGCGTCACGCGGGGCGAGATCGGACTGCTCCTGGGGCTGAACGGCCTCCTCGTCATCGTGCTGGAAGTTCCCCTGACCACATGGGCGCGACGGATGAGCCTGCCGTTGGTGCTGGGCGCCGGCTACCTGCTGATCGGGATGGGCTATGCCGCCAATGCTTTTCTCGGAACGGCCCTGCTCATGAGCCTGGGCGTTTTCATCTTCACCGTGGGCGAGATGCTCACCGCTCCCTTGCAATCCACCTACATCGCCAGCCTCGCCCCGCAATCTCTGCGTGGCCGCTACATGGGCATCTATAGCCTCGTGTGGTCGCTCGGCCTCATGACGGCCCCGTGGCTGGGAACAATGGCGTTCCAGAAGGATCCAAACATCCTGTGGTTCGCCTGCGGTGCCCTGGGAATCCTCGCGTCGATCATGGTCGTCGTGGCGACACGCGGCCCGTCTGCGAAGAGGTGACGCACCTCCGATTCGACAGGCGTCCTACCCATTGCAGGAATGACTCCGGTTTTCGGCGCGCCGACTCGCCACAAAAACAATTCACGCCGATACTTCCAAACATGACCCAAGCGAGCCTCATCTGCATGGCCTGTCTTGCAACCTGTGTTGCCGGACATTCCGCAGGCTTCACCAACCAGATCGCCCGCGACGTGCTGGAAATCGGCAAGGTGGTGCATCCCGCCATGACCGAGGTCTCCGGCGTCGTCGCCAGCCGGAAGTATCCGGAGACTTTCTGGATCCACACGGACGGCGGCAAACAGCCGTCCCTCGTCGCGATCAACCGCGACGGGGAAACCTTGGCCAAGTTCGATGTCTCCGCGAAGTTCTCCGACTGGGAAGACATCGCCATCGACGACCAGGGACATCTCTTCCTCGGTGACATTGGCAACAATGACGCCCGGCGGACCGAGCTCCGGGTCTACCGCATCGCTGAACCCAGCCCGACAACCGTGGGCAAGAAGCCCAAGCTGCGACCGGACCAGACCTGGCACCTCAAGTTCCCGCAACAGCCCTTCGACTGCGAGAGCCTGTTCATCGTGGGCACGAACGGCTTCGTCATCTCCAAGTTGTTCAACCACGAACGGGCGCGCCTCTACCGCTTCCCCCTCGCGCCGTCGAAAGAGCCTGTGACCTTGGCGGAAATCGGTGTTCTCCCGACCAGGTCCCCCGTCACCGGCGCAGATGTGTCGAAGGACGGGAAACTCCTCGGAGTCGTGGCCAAGCACGGGGCGTATGTCTTCCGCATCGATGGCGATCCGGCCAATGCGGGCCGGTTGGGCCATTGGTTCACGCCGCTCGCGAACCACCACATCGAAGGCTGCACCTTCGTCGAAGACGGGCTCTTGGCCACGGCGGAAACACGCTCGATCTACGTCTTCACCAACCCCGCCTTCCGCGACGGCCCCGGTCGCTGATCCCCGCTCCTGCCCGACCTTGGGCCACTGGTTCGGGGAGCGGCGCATTGGAAGGCATGTCAGTCATCTAGCCTAGCCAGGGAAAGAAAACGGGCGGACCACGCGGTCCGCCCGTCCTGATTGATCTGATCTCGGCGTGCCGTTTACTTCCGCGCGCCGGCGGGAGTGGGGCCGTAGATACGGAGGCGGTAGCCGTCGGCGCTGACCTGTCCGGAGTAGACGGTGAAGCCGAAATACTTCGCGACCTGGTCGAACGCAGGATGGAGCTTGTAGTCGAAGGCCGCGCCTAGGCCGAAGTCCGGGAGGCCGCCGAGCGTGCTGCTTTCACCGTCCACGGCCATCTTTTTGGCCATCTCGATCGCGATCCGGGTCTGCTCCTTCTGGTTCTGGTAACCGAAAAAGCCGGTGCCCGTTCCACCGATCTTCTCGGCGGCGGCGGTCAGGCCCTCGACCTCCCGCAACGGCCTGGTCTTGACCTCCCCGCTCCGGAGGAACTGCTCCAACATCGCCGGATCGGAGGAGATGGCGAGGTAGCCCGAGCTGGCGGTGAACTCGACCCTGGTGCCGCCGGCGCCCATTTCGAGGGCGTAGATTTTGCGGCCCAGAAGTTCTCGTTCCTTGATCAGGTCCGGCGCCGGCGCGAGCGTGCCGATAAGGATCTTGATCGCATTGACGAGGCGCTCCGGGGCCGGTGAGCCGATCAGGACGACCGAGCGGGGTTTTGAGATGGATTCCACAGTCAGCTCGGCCGGAGCCTTCTCGTAGACCACGATGTCGTCTCCGAAATTGCCGAAGAGTTCCTTGCGGAGGTCGAAGTTGGGATCCTTGTCCTTGCCGGCGTTCTCGAAGACGAGCTTCAACACACCGTTGGCGGCCGGATTGATGTCGATGATGGCCTTCTCGATGCCGTTCCAGAGCTTGGCGAGGTCTAGGCGCATGCGGAAGGCCTGCACGGCATCGGCCGGGACGAAGGCGGGAGGTTCGGAGGGTTTGGCCTCGCCCGCGAGCAGGGCGACGAGCCCCTTGCGCTCGGCCACGGGCTGTCCGAGGAAGAACTCCGCCAACGATCCGTCGTCCGTGAGCTTGACCGCGAACGAGGCGCTCTTGATGCCAGCCAGGCCGATGGCATTGATGACCTTCATCGGATCAACGGGGGAGTTCTTCGCTCCTTCGGCATTGAGCGCGAGCTGGAGTAGGGGCTGGGGATTGGCCCAGCCGTAGGCCTGAGCGTCGCGGAAGAGGAGGCTCGAAGGGGCTTGGAACGAGGTCGCGTCGGCCACGGCCGGGATGGAACCTCCGGCCTGGCGGATGAGGACGCGCTCGATGGCCTTGGTCGCGGTGCCGATGATGAAGAGCGAATCGGACTGGCCGAAGCTGATCTCCACCTTCTTTTCGGAGGCTTTCGGTTTGTCGCCGTCGGCCGCGCCTTCAGCCTTGGGAAAGAGCTTCGTGATCTCGCCGGAGGTCGTGGCCCAGGTGGTGAATTCCACGTCGCGGATCTTGTCGGTCCGGAGCTTGCGGCCGGCATCGGTCCAGGTCTTCTTCAGTTTGACCAGCGTCTCCTTGAGCTTGTCGGCCTTGTCCCTCGCATCGATCACGGCCACGAACGCGGGGAGGGTGTCCTTTTCGCCGGTCCAGCCGTTGAGCAGGACGGCGAAGGTCGCCTGGCCCTGGAGCAGCGGCTTTAAGTCGTCGGTCTTGATCAGAAGCGCCTTCTCCAGCGGCACGAGGGCGTTGCTCTGGACGTTACTGAAGTTTTCACGGAAGGCCTTCATCGCCGGATCACGCCAGGAGGCCGTGACCGGCGATGAATCGAGGAAAACGAGGAGCTTCGCCGCCTCCGGCACGGTGACGAAGGCGAGCGTGTCGTCCGGCAGGAGTTTTTCGGGAGCGGGAGCCGGCGCGGCGATGGCCAGCGCGGCCGCGGCGAACCAGCCGGCGACGACGAGGGATTTCAGTTTGGTCATGGAAGAAGGGTTTCGGCGCAAAAACGCCGGGGATTGAACACGCGTCCGGTCATTTGGTTTCAGAAGAGTTCACGGCGGCGGTCTTGATGCGACTGGGCGGTTCGAGGTAGCGGTAGGCGTTGCTCGGATTGTCGTTGTCGTAGGCGTAGGCGTAGGCGTCGCGGTGATCGAGGAAGAACTTCACCTGGTCCACCGGGATGGCGAAGCCAAGCCCTTCGGCGAAGGTCAGCTTCATGTTGGTCACGCCGACGACCTCGCCGCGCAGGTTGAAGAGCGGGCCGCCGGAGTTGCCGGGATTGATCTGCGTCGTGGTCTGCAGATAGAGCGCGCCCTGCATCTGCCGGGTCTTCGTGCTGACGATGCCTTCGGTGACGGTGCGTTCGAGGCCCAGCGGGCTGCCGACGGCGAAGACGCGTTCGCCCACGCCCAAAACCTCCGAGTCGCCGAGCGGGACGAAGGCGAACTTCGGCGCTTCCTTGTCCTCGACCTTCAACAGCGTGAGATCGGCGAACTTGTTCATGGCCACGATGCGGACCTGCTTGTAGCTGCGGCGTTCGAGCTGGCCGTTGCGCTGGTGGTAGACCTCGATGGAGATCTGGGTCCCGCCCTCGATGACGTGGAAATTGGTGATCAGGTAGCCGTCTTCGTTGATGAAGAAACCGGACCCGAGCCCGCCGGGCGTCCGCACCTGCACCACCGTCTGCCCCACGCCCGACACGAGTTCACGGACGGAACGCTCGGGAGCCGCGGCGCTCATCGTGGCGAAGAAGCCGGCCTTGGTTTCCGCCGCGACGGCCTTCGCCGACGAGTCCGCCTTCTGGGTGGACGACGCGACGATTCCATCAGTGATGCGGTCGATCTGGGTGCGCGGGATCGTCAGCACGGTGAAGCCAAGATCGACCACGACGGCGTCCTTCTTCTCCGCGAGGATCTTGCCGGAGACGGAGGCGTTCTCCTTCAACTGGATGGTCGCCGCCGCGCAGGACAGCCCTGCGATCAACCATCCACCCGTTACAGACCTGCAAAACATGGGCGGAAGATGGCGTCGCCCACGGCCCGCGACAAGGGCATCGGTCGGGAATGTCTCCTCACTGGTATTGCCGAACCGGGGAGAACTTTGAGATACTGCACCCGAAGTAACCCCCTTCCACCCCATGCCCAACCCAGCTGATCTCATACTATCCGCTACAGGAACAGGTCCGGTCTTCACGGCCCTCGGCGACGTCTACCGCGTGCTCGCCTCGGGCGAACAGACCGGGGGCGCCTACGCCCTCATCGAGGCCCGCGTCCTCCCCGGAGGAGGTCCGCCGCCGCATCTTCACCGCCGCGAGGAGGAATCCTTCTACATCCTCGCCGGCGAGATCACGTTCTTCCTGACCGACCACAAGATCGCCACCAAACCGGGCGCCTTCGTCCAGATGCCGCGCAACACGCCCCATGCCTTCAAGAACGAGGGCGCCACGGAAGCGCGGATGCTCATCCTCGTCACGCCCGCCGGCTTCGAGGATTTCATCAAGGAGTGCGGCTCACCGGCTGTTTCGCTCGATGTCACGCCGCCCCCGGTGACCGAGGCCGACATGGCCAGGCTGCTCGAATTGGCCCCGAAATACGGCATCGAGATCCTGCCTCCTCCCGTCGAGCGATGAGCCGCGTCCTCGTCCTCTACGATTCCAAGTCCGGCAACGTCGCCAAGATGGCCGCTTTCGTGGCCGAGGGCGCACGGTCCATCTCCGGCACGGAAGTCCGCGTGCTTTCCATCGATGAAGCCACGGCCGAAGACGTCGTCTGGTGCGACGGCATCGCCGTGGGCAGCCCGACGAACATGGGCATCCTTTCCTGGAAGATGAAACGCTTCTGGGACGAGACGATGGGCCCGCAGTGGATGGCGATCGACGGCAAGATCGGCTGCGCCTTCAGCTCGGCCGGCGGATGGGGAGGCGGAATGGAGCTGGCCTGCCAGTCGATCCTCACGGTCCTGATGAACTTCGGCTTCCTCACCTTCGGCGTGACCGATTACGCATCGAAGACCCTGACCCTCCACTACGGCGCGGTCGCCGCGAAGGAACCGCGCGAACCCGAGACCCAGGAAGCCTGCCGCATCCTGGGACGTCGCCTCGCGGAATGGACGGCCGTGATGTTCGACGGCCGCAAGGCGGAGCATCCCTCCAACAAGATGGCGTCGCGCAAGACGCCCTCGGGATAGAAATGGTTCCGGATGCGAAGCCCGCTTGTCCTATTGCCCCGGCCGGTTTAATCCAAACGCGTGAGCGACAATCCTGAAATGCCCCTCGACGCGACCCAGCTGGCCGCGCAGGAGCAGTTTTCCAAGCAGAGCCACCGCTACGGCAAAGGACACATCCTTGAGGACACGTCCGACATCCGCGCCGCCCTCGCAGGCGTGACGCTTCCCGACAAGGCCCGCGTCCTCGACATCGCCACCGGCGGCGGACACACCGCCCTGTTCTTCGCGGACCAGGGCCATGCCGTCACCGCCTCCGACATCTCCGGCTCCATGCTGGCCCGCCTCCAGACCACAGCGACCGAACGCGGCCTGGCCATCGAGACCCGGCAGCATCCGGCCGAAGCCCTGCCCTACGACGACGGCACCTTCGACCTCGTGGCCTGCCGGGTCGCCGCGCATCACTTCAGCTCGCCCAGCCGCTTCGTCCGCGAAGCCGCGCGCGTGCTCAAGGTCGGCGGCGTCTTCCTCCTGATCGACGGCTCCGTCGCGGACGACGAACCGGAAGCCGAGCTGTGGATGCATCGCGTGGAAAAGTTCCGCGACCCCAGCCACAGCCGATTCCTAACGCCCGGCGCGCTGAAACGCCTCTGCGGGCCGGCCGGCCTGGACGTGAAACGATGCGAGCTACATCCGATGAAGCAGCCGGACCTCGAATGGTATTTCGACACGGCCGACACCTCGCCGGAGAACCGCCTGCAGGTCCTCGACCTCGTGATGCGCGCGCCGGAGTCGGCCCTGCGCCTCTTCCAGATCAACATCGAGGAGGACGAACGCATCGTCTGGTGGTGGCAGCGCCTCACGCTGGTTGCGACGAAGAAGGCCCTGCCGCCTCCGGCTCCCGAACCCGTGGCCACCGCCCCATCGCCGCAGAGCGGGTCGATCGCTTCGGCCCCGATCGCAAGCACCGCCGCCGAGCAGACCCCGCCTGCCACGAACCCGTCATGACCATAACGCCCGAGCGACGCCGTTCAAAGTAGGGCGGGCTTCCAGCCTGCCCCGTGTTGACAAGGGTTCCCGCTTCGACCGATTTCGTGAAGGCCCGCACCGTTTCGTTTCCCCGTTGGGAGATTCCCTGGCAGGAGCGATGCCCTGCCTTGCCACCGCCGGCAGTCCAAGCCCCATGCCGATGAGCCAACGTCGACGGGATTGCGGCGTGCGAAGCATGGCGAAACGCTAATGCGACGCATCACCGGAGGCAATTTCTACGGCCCAACTTGCTGCGGCCTCCCCGTCCTTCCATATTCCGTTCAACCTACGAACCGATTTGAGAATCCTTGTCGCCATCACCGGAGCCAGCGGCTCGCTCTACGCCCAGCGCCTGCTGGACAACATCGACCCGCACGAACACGAGGTCCACGTCGTCCTCAGCAAATACGCCGAAGCCGTCCTCACCGAGGAACTCCCCGAAGGCCTGAAGCTCGCCGAAGGCGTCCAGCGCCACAGCCGCACGAGCATGAACGTCTGCTTCGCCAGCGGCTCAAACGCCGTCGACGCCATGGTGATCATCCCGTGCAGCATGGGCACGCTCGGCCGGGTCGCCCACGGCTACAGCGACGACGCCCTGCTCCGCGCCGCCGACGTGATGTTGAAGGAACGGAAGAAGCTCATTCTCGTCCCGCGCGAGACGCCGATCAGCCTCATCCATGTGAAGAACTTCGAGCTCCTACTCCTCGCCGGGGCAATTCTCATCCCGGCCAACCCGAGCTACTACACCCGCCCGACCACCGTTGAACAGGTCGTCGACACCGTCGTCGCCCGGGTGCTCGACCATCTCGGATTGCCGCAAAAGATCGTGGCCCGCTGGCAGGAGGAGAAGGAGTGAAGAAGGGAAAACATCCAACATCGAACAGCGAACAGCCAACATCCAAGGAGGTTGATCCGGATGATTGGTTTCTGAACGAAGGCGATGGCCGGAGAAAATTTGACCTGGAGGAACGCCTTCTCGAGTTCGCTTCCGCCATTATTGACCTCTCCGAAGCGTTGCCAACCACCCGCTCGGCAAACCACGTCGCGGGCCAGATTCTCCGATCCGGAACTTCTCCCTATCCCAACCACGGCGAAGCCGAGTCCGCCGAATCCCGGGAAGACTTCATCCACAAGTTGAAGATCTGCTTGAAGGAGCTGCGCGAAACCCGCCGCTGGGCCCGGCTCATCCAACGCAAGCGCTGGGCTCCGGATGATTCCACCCTTCTTTTCGTCCTTTCCGAATCCGAAGAGCTCATCCGCATCTTTCATCGCAGCATCCAAACAGCCCAAGCCAACCTGCTCCGCGAAAAGGCCGCCAAGCCCGGTGCCACCAGATACCCGCACAGCCCCGCTCCCTGACACTTCAATGTTGGATGTTGAATGTTCCTTGTTCGATGTTCCCCCTCATTCCCAGATAGTCCTCCCTCCATGCTGAAAACCATCTCCACCTGGCTGTCCTTCGTGAAGTTCAGCCACACCATCTTCGCGCTGCCGTTCGCGTTGGCCGCGATGGTCGTGGCCTCGCGCAAGATGGACCCGCCCGGCTGGCCCGGTTGGAAGACGTTCCTCCTCATCGTCGCCGCCATGGTTTGCGCTCGCACCTGCGCCATGGCCTTCAACCGCATCGTCGACCGGAAGTTCGACGCGGACAACCCCCGGACCAACGCCCGCCACCTGCCCGCCGGGCAGATCTCCCTGCCCAGCGCCGTCACGCTCTGCGTCCTGTCGGCCGCGGGATTCATCGCCGCAGCTGGAGGCTTGAACCGCACCTGCCTGCTCCTTTCACCCGTCGCCCTGTTTCTTGTCTGCTTCTATTCGCTGACCAAACGCTTCACCGACTTCACCCACGTCTGGCTCGGCATCGCTCTGGCCCTCGCGCCGATGGGGGCGTGGCTGGCCGTGCATGGCGGGCTCGATTTCAACCTCACTCTCGACGCCGACAACTTCCTCCCGCCCGTGCTCATGTCGCTCGCCGTCGTCTTCTGGCTGATCGGTTTCGACGTCATCTACGCCATGCAGGACTACGAGTTCGACAAGCAGGCCAAGCTCGGCTCGCTCGTCGTCCGCTGGGGACCGCGCAACGCGCTCATGGCCGCCTTCCTCTGTCACATGGTCATGTGGGGCCTGCTCGCGACGTTCGGGCTCATCCACCGGTTCCGCATCGCCTACTTCATTGCCATGGGAATCATCCTCGTCTGCCTGGTGATGGAGCACTGGCTCGCGCGCCGCCGCAGCCTTGGCTGGATCAACGTGGCCTTCTTCCGCCTCAACGGCCTCATCAGCATCGTCTACCTCGTCGGCACCACCGCCGAAGTGGCGTTTCCGTTCTTCCGCCTCCAGCTGCAAAGGTAAGAGGCTCCTCCGACCACTCCGGCGGCCCAAAGCGCCGGAGCACCGGCGCAGTCCAAGACCTGGCGGACTTCCAAGACGGCTTTCCGATTCTCGCGCCAGCGTCTTGGACTGCGTGCGCTGCCGCGCCGCTTTTCCGGCGGCACCAAACGACCCGAAGATTCCCCGTAACGTTTCTCGGGATTTGCTTAAGAAGTGGATGTGAGCGAGCAACCACCCCAACAGCCGATGAACCCGAACTGCCCCGACTGTGGCACACCGTTGGGGTCCGGTGATCTGGCCGGACTTTGACCGGAGCGGATGCAAGAAGTCGGGAGTGGGCGCAACGAGGTGGAAGTCGATTTCCGGAAGCCGGCCTCTCGCTAGTTCCGGGGCGAGGATGAACGCGTGGAGCAGGATACCGGGATTGTGGGCCCGAAGCTGGCGCAGATGGAGTCGAGCCTTTCGGTCGAACCTCCCATGGCCACGGTCACGAGGGTGGAGCATTTTTTTGGCGGCGCGCTGGTCATGGCTTGGGCGCGGACCGGAGGAAAGGCCCCCGGGTGCGAGCGATCTAGGGAGCCGGGCAGCTCCATTGGTGCACATTTTTTCCTGAAGCCTCGGCCTTAAAAAGCCGATAGACGTTCAATGTCATTCTGAACTCCTGGAACCGAGAGAGCTCCACCCCCCAAGCAGCGAAGGCCTCCAAGAGGGAACCGCCAGCGCCGCACCGGTCCACGCCCCATGCCTATCCGTCGAAACTTGAGTCGCTGGCGGCCGAACCGCTTCCCGAGTCCGCCAGATACGACATCCTCGTCTGGGCCACAAACCCGGCCGAAGCGGCGCTCCTGCGTGTCAGACTCAGGCTTTTCTCAGCCAAGTTCCGGTTCCATTTCGGCGCCTCTGCCGAGGAAATCCTACGGCTCTCCCGCGTGGAAGGCTGCGACGGCGTCGTCGTTCCCGTCGGAGCGCCGACGGACCCCGAGATCAGTTTCCTGAAGGAGATGGCCACTATCCGGCCGGGAGTGTTCCGTCTCGTGCGTTGCACGGAGCGCGCGCACCTGCAGGCGCTCGGCAAGGACTCTTTCACCCACCAGGTGGCTCCCGGAACGGACCCGGCTTCATGGGAGCCCGCCCTCGACCGCTGCGTGCTCATGAGGACATGGATGGAGACGCCCGGGCTCAAGGCGCTCCTCGCGAAGATGAAGAAGCTGCCTTCGCTGCCGAATGTCTACACCGAGGTGGTCGACGAGCTGAACTCGCCCGAGGGGTCGCTGGCCAAGGTCGCGGAGATCGTGGCCAGCGACCCCGTCGTCACGGCCAAGATGCTCCAGATGGTGAACTCCTCGTTCTTCGGCCTCCACCAGCAGATCGTCGGCGCGGCCGATGCGGTCATGTTCCTCGGAGCAGACCGCGTGAAGGGACTGATCCTCGTCGCCCGCGTCTTCTCCCAGTTCGATCCCAAGATCATCGTGACTCTCGGACTCGACCAGCTCTGGAACCATTCGATGAAGGCCGCAGCCTACGCCCAGTCCATCACCAAGACGGAACTTCGTGACCCGAAGGCCGTCGGGGCCGCCTTCACGGCGGGACTGCTTCACGACGTCGGCAAGCTCATGCTGGCGGGCAATCTGCCCGACGAATACCTCCAGGTCCTCGAAACCTCACGGCGCGAACACATCTCGATCAACAAGGCCGAACAGCAGGCCTTCGGGGCCACGCACGCGGAGCTCGGCGGCGTGCTCATTGGGTTGTGGGGACTGCCCCTGGATCTCATGCAATCCGTCGGCTGGCACCACGCTCCGCACCTCAGCGGGGATCGCAAGTTCTCCGTCCTGACCGCCGTCCATGCCGCCAACGCCATCGCCTCCGACAAAGAGGACAGCACGTCGTCCGAAAGTCGGTTCGACACCGAGTATCTCACTGCCATCGGCCTGAAAGACCGCGAGAACCCCTGGCGCCAGGCCTGCGGGCTTGAACCCCTCGCCCAGCACGAGGCGTCGGCCGCCAAGGAGCCGTAGTCCGGGCCGCGCTCCGTCCGGTGTTTCCTCCTGCCCAGTCCCATGCACAAACCACCGGAAGATTCCCCGTAACGTTTCTCGGCATTTGCTTAAGAAGTGGCAGGGCAAAATGCTTTAATTGGACAAGTTGCTGAGTGGCACGGTGTAAAATTGGGACTAGACTCTGGACGGGGTTTTTGGTCTTCTAGGGCTGGATGA
>JAYTUE010000141.1:0-24180 GCA_043744715.1 Verrucomicrobiota bacterium | reverse complement strand
GACGTCTGCGTGTCACCCCGGAAAACTTTCTGAAAGAAGGGATTATCAACCTGCTTCACCAGACATCGGCCACAAATCGACTTGTGACCATGCTCCGGCCGCCGTCGGCTTCCCGGCTGAAACGTGCCATATTCCGGGGCAGTGTGGGCGACGAATACGGCAAACAGCTTCGATGGGATGCGGAACGCTGGCTCGACCCGCACATCTCGGGCGACCAGTTCGAGCGCAACGCGTTGTTTTATGTTCCTTCGGCCTTGTATCAGGACCGAAGCGCGCTCAGCGCCGACATTCTCATGGAATATTTTGTTCCGGCCGAAAAGTTCGAGCCGTTCCTCGCGCAACTGAGGGAGATCATGCCCCGGAACGGAACCGATCTCCTGAACGTCACGGTCCGCCATGTAAACCGGGACGACGACACCTTCCTCCGCTACGCCGACCGCGACATGCTTGCTCTCGTCATGCTCTTCCATCAGACCCGCGACGAAGCAGGGGAGAAGAAAATGGCGGACGCAGCCCGTGAAATCATCTCGGCCGCCCTCGATCACGGCGGGAAATACTACCTTCCGTATCGCCTGCACGCGACGCCGGAACAATTCGCCCGGTCGTATCCACAGGGGAGGGATTTTTTTGCGCTGAAGCGGAAATACGACCCGGAGGAGCTTTTCCAGAACGCCTTTTACCGGCGCTATGGAAAATGACCCGGCTTGTCTCGTTATCCCCTGCCAAGGCCGGGAAATCCTTTTCGATGACGAGGCTGTGTGGTTGCGTCTGCTCTGTCATGCGCTCACGAGCACTACTTCTGGCTGGGTTGCTTCCGATTCTTTCCTTTGGCACGTCCATGAGAGCCTCCGATTGGCCGCAGTGGCGTGGCCCGGCGAGGAACGGCGTTTCGGCGGAGACCGGTTGGCAGGACAAGTGGCCGGCCGATGGCCCCAAGGTTGCATGGAAGGCCAACGCGGGCCTTGGGTTCTCGTCCTTCGTCGTGGCCGATGGCCGTATCGTGACTGCGGGCCACGCGGACGAGAAGGATACGGTGTTCTGCTTCGATGCCTTCACGGGTAAGCCCCTTTGGAAGCATTCCTATCCCGCCGAACTCGGCGACAAGTATTACGAAGGCGGCACCACCGGCAGCCCGACGATCGCGGGCGGAAACGTCTTTACCCTGAACCGTTGGGGCGACGTGTTCTGCTTCAACTTGGCCGATGGAAAAGTTGTCTGGACGAAGAACGTGCAGAAGGAAACGGGTGCGCGCGTGCCGGACTGGGGCTTCGGCGGGGCGCCGTTGGTCCTGGGCGGCCGGGTCATCCTCAACGTCGGCGAAGCCGGCCTGGCGCTCGACGCGAAGACCGGAGCCATCGTCTGGCAGTCCGCTCCGAAGATCGCCGGCTATTCCACGCCGCTGCCGTTGAAGGCCGGGGCGGACATGCTGGGGGTCTTCGCCTCCGGCAAGTCCTACGTGGCGGTGAACCTGAAGGACGGCAAGCAGGTCTGGAACGCGAAGTGGCTCACCCAATACGACGTCAACGCAGCCGACCCGATCATCGACGGCGACCGGCTCTTCCTCTCAACCGGCTACGGCAAGGGAGCCGCGCTCTTCAAGCTGGGCGCGCCCGAGCCTGAGCAGCTCTGGAAGTCAAAGGCGCTGGCGACACAGATGAATGCCGCCGTGCTTTTCAAAGGCCACCTCTATGGCGTCGATGGTGACACCTCGGCCAAGGCCTCGCTCAAGTGCGTCGAATTCGCCACGGGCGCGGAGAAGTGGACGCACGCGAGCTTCGGTTCCGGCGGCGTGATCATCGCGGATGGAAAACTGATCGCCCTCAGCGGCACCGGCGAACTGATGGTGGCTCCGGCGAAGCCGGAAGGCTTCGAGCCGACCAGCCGCGCGCAGGTGCTCGGCGGCAAGACGTGGACGGCTCCGGTCCTGGCCAATGGCTTCATCTACGTCCGCAACTCGCGCGGCGACATCGCGGCGATAGACGTGCGGAAATAGTCCCAAGACGGTTGCCGGCCGCTTGGCACATGGGCTACACATTCCTCATTCCCGACGAGACTTCCATGAACTCACTTCCCGCACTCAACCGCCGTCGCTTTCTCCGCAACGCCGCCATCGCCGGCACTTTCCTGTCCGCTGCGCCGTTCATCCGCGGGGCCGATCCCGCGAAGAAATACCGCACCGCGCTCATCGGCTGCGGTTGGTGGGGGAAGAACATCCTCAAGGAAGCCATCGCGAGTGGACGCGTGAAGGTGGTCGGCCTGTGCGACGTGCACGAGAGCACCCGCGAGGTCGCTGCGGAACAGGTCACGGACCTGAACGGCGACAAGCCGAAAACCTACAACGATTTCCGGGAGCTCCTCGAAAAGGAAAAGCCCGAGATCGTCCTCATCGCCACGCCCGACCATTGGCACGCGCTGCAGACCATCGCGGCCGTGAAGGCCGGCGCGCATGTTTTCGTGGAGAAGCCCACGGGCCACACCGTCAACGAAAGCCGGGGCATGCTGCGGGCCGCGAGGGAAGGGGGCCGCATTGTCCAGGTGGGGCTGCATCGGCGCATCGGGCCGCACCACGTCAGCGGGATGAAGTTCCTCAAGTCCGGCGCGGTCGGCGACGTCGGCATGGTCCGCATCTTCGCCCATGGCGGCGGCGGCAAGGAACGCCCTTCGGCCAACAGCGAAGCGCCCGAAGGCATGGACTGGGATCTCTGGTGCGGACCCGCGCCGAAGCGGCCGTTCAACCAGAAGCTGCATCCCGGCGGCTGGCGCAACTTCCTCGACTACGGCAACGGGCAGCTCGGCGACTGGGGCGTCCACTGGCTCGACCAGGTTCTCTGGTGGAGCGAGGAGAAATATCCGAAGCGCGTCTTCTCCTCGGGCGGTCGTCCCATCGCCGGGCCCGCCGTCCTGAACGACAAGGAACAGACGAGCGACGCCCCGGACCACCAGATCGCTGTCTATGATTTCGAGAGCTTCAGCTGCGTCTGGGAACACCGCCGCTTCGCCGACAACAAGGCGGAGAAGCACAAGATCGGCGCCTACTACTACGGCACCAAGGGCACGCTGCACGTCGGCTGGCGCGATGGGTGGACGTTCTATCCGACCGATTCCAAGGCTCAGATCGTCCACGAAGATTCCCAGCTGCAGGAGCCCGACGGCCACAACCTGAAGATCCTCTGGGCCGACTTCATGGCCTCCATCGAGACGGGAAAGAAAGCCGTCGCGGGCATCGAGATAGCGCACCGTTCCTCGGTGTTACCGTTGCTGGGAATGATTTCGTGGCGCACGGGTCGCAGCATCGAATGGGACGGAGCCAAGGAACAGATCGTCGGCGACCCAGAGGCGAACAAGCTCCTCAGCCGGCCCTATCGCGGGTCTTGGGTTTATCCGGAGGCCTAGTCCGGGTCCGATCGGGCATGTCGCGGAGTTGCTCGGCCTCACAGTTTGAGTCGTCGCAACCTCAGCGCATTGCTGATGACCGAGACGGAACTCAGGCTCATCGCGGCTCCGGCAATGATCGGGCTGAGCAGCAGGCCGAAGAACGGGTAGAGCACGCCCGCCGCAATCGGAATTCCCAGCGCGTTGTAGAGAAAAGCGAAGAACAGGTTCTGCCGGATATTGCCCATGGTGGCACGACTGAGGCGGATCGCCTTGGCGATGCCGCGGAGGTCGCCTTTCACGAGGGTGATGCCCGCGCTTTGCATGGCCACATCCGTGCCCGTGCCCATCGCGATGCCGACTTCCGCCTCGCTGAGGGCGGGCGCGTCGTTGATGCCGTCGCCAGCCATCGCGACGTGTTTCCCCTCCGCGCGCAGCTTCTTCACATGGGCGACTTTTCCGGCGGGCTCGATCTCCGCTTCCACGGCGTCGAGTCCGAGTTGCTTCGCCACGGCGGCGGCGGTGCGACGATTGTCCCCGGTGAGCATGACGAGTTTGATGCCGAGCGCGTGAAGTTGGGCGATGGCCTCGGCGGTGGTGGCCTTGATGGGATCGGCGACCGCGAGGATTCCCGCCGGCCTGCCATCGATGGCGACGAACATCGCGGTCTTGCCCGCTTCCTGCAGTTGCACGGCCGAGGCTTCCAGCGGCTCCAAACCGGTGATCTTTTCGTTCCGCAGGAAATCCGGTTTGCCGATCATCACCGCCCGGCCGGCGACGTTGCCTACTACGCCGCCCGCCGTCACCGAACGAAAACCGTTCACAGCCTCGAGTGCGATACCCTGGTCCTTCGCACCCTGCATAATCGCGGCGGCAAGCGGATGCTCGCTGGCCTGCTCCAACGAGGCGGCGAGACGCAGGAACTCCTTCGCGTCGAATCCGCTGATGGGCAGCACATCCATGAGCCTGGGTTTTCCTTCCGTGAGCGTGCCCGTCTTGTCCACGACGAGCGTGGTGATTTTCTCCAAGCGCTCGAGCGCCTCGGCATTTTTCACGAGCACGCCTTCCTGCGCGCCGCGTCCCACGCCGACCATGATGGACATTGGCGTCGCGAGGCCGAGGGCGCACGGACACGCGATGATGAGGACCGCGACGGCGTTGACGATCGCGTGCGCGAGTGCGGGCTCCGGTCCCAGCCACATCCAGAGGACGAAAGTGAGGACCGAAACCGCCAGCACCACGGGCACGAAGATGCCCGCGACCTTGTCGGCGAGACCTTGAATCGGCGCGCGGCTGCGCTGGGCTTCGGCCACCATGGCCACGATCTGGCCGAGCAGCGTGTCGCTCCCGACGCGCTCGGCGCGCATGACGAAACTGCCGGGGCCATTGACGGTGCCGCCCGTCACTTTGTCGCCGGCGCTCTTTTCCACCGGGAGCGGTTCGCCGGTGATCATGGATTCTTCCACGCTGGAGTGACCTTCCATCACCGTGCCATCCACGGGCACCTTGTCGCCGGGAACGACGCGCAACCAATCGCCGACTTTCACCCGGTCAAGCGGGACCACGTTGTCTCCGCCCGGTGCGACTTGCCGCGCGGTGGGCGGAGCGAGATTGAGCAGCGCCTTGATGGCGCTGCCCGTGCGGCTGCGGGCGCGGAGTTCGAGCACCTGTCCAAGAAGCACCAGCACGATGATGACAGCGGCGGCCTCGAAGTAGATGGCGACCTTGCCCCCATGCTGCATCCCACTGGGGAAAAGAGTGGGAGCGAGCATCGCCACGGCGCTGAAGACAAAGGCCGCGCCCACGCCGATGGCGATCAGCGTGAACATGTTCAAGTGCCGCGTCACCACGGAGCGCCAGCCCCGGCGAAAAAACGGCCAACCGGCCCACCAGACCACAGGCGTGGTGAGCACAAATTGCACCCAGCGCGAGGCGTGGCTATCCGCCCAAGACTGGTGTGCGAGCGCCGGGATCAAGTGGGCCATCGCCAGCGCAAACACCGGCAACGTCAGCGTGGCGCCGATCCAAAAACGCCGCGTCATGTCGTTCAGTTCCGCGTTTTCATCATCGGCGTCAGCCGGGCCTGCGGTTGCCGTCTTCCGCTCCAGCGCCATCCCGCACTTGGGGCAATCGCCGGGATGGTCCTGCTGGACTTCGGGGTGCATCGGGCACGTGTAGATCGCTTTGCCCGCAGTGGGCGCGACCCACGCCGGGTTTCGTTCCAAGGCCATGCCGCATTTCGGACAGTCGCCGGGATTGTCGGAGGCGACACCCTCGCACATTGGACAGAAGTATTTCGCCGCCGCTGAAGGCTTCACTTCTTCGCCCGAGCCATGGCCGCCGCAACACGACTTCTCCTCGTGGGCGTGATGATGTTCGACGGGTTGCTCGCCGTGCTTGTGTTCACCGGCACTGCAATCTCCCAACTCTTCCACCGGCGTCAGCGTCAGCCGGTTCTTCGGGTTGCCTTGGGAAAGAAACTTCCGGCGGCAGCCCTCGGAGCAAAAATATGACGTCTCCCCGCCGCGCTCGGCTGAGAGCGCATTCGCCTCGTCTACCTTCATTCCGCAGATCGGATCAATCTTCATGGGCGGTTCAGTTGTGTTGGTGGGAGTTGGACTGGCATTCGCAGTTCAGGCAGCCGTGACCGAACTGCTCCAGCGCCCTGAGTTGGGGGGGCCTTCTTCCGGTGCAGATCCACGATGGTGTTCCGGAGAATGCGGTAGAACCAGGCGATCAAGTTGTCGCCCGCTTCCAGTCGGCCCGGAGCCTGGAGCGCCTTGAGAAGGGCGTCCTGGACGACATCAGCCGCGAGTTCGGGATCGCCGAGGCGGCTTTGGGCGAAGGCGCGGAAGCGTTCCAGATTATCCGTGAGCACACGGCGGAGCTGGTCTTCGGCCCGGGCGATGGCTCGGTTTGGCATGATTGATTTCATTTTCACCACAGCTAACGGACGGGCTGGCCAAAGGTTACACATTGCAGCGACCCCGCCCTGAAGTTTCTTCGAAAGTGTGTTTCTAGGCTGTGTCTTCAACCTACCCGCGGGGCAACGGAAGAAACCAGTCCCACGCGTGAGCTCAACTGGACGGCCAGGCGAATTGAACTCCGGAGAAGCTACAGAAGAGAATCTTTCGCTCCTTAGTTGCACAGAGCCAGCCAGACAGATTTGAAGACGCGCGCGTAGAAACGGTTCCGGGCCTTTTTTGAAAAGGGTCAGGCGTTGGCGAGCCAACGGGAGAGTCGTTCGTGAAGCTGCTTGCGGGCCCGATAGAGCCGGGATTCCACCGCCTTGACAGTGGTTGAAAGCAGACCGGCCGCCTCGGCCAGCGAGCGGTCTTCCAGTTCACAGAGGATGACGGCCGCGCGCAGGTCATCAGGAAGAACCGCGACGGCCCGGCGGACTGCGGAATGACGTTCGTCGCGCAGCAACCGCTCGTCCGGTGTTTCGTCGTTGGCCGGAAACCGGTCGGCGATGGTCGGGGCATCGTCCTGTCCGGACGTGTCCAGAGGCACCTCGGGCCGGCGTGCCCGTGCGCGGAGGTGGTTGCGGGCCAGATTGCCGGCAATGGTAAAGAGCCATGGGGAAAAAAGCGTCCCCGTCTTGAAGGAGCTCCGGTTCTGATAAACACGGACGAAGGTCTCCTGCGCCAGATCCTTGGCGGCATCTTCATTTCCGACAAAGCGGCTGAGGAACCCGAAGAGAGGGCCAGCGTATCGGTCCATCAGGTCGTCGAGCGCGGCGTCATGGCCCGCCTTGAGCCTTGCCATGTCAGCCTGGTCGAGCGGGGCGGCTTCACGGGTGCTCATGGTGGGCGGGCATCGGCACCATCTGTTTCTCCCGACCGTTCAGTCCGAGGGTCACGTTCTGCATCTCGGCCAGATAGCGCGCGCCCTGTTCGGCGGGCATGGAGCGGGCCACCTCCTGGAAATGGCGCAACATGGTCGCCTGACACTCGGCTCGCAATGTGGCGACGTCGGAGAGTCTGCGTTCGATGTCGGGGGTGACATTCGTCGATCCCTTGAGCGCCTGCTCAAGCTCCCGTCGTTTCGCCGCGAGACGGACACACATCTCCTCGCAGACCGGCTTGTAACCCTCGTGCAGCACCGCGATGCGCTTCATCTCGGCATCACCCAGGTGGAATTCTTTTTGGAGCCATGCGAGTTCGTTCGTCTGAGCCGCCCCGCGCCAGACGCAGAGGCTCGATCCCCCGAAGAAGCAGAGCGCGAACGCTCCCGACGCCAGGGCCAAAGCTGCAATCAAAAACAGGACGGGACGCTTCATGGCGTGGAGACATGGTGGAACGGACTGACCGTGGCGATGTAGCGCGCCTGCGCCTGTTCCCGCGAGCGACTCTCGCCCGCCTGCACGCCGAGAAAACCTCCCGCCAGCATCAGGGAGGCGAGTCCAGCGGTGGCAAAGGCGGGGCGGAAAATGAGGGCAAGCACGGATTCAAGGAAGGAACGGTTTTCCGGCATCCTGCGTTCGGCCGCTTGAATCCGATGCCAGACCTCTTGCTGAAACCGGGGAGGCAGCTCCGCCGGCGGATGAGATTCCCGCAGGAGCCGTCGAAGGGAGTGGTCATCGGGGTTGGGCTGGGAATTTTTCATTGGAGAAGGAAGGGCGGCGGTTCATCCGCCGCCCGGTGTGGAACTCGGATTCACCGATCTCAGCGCTTGGCACCAGCAGGAGCGGCCTCGACCATCTTGGGCATGTCGCAGTGCTTGGCGGTATCGCCGGACTTTTTTCCCTGGCAGCACGCCATTCCGGAAGACCCTTTCTTGGCGGTCTGGGCGGCAAGGTTCGGGAAGTTCGCCAAAACCTTGGGACTGGCCGTGAACTGGCGGCGGTCGAGTTTCTCCCCGGAGACGCCCGACACCCCGGTGTTGTGGCCGGTCATGTCGCAATGGGACTGGGACGGCCCGGCGGCCGAAGCGGTTGCGGCGGAGACGACGACTAGAGCGGCGAATGCGGCGGTGGCGATGATCTGGATGGTTTTCATGTTGAATCGGTCTTTGTTTGATCGGCGGCTTATTCCACCTTTCATCATCGCTTACCCCGCCGTGCGCGAGATCCCGCAACTTTCTTGGATGTTTTTTCTCCGGATTAGAACACGACGACGAATTGCCCGTCAGGGCGGGCGAACACCGCCGGGAAACTCCACACCGGCAGTCCCGCCATGGTGGTGGTTTCACCGGTGGGCCGGCCTGTTCTATCGAGCGTGCGCCAGGAGACTCGTCCGCCCTTTTGCCAGCCTGTGCCGTCGGCCCAGGCGATGACCACGTCACCCTTCGCGTTGGAGGCGAGCGACGGGTGTTTGCTGCCCCGGAGTGGCGCGAGGGCGGTGACGGGTGAAAACCTCTCCAGGTTCGTAGGTGCAAACGAACCGAATACCTGGCCCTTCGATTCCCATGCCGCGAAAATTCCTTGGGCGGTCGCCGCAAAGGCTGCCGTGCTCATCGGGCATTGTCCGACAGGCCAGGCGTCGGACAGCACCGGCGCGAACGATTCCCCGTGATCCCGGGAAACCAGGAGAGTCATGTCGCGTTGGGCGACGGCGGGCGCGGACCGGTAGAGGACCATGACATTGCCCGCCAAGTCGGTGGATGCCCGGAGCCCGCAACAGCCGCAGACGCCGTTCGACGGGCTGACCGGCCGCTCCGCCGCGAAGGTGGCCCCGTCATCGGTGGATCGTGCAAGGAAGACGCGCCGCGCGCTTTCGCCGGCGTTTTCTCCAACGGTGGAAGCGTGCCAGAGGGCAAAGACATTCCCGGCATTGTCCGCCGCTACACTGCCGCCGCCGTCCAGCTGCGAGGTCCTGCCGGAGAGGTTCCGTTGCGGTTCAAAGGCGTCGCCCCGGTTGTTCAGCCGCGAGTAGAGAAAGGGCGTTCCTTCGGCGGGCTTTGGCTCGGCCGCAGAAGAACCGTTCCAGACAACATGGATCCGGCCCTTGCGGCCCATAGCCAGGCTTGCGCCGCGAATGGTGCCGATCGCAATCGCACTGCCGGGTTGGCTGTTCACCCGCAAAACAGCCGCGCCGTTCGTCCTGCCGCCGGGACGTTTTTCATAGAACACATCGCACGCCTTCGGATCGCCCCGCAGCCAGATAAGGTGGACGTCGCCGGCGGCATCGGTGATGGCCTGGGGCTGCATCGCGCCGGCGGGCAGGCGCTCGACCGTGATCTCGACCGCTTGCGCCGAGAGGGCTAAGAGGGCTGCCAGGGTAATCAGCAGGAGTGGGTTCATGGGCAAATGCGGTGGACGATGGTTTAGATTGGTCCGAATTGGTGTGGAACCTTCCATAGCCGGTTTCGCAGCAGCGGGCGAGACCCAATTCCAGGCTGAGCGTCGCTTCCCGGCGGGCTTCAAGATCCTTGAATGGAATACTGTCGTGGAACCCGGGACACCCGAACCACAAAAAACCGCCCGGAGGAGAGTATTCCTCCGGGCGGCTTGTGATGGGAAAGGATGGGTTGGTTCAGACCTTGTTGGGAACGACGAAGGGCTTGCGGTATTCGCGGGTGAGCAGGGCGTTGGCCTTGGCGTTGCCGGGAAAGGTCTCCTTCTTCGGATCCATCGTGAGCACGGGGCCGAGGGTGATCATGTCCTTGGCGACATCCACTTCATTGGCCCGGAGGTGCGACAACATCCGGTCAAAGGACTCGCCGGCACCGTTGTGGCCCTTGAGGGCGCTGCGGATGCCTTCGACTCCGGTCTTCTGGCCGAGGCGGTAGGAGATGTTGCCCGTGTGGCAGAGGGCGCTGGAGAGATGGCCTTCGAGGATATCGGCCTTGAGGTCGGAAACTTTCCGACTGCGGACGGCCTTGAAGAAGTTGGCCATGTGGTTCGAGGTGCCGGACCATTTCTGGATTTCCTTGCCGGCCTTGTCCACGGCCGTCGCGCTGTTGTAGTTCGGCACCAGGACGTCGCCGCCTTCGCATTCGATGATCACGGCGACGCTGCCGCCGCGATACTTGTCCATCTCCTTGGCGCCCTTCTTTTCGGGCAATCCACGGACCTCGAAGATAAGCGGCGCACCGGGGAAGTCGTGGTAGACGACCTGGGTGTTCGGAGTCTCGCCGTCGTCCTCGTAGCCGAGCCGTCCGCCGAAGCTGAGGACGCGGGGGGAGAGTCCTTTGTGGCCGAGGAACCAGCGGGCGATGTCCATCTGGTGGATGCCCTGGTTGCCGAGATCGCCGGCGCCGTAGTTCCAGAACCAATGCCAGTCGTAGTGGACGGGTCCGTTGGACTTGTTGTTGCGGCGTGGTTGGGTGAGGGGCGCCGGGCCGCACCAGAGATCGTAGTCGATGCCTTCAGGCACCGGTTGATCGCCGCTGGTCTTGCCGATGCTGGGCCGGGGTTTGTAGCAGAGGCCGCGGGCGATCTTGATCTTGCCGAGGTTGCCGGCGCGGACCCATTCGATGGCTTCGAGGATGCCGCTGCTGGAACGGCTCTGGGTGCCGGTCTGCACGATGCGCTCATACTTGCGGGCGGCTTCGACCATCTTGCGTCCTTCGAAGACGTTGTTGGAAACCGGCTTCTCCGTGTAGACGTCGAGACCGGCCTGGCAGGCCCAGACGGTGGCGAGCGCATGCCAGTGGTTCGGCGTGGCGATGATGACGGCGTCGACTTCCTTGCTGGCATACATGTCGCGGAGGTCCTTGAAGCCCTTCACCGGTTCGTCGCGTCTGTGCGCGGCTTCGACTCCCTTGGCGAGCACGGTGGAATCCACGTCGCAGAGCGCGGTGATGCGGGCGTTCTCGCCGTCCTTGATGGCCTTGAGCGCATCGTCGATGAGCGCGTTGCCCCGGCCGTGGAAGCCGATGACGCCAACGCGGATGGTGTCGTTCGCGCCGACGACCCGGCCCCAGGACTTGGCGGAGAGGCCGAGTCCGGCGGCGGCGAAGGCGGAGGTCTGGAGGAATTTCCGGCGGGAGAGGATGGTGGGTTTGGTGCTCATGGATGGTGAGGGAAACAGGTGGTGGGTCTCAGTGGGACTTGGGGGCTCCGACGTAGCGCTTGTAATGGTCTTCGATGCCGGCCGCCTTCTCGTCGCCGGTGGTCAGGACGATGCGGTAACGGAAGGTGACGCTCTGGCCGGAGATGATCTTCAAATCGCCGGCGCCCTTCTCCTTCTTCTCGAAATCATGCTGGCCGAAGGGATTCGCCGCGAACAGGCCGTAGTCGCGGACATGCCACCAGGTCGGGAAGCGGGGATTGGACGGATGGTCGAACATGGCCGCGCCGACCGTCTTCCCGCCGACGGGCCCGTAGTAGTAGACCCACTCGGACTTCTTGCCCCAGGTCTGCTCGTCGAAGACGCCGGCCCGGTTGACGATGCGGCCCTTGCCGGGCGGCCGGCCCTTGGGCTGTTTGAGGCGCATGGATTCGTTCAGACGCAACGCCATGGAGCCTTCCTTGGTGTCGCCGAAGGTGACGTCTCCATGGTCGGCGCGGATGGTGACTTCGAAGTCGACGAACTTCGCCTTGCCGTCGCCGCTGAAGCGCATGGTCCGGACATCGGAACAGACGGTCTTGCCGTCGGCGGCGACCCAGTCGTTCTCGCTGGAGATGACGCCCATGTCGCCGGAAGCGGTCTTGAGGAAACGTTTGTGGACGATCTTGCCGAAGGCCTTGTCCTCGCTCCAGAAGTCGACCCCGTTCACATCTCCGTGGGTGAACCAGAGGGAGCGGTGGTGCTTGTGGTCGGTCTCTTCGCCCTCGACCTTCTTCATCGGGAAGTTCCGGGTCATGGGCGTGTTGTCGACGCCGAGCAGAGGATAGAAGTAGGGCCGGGGCGTCTCCTGGTAGACGTATTCCGTGAAGAGTTGGCCGCCGATCTCCACCCGGATCTTGCCGTCGATCTCCGTGACTTTGACGGGCAACGCGCCGATGAGCGGAGGCGGCATCAGGGCGCCCCGGACGTCGTTCTGCAGAACTGGGCTCAACGGCGACGTGGGGGAAGTCGTGGTCTCTGCGGCGGGAAGTAGGGGGACGAAAGGAAGACCGGCCGCAAGCGCAGCCACCGCAAGGAAAGTCCGGGAGTGCATGGGCGGAAGTCTCAATTCACGGGCGCACAGGTCAAGGTGTTTGGCGATAGGCGAGGCGCTTGAGCAGCTTGTCGTGGATGCCGCCGAAGCCGCCGTTGCTGAAGACGCAGACGACATCGGTCTCCTTTGCGCCTTCGGCGACGTGTTCGACGATGGCGTCGACCGTGGGCAGGTAGCTCGCAGGCCGGCCACGCAGCCGGAGTTCCTCCATGAGCTGATGCGGGTTCAACCGTTGATCGACGGGCAACTGCTCCAGCCGCGCCACCTCGGCCACGACGACGGCGTCGGCGCGTTCGAGGGCATCGACCAGCTCGTTCTGGAAAATGTTCCGGCGCGTCGTGTTCGAGCGCGGCTCGAAGACGGCCCAGAGCTTCCGGCCGGGGAACATCACCCGCAGCGCACGCAGGGTTTCGCGGATGGCCGTCGGATGATGGCCGAAGTCGTCGATGACCTTCACGCCTCGGGCTTCACCGCGCATTTCAAGCCGGCGTTTCACCGGCATGAAGGTGGAGAAGGCGGACTGGATCTGGGCATCGCTGAAGCCGCAATGGCGCGCGCAGGCCGCGACGGCCAGCGCGTTGCGGACATTGAACTCGCCGATGACGGGGATGGTGAACTCCGTCTGGCCCAGCTTGAACGAGGAGCCTTCGGGCCGGAGCTCGATGCCTTCGGCGCGGAAGTCGTTGCCGGCTCCGAGGCCGAACCGTTTCACCGGGAAATGTTTCACGTCGAGCAACGGCGTGATGGCCGGATCGTCGCCATTGGCGAGGAGCAGGCCGTTGCGTGGGATGACGTTGATGAAGCGCCGGAAGCTCAGCTGGATGGCCGCGAGGTTCTCGAAGATGTCGGCGTGGTCCATCTCCACGTTGTTGATGATGGCGACCTCGGGCAGGTAGTGGATGAACTTGCTGCGCTTGTCGAAGAAGGCGGTGTCGTATTCGTCGCCCTCGATGACGAACCACGGGCTGTCGGTGAAGCGTGCGCCCTGGCCTAGATTCGGCGGGAGGCCGCCGATGAGGTAGCTGGGATTGGCGCCATTGTGCTCGAAGACCCAGGTGAGCAGGGACGTGGTCGTCGTCTTGCCGTGCGTGCCGGTGACGACGAGAGAGCGTTTGCCCCGGATGAAATACTCCTTCAACAGCTCGGGCAGGGAGGTGTAGCGCAGTTTCCGTTCGAGCGCGGCCTCGGCCTCGGGATTGCCACGAGAGATGGCGTTGCCGATGACGACGAGGTCGGGATGGTGCGCGAGGTTCTGCTCCGCGTAGCCGGACATGACGTCGATCTTCCGCTCGGCGAGGAAGGTGGACATCGGGGGATAGACGTTCTGGTCGGAGCCGGTGACATGGAAGCCCCGCTCCTTCATGGCCACGGCGGCGGCGGCCATGGCGGAACCGCAGATGCCGACGAAGTGGACCGATTTGATCTCGCGAAACATTGGTGCGGAAAGAGTGGCCAGACCGCGCCGCGTGCAAAGAGGAAAGTCTCCACCGCCATCAATTCGATCCGATCAATCAACACGCTCGTGCCAGTATCCCGGAAGGCGTTTCATGTGCATCACGGCCACGATCCAGATGCGGTCCGGCTCGTCCAGATAGATGACCGCGTAGGGAAACACATTGGAGAAATGACGTCGGGAAGGAGGGTCAAACTGGCGGAAGCGTTCGGGCTGGCGGCGGATATCCAGGATCAGGCTCTCCATCTCTTCGAAGAAACGTCCGGTGAGAACTGGATCGACACCGGCGTAGTATCGGACGGATTCGAGATATTCGGCCTCGGCTTCCGGATGAAAAACGTGGTGCTTCACCGGCCCACGATTTGCCGAATCCTGACCGACACTTCTTCGCCCGGGATTCCCTGGACGGCGCCATTGCCGATTTCATCCAAGCGCCGACGGGTTGTCTTTTTCCAAGCGGCTTCCAAGGCGGGATCGACGGATTGATGGAGGTCCATCGTGAGACGGTCGACCAGTTCAGCCACCTGTTCCTTCGACAGACTAAGTGTCTCCTCGACGATCTGATCCAGAGTCATTGCCATGGCTGGAATGTGCATTACCCAGCGGAGGGTTCAACCTTCGCGAGAGTAGTGCCGCCCGCCACATCCTTCCCCGCCAGCTTGCCCTTGATCGTGTCTACGTGTTCGTCGGCGACCATAAAGCCGAGGCAGTTCGCGGCGCGGCACTCGCAGACATGATCCTCCCAGTCCACGAGGTCGTAGCCGTAGTTGAAGGTCAGTTCCTCGCCTTTGCGGAGGGCTTTCCGCGCCTTGATGTGGATGCGGCCGTCGTCGTCCTGCTCGGCCTCGCAGTTCGGGTCGCAGCAGTGGTTGATGAACCGGGCGGGGTTCGCGGGAATGTTGCCGTCGAGGTCCCACTGCTCGTCGACGTTGAAGATGTAGGGATTCTGCGCCTCGCAGCGCCGGTCCGACTCCTCCTTGCCGATACGTTCGCCGACATACTCGATCACGTGGTCGCCGGGCTCGAAGTCGGCCGTGGCGAAGAGGCCCGTGCCGGCGATGCCGGAAGGTCCGGCCACAACTTGGGGTTCAGGGTTGGTCGTGGGCATGCTGGGGAATTGGGAAATCATCGGGCAGGGAACGTCCGGTGGCCTGCGAGACCAGGCGCCGATAATTCGGCTTCACCGCCGCGGACCGGAAACGCACGGCAGGATTTCTCGGAACCCGGACGGGTCCAGAGGTTGAGAAAGTCGCGGCACTGCTGGGGTTTCACCGGCTGGATGGAGCAGAGTTCGCCGTCGAAGAAGGAGCATTCTCCGTTGGGCTTGTCGAGCAGGGCCAGGCCCCGCCGACCAGAATCCAGCCGGTTGTGGCGGCTGATGAAGTCGGATTCTTCCATTCCCAGGTGCGCTGCGATGCCGGTGATCTCCCCGTCAGTGGGCCGCACTTGTCCCGGCCAACGGCAACAGGCGGTGGACCTCCGGCATTCGAGGAAGACCGGCATCGCTCCGGATCAATGCCCGTGGTGCGAGTGGCCGTGATCGTGGCCCTGGCCGGGGGCTTCTTCGGCGTCGGGCTCATTGCCGCCGGCATCGTAGCCGTCACCCTTGAGGAATTTGTGGACCAGGACCACCCACGCCACTCCGAGCAGCGTGCTGAAAACCATGATGAAGATCTCCAGACCCGTGAGTGACGCCAAAATCATGGCCGTAATTAGGAGGAACCCGGCGAAAGCCTCAAGAGGTATCTTCCAGCCGGAGCTTCGCCCGGGATTTGGCGCTTCCCTCCGGGCCGCCGGTGGGTCCATTTCTCTTCCATGCGCCCCATCATCCTTTTCCTGCTGCTCCTGGCCGTGCCCGCGTCCCGGGCGGGGGACGAGGTTTACCGGCTCTTCGCGAGGACGAACCTGATGGCGTGGTGCATCGTGCCGTTCGATACGAAGAAGCGCGGTCCCGAGGAGCGGGCGACGATGTTGCAGAAGCTCGGCTTCAGCAAGTTCGCCTACGACTACCGGGCCGAGCACATCCCGACATTCGACGCCGAGGTCGAGGCCTGCCGACGCCACGGCATCGAACTCTCCGCCTGGTGGTTTCCGACCGAGTTGAACGCGGAAGCCAAACAAATCCTCGCCGTCCTCAAACGCCACCAGCTCCGCAGCCAGCTCTGGGTCATGGGCGGCGGCAACCCGGTGAAGACGCCGGAAGAGCAGGCCGCGCGGGTCGAATCCGAGGCGAAGCGGATCAAGCCCATCGCCGAGGCGGCCGGCGCGATCCGATGCTCCGTCTCCCTCTACAACCACGGCGGCTGGTTCGGTGAACCGGACAACCAGATCGCGATCATCGGCCTCCTTCGGCAGCAGGGCGTCACCAACGTCCACATCGTCTACAACCTCCACCATGGTCACGACCATGTGGACAAGTTCCCGGATCTGCTCGCGCGGATGAATCCGCATCTGGCCGTCGTTAACATCAACGGCACCGTCCGCCACGGCGACAAGCTCGGTAAGAAGATCCTGCCGCTGGGGTTGGGCGAATTGGATCTCCAGCTGCTGAAAACGATCCGCGATTCCGGCTGGCGCGGACCGGTCGGAATCCTGAACCACGCCGACGAGGACGCCGAAGCCCGGCTGGCGGACAATCTCGACGGCCTCGACCAGCTCGTCGCGCAGTTGGAAGGCCGCCCCGCGACGCGCCGGCCGGCTCTGCGTTCGTGGAAGGAAACAGCCCGATGATTCTTTTGGCCCAGATACGTGGTCCCGCGCAGCGGCCAGTCTCTCACTTGGTCCTTCGTGGAACCCGGTTTACCCGTTTCTGTGTCGGATGATGCTTGGTGCGCCGCGTTGGACGTCGATCGATGTCCCGGCAACCGCTTCCGATCCAGTGTGCCGCCGTCCCGAATCGTGTGTGGGACGGCGGCTTTCTTCTCCCCCGCTCAGAGCGCCGACGGATGGAGCGCCCGGGTCTCGGCCGGCTTCATGGGGCGAGCGGCTTCTTCCAGATCGGCACCACGCGCTTCATCTCGTCGATGATCCACTGGCAGGCGGCGAACGATTCCCCGCGATGCGGCGTGACCACTTCGACCCAGAGCGACGGCTCACCCACCTTGACGACCCCGAGCCGATGGACGAGGCGGATGGATTCGATCACGGGCCAGCGGCGTTCCGCTTCGGTGAAGAGCAGGCCGAACTGGTGTTCCACCATCGGACGGAACGCTTCGTAGTCGATGGCGGAAATGGCATCCCCGCCTTCCCGGCCCCGCACCATTCCGCTGAACGAGATCGCGGCGCCCATCCCCGACGAGGCCCGGCGTCCTGCGACCAATGCGGCCTCGTCGATCGGATCGTTTGTGAGGTGCAGGTGGGTGGTCATCGAACGCGCGCCTACATCACCATGCCGCCGTCGACCGTAAGGACCTGGCCCGTGACATAGCGTGCGCCGACGGATGCAAGATAGAGCGCGGCGGCGGAGACGTCGTCGGCGTTGCCGAAGGAGTTCAACGGAATCTGTTTCAGGAGCGCTTCGCGCATCTCGGGCTTCAGCTCGGCCGTCATGTCCGTCTCGATGAAGCCCGGGGCGATGGCGTTGCAGGTGATGCCGCGCGAAGCGAACTCGCGCGCGACCGACTTGGTGAAGCCGATCAGGCCCGCCTTGCTCGCGGCGTAGTTGCACTGGCCGGCGTTGCCCATGAGGCCGATGACGGAGGCGAGGTTGATGATGCGGCCGGAGCGCTGCTTGAGGAAGGCGCGGGTGAAGGCCTTGGTGAAGGAGAACGCGCCGCGCAGGTTGGTGTTCAGCACCGTGTCCCAATCCGCCTCGCTCATGCGCATGAGCAGGCCGTCGCGGGTGACGCCGGCGTTGTTGACCAGCACGTCCACGCGCGCGGCTTCGGCGAGGATCTTCTCGGCGGCGGCGGCCACGGCGGCCGGATCGGACACGTCGACGGCGAAGGCCCATGCCTTGCGGCCGAGCGCGCGCACTTCGGCGGCGACCTTCTCGGAGTTCTCCTGCGTGCGGGAGACGCAGACGATGTCCGCGCCTTCGGCGGCGAACTTGAGGGCGATGGCGCGTCCGATGCCGCGACCGGCTCCGGTGACGACGGCGACTTGATTGGCGAGCTGTGACATAGGCGGGAGAAATGAGCCTGAAGCCGGGGAAGGTTTCCAGACTTTGCTGAACGAAAGGCTCCGGCGCGTTGCGGGCCGAAGGCCCAGCCTCAAGCCAGCCCGGGGCAACGCCCCGGGTCAAATCGCCCAAGTTTGTTAGTAGCCCTGAAGGGGCGAACCAGATCGAGCGTAGCAGCGCAGTTTAGGTGCCTCGCCCTTTCAGGGCTTGAGATGTTTCTTGTATCCATTTCCCAGGGCGTTGCCCTGGGCTGGTCTATGGCCGCACTTTCAGTGCTCCGGCATCGGCCAACCGGCGCAAAGACCAGCTTGGCACCAAGCCGGGGCGAATTCCTGAAACGTCGGGTCGCCTGTTCGGTTTCGCCTCCGGGCGGGAACTCCCTTACGACATCGCCATGGACGACCATGAATTACTCCGGGACTTCGCACGGGCCCATTCGCAGGACGCCTTCCGCCAACTGGTGGATCGCCACCTGCGAATGGTCTACGGCGCGGCCCATCGCATCGTCCGGGACGTTCATTTGGCCGAGGAGGTGGCGCAGAACGTCTTCACGCTGCTGGCCAAGAAGGCCGCCGGGATCGTTCCGCCGCAGGTCGTGGCCGGGTGGCTCTACAACTCGACGCGCCACCTGGCCATGCACTGCGTCCGCTCGGAACAGCGCCGCCGTGAACGTGAGGAGACCGCCGCCGCCATGCACTTGAACCAATCTGAAGCCGATCCCGCCTGGGTGAGCGAGCATCTGGAGGAAGCGCTGGGTGAGCTTGTAGCGTCCGAACGGGACGCGCTGGTCCTGCGCTTTCTTGAAGACCGCAGCCTGCGTGAAGTCGGCCGCGAACTTGGCGTGAGCGAAGACGCGGCCCGGATGCGGGTGAACCGGGCCGTAGAAAGTGTCCGCGCTTGTTTCCAGCGCCGTGGTGTTCCTGTCACCTCCGTTGGATTCGCCACTGCGATTTCGGCCGTCACGGCCGCCACAGCGGTTCCTCCGGCCGGGCTGGCCGTTTCCATCGCAGCTGTCGGGCTGACGACCACTCTTTCGACCACATCAACCCAAGGAATACTCATGCACTGGCTCACCTCGAAAACCATGGTGGCGCTGACCGCCGCCGTCGTCGCCGGCGGCGGCGCCTACATCGCTAAGAACGAAGAAAACTCAAAGCTGAGGCAATCGGTCACAGGTTTGGAACGCAATCTGGCCTCGGCACGTTCGGCACTCGACACGACGGCCGCGACCAACGACGTGCTCATGGCTTCGGTCCGCCGCATGGATTTGATGCGTCAGGACGAAGCCGGGTTGCGGAGTGAGCTGGGACGCCTCCGGTTGGCCTCGGCGAAGGCTTCCGCCGAGCAGGGCGAACTCCAAGCGAAGCTTAGCGTCTCGCAGGCCGCTCTTTTAGAAGCGGAGCGGCTGGAATTGGAAAGAAGCGCCGAGGAGGCTGCCAAGAAGATCCGGACTGAGAGGTTCAACATGCTGAAGGCGCTGACGGTTGGGGCGCGCCTGTTCTATGAGGTAGGCAAACGATTTCCGGGCACGGTGTTGGAAATGCGAGGCGGCGCCGTTCAGGCCGACCATCTGTCCGAGTTCATAGAGATGATGCCTGGTTCAGCCGCGATTCCCGAAAACTATCCGGACCGGATTCTGGCCCGCGAAAAGACTCCGCGCCAGCGCCCCGACGGAAAGTGGGAACGCAGCTACGCGTTCGTCGACGGATCAGTTCAGACTTTTGTCCAGGACTCCGCCGACTTCAGCGAGTTCGAGGCCAAGCAAACCTACAAGCCGTGATCAATGCTCATCTGAGCTAGGCTGGCCGCGAGACCAGGTCGTCGACATGGTATTTCTCCCAATGATTCAAGGCTGCGACTCCGGTAACGGCTCTTCAAAGCAGTTGGTCAGGTAGCAAACAATCTCCTCCCGGCTGGATGGGCTTCAAGCCATTGCTCGAACTCGGCCACTATCGCGAAGTCCTGGTCACCGACGCGTTGGTGGAAGGTGTTTTCCAATCTCTTCCGGTATTCCTCGGCCCGGCGCTCGTTCTGGTAGCCGTCGGTGCAGGTGAAGTTCAGCTCCGTGTGCATCCCTTGGCGCTTGAGAGCTTCCCATTTGCTCGCGTCGAGTCACGTGCGCCGGTGAGGGAGCTCCGGTCGACGCAGGAACCGAGTCCATGTCCGACCTTGAACCGGGTAAGCAGTCGGCTCGACTCCGGGCAGAGCAGTGCCTTTCGTTTGGAATTGTCCGTGGGCTGAACCTGCGTTGCTGCCGGCCGCTCCAATACCGGATCCGAGGCGGCGCCGGATTCTTTCCACGCCAAGAACGCTGCGATCGGAATCCAGATGCCTCCCGATTGTGGGCAGCGGTAGACGGACAGGCCGGGTTCGAGCTCGGGGAATACGGGGCTCTTCATGGCGCGACAACCCATGCCAGCCTGCGAGGACGGTGTCTGGCGCACTGATTCGATCCAACCGCGGTCCGCAGAAAATCCATTGAACATCGGGCAGCCAGCGTGCATCTCACTGGCGCGATGGCCTTGCTGGAAATCAATGGACTGAAGAAGTCGTTCGTCGCGCCCGACGGGGCGCGGCAGCTGGTGGTGGACGTGCCGTCGTTCCAGCTGGAACCGCGCCAGCAGGTGGCTCTCGCGGGCCAGAGCGGTTCCGGCAAGACCACCTTCCTCAACCTCATCGCCGGGATCTTGGCCCCTGACTCCGGTTCCATCCGGCTCGACGGCCGCGAGATGTCCGCGCTGAGTGAAGCGCAACGGGATCGCGTCCGCGCCTTGTCGATCGGCTACATCTTCCAAACCTTCAACCTGCTCCACGGCTTCACCGTGCTGGAGAACGTGCTCCTCGGAATGACCTTTGGTCCGGGGGCGGACAGGGCCTTTGCCGAGAGCTTGCTGGTGCGCGTCGGCCTTCATGACCGGTTGCATCATCGGCCGCGCCAGCTCTCCAGCGGGCAGCAGCAAAGGGTCGCCGTCGCGCGCGCTTTAGCCAATCGCCCCAAGCTCGTCCTGGCCGATGAACCCACCGGCAACCTCGACTTCCGCAACGCCAGCGACGCGCTTCGGCTCGTGCGCGAGGCTTGTGCGGAAAACGGGGCCGCGCTGCTTCTCGTAAGCCACGACCGGGAAGTCCTCGGGCAGTTCGAGACCCGGCTGGATCTCGCGGAGATCAATCGCGCGGCTTCGGTAGACCTATCTCGGCCTCCTTCTCCTGCTCGTTCACGAGCCGTCGAGAAGGAGATCGAGAAGGAGGGGAAACGATGAACCTCGGGACCATCGTTCTTCGCAGCCTGCGCCAGCACGCCTTGTCCACCGTCATCACGGCGTTCTCCATCGCGCTCGCGGGAGGATTGCTCATGGCCGTCTGGGTGGTGAAGACGGAAGCGCAGCGGAACTTCAGCCAGGTCAACGCCGGCTTCGACGCCGTCCTCGGGCCGCGCAGTTCCAAGCTCCAGCTCGTGCTCAACTCGATCTTCCACCTCGAAGCATCGCCCGGCCTGCTGGCCCCGGCGGACGTCGAGGACATCCGCAAACACCCCGCCGTCCAGCACGCCATCCCCATCGCCGTCGGCGACAATTATTACGGCTACCGGATCGTCGGCACGCTGACGAACCTGCTTACCGACGTGGAATACACGCCGGGCAAACGCTACCGCCTCCATTCCGGGCGCGTCTTCGATCCGACACTGCGGGAAGCGGTGGTCGGCAGTTTCGCGGCGCAGAAGCTCGGGCTGAAAGTCGGCGTCACCTTCCAGCCGTTCCACGGATTGAACTTCGACCCGAAGAGCCAGCACCAGGAAACCTACGTCGTGGTGGGCGTGCTCGAGCCGTCGAACACCCCGACCGACCGCGTGATCTGGATCCCCCTGAGCGGCGTGCAGCTCATGGGCGGGCACGATGCCGCGTTGTCGTCGCAGGTCAGCGCCGTGCTCATCAAGCTGCGCGGCGGCGCCCAGACCGGGTTCCGCCTCGACACGATGTATAACAAGCAGGGCGACCGGCTGACATTCGCCTGGCCCATCGACACGGTGATGACCCAGCTCTTCGAGAAGATCGGCTGGTTCGACAAGATCCTCGCGCTCGTGGCCTACCTCGTCGCGCTCGTCGCCGCCGGCTCGATCCTCGCCAGCATCTACAACTCGATGAACGAGCGCCGCCGCGACATCGCCATCCTCCGCGCACTCGGTGCGCGGCGTGGAATCATCTTCGGCACCATCGTCCTCGAATCCGCCACCATCGCCACGCTGGGAATGGTCGCGGCCTTCGTCGTCTACGCCGCGATTGTCGGCACCGCCGCCGCCATCATCCGGTCGCAAACCGGCGTCGTCTTGAACGCGATGGCCTTCCACCCGGTCATGATCTGGGCGACCGGCGGCATGATCGCGCTCGGGGCCTTGGCCGGGGTTGTTCCCGCCTGGAAAGCCTACCGCACGCCGGTCGCAGAGAACCTTGTTCCCGTATCCTGAACCTCCATCCATCCATGAAACTCCTCGCTCTCGCACTTTTGATTCCGGCCATCCTCCTCACCTCCGGCTGCGGAAAGAAGGATGACCACGCCGGGCACGACCACTCCGCCGGCAAGGACGCCCACGCCCACCCGGCCAAGATGGGAGGGCAGTTGGTCGAAGTCGGTTCCCACGACTTCAACCTGGAACTCCTCCGCGACGGCACGTCCGGTAAACTGACCCTGTGGGTGCTCGATGCCCACGCCGAGAACTTCGTCCGCCTGACCAACGAGACGCTAGTTGTCGAGGTCGCCGACGCGGGGAAAATCGAGGCCGTGGTTCTCAAGGCCACGGCCAACCCGGCCACCGGCGAGAAGGCCGGCGACACCTCCCAGTTCGAGGCCCTGTCGGACGCCTTCAAGACCGCCAAGCCCCTTGCCGTGCGCGTCCCTTCGCTCCAGATTGGAAGCAGGCAGTTTTCCGTCCGGACATTCGACCTGAAGAAATGATCGGAAACCGCTGAAACGCCCCATGAATTCCATCGCCCGCATTTCGCTCTCCGTCGTCGCCGCCGCCGTGTTCGCCGTCGGCTGTTCCCCTCAGTCCACCCCTCCGACGCCTCCCGCGACCAATGCCCCCGTGAAACCCACTGCCGGCAACGTAGGCGCTGCGGCAGAGGGAGCGCCCGTCGCGGCGATCAGAGGCGAACCCATTGCCGCGCCGATCACGTCGGCCGGCGCAAAACCCAGGAGCGTCGACCAGCTGGCGGAGGACTCCGCCGCGTCGTTGATCCCGGACAAGGCCCTCGGCACCGCGACCGCCTTGGAAGCGCCGCAGGATGTTGACCCCGGCTACACCGGGGTCGGCTTCGACAAGCTCTCGGGCTATGCCTTCGACCTGCCCGAGGATCTCCTGCTCGCCCAGACGAACCGGCTGGACGAGGCCCGGCAACGGACCGACGGCCAGATCCCGGAAAAGGTGAAAGCCCTCAACCAGCAGAAGGTGGCCGTGAAGGGCTTCATGCTCCCGCTCAAGGTCGAGGGCGGACTGGTGACGGAGTTCCTCATCATGCGCGACCAGTCGATGTGCTGCTACGGTGCCGTGCCGAAGATCAACGAATGGATCAGCGTGAAGATGACCGGCAAAGGCATTCGCCCGCTGATGGACCAGCCCGTCACGCTATACGGCAAGCTGCACGTCGGCGAAGTCCGCGAGAACGGCTACCTCGTCGGCATCTACACCCTCGACGGCGAGAAGATGGCCGGTCCGCAGGACATGTGAGGGAGCGATAGTCCGTGTCGAAGCTCCGGCTGAAGGTCCAATTCCGACTGCCTCACTACGTGTTTCCACGGAATGAATGGCGTAAGGCAATTTATCTCAATGCCGCTGACGCGTTCAGGAAGCGAGGAATCCAGTATTCCGTTTCTGACAAGCTAGAAGTCGAGGTTCGCCTCTACTTGGGTGCTCGCGATCTCCGGAAACATGACTTGGACAACAGGGCCAAAGACGTCCTGGACTCACTCCAAGCGAGGTTTGGTGGTCCGAAGAGGCTCCGGTCCGAAGTCCCTTTGATTCCGAACGACAGCCAAGTCTTCAGGCTGATCGTCTCCAAGACGCTTCCTCCGAAACAGAGCCTGGGTCTTGGGCTGGTCTTAACCCGGATTGATGGACACCTTTTGGGGGTGGGGGCGCATGGGTGTTTTAGTTGAGTTGGTTCTCGAAGTCCACGGGTGTCTGGTAGCCCAG